>NZ_JBHFKW010000006.1:0-190407 GCF_042879395.1 Photorhabdus sp. RM322S
TTCTCGTCAGAAATGGTATTAATATTCAGTATGCTTTCAACTTTTCTATCACCGGGCTCGATGCCCGGCTCAACCGTCGATATCAATCTTTGGTTAAACAACATATGACTCCTGCCGCTTCCCTTGCGCCGGCGATTAAAGATATCGCCAGTGCCCAGAAGACGACCTTTGCCACCACTCAGGCCGTCTGGCGTTTTCTCAACAATGACCGTATTTCATTTAGCCAGCTTAATCAGCCGATGATTGAACTGGCCCGACAGGGCATCGCTCAGAGTTCCCATGCTTATGCGTTGGTGGTTCATGACTGGTCTCGCTTACAGTTTGCCTCACATCTGCATAAAACCCAGCGTCTTCAGATGACCCATGCCCGGGATATCGGTTATGAGCTGCAAACCAGCCTGCTGGTTGATGCCGCTTCCGGTCTGCCAATCGCCCCGGTGGCACAGTCACTGACGGACAATACCGGATGTCACTCGACGCTGGATGAGAACCGGCTTCCCCAGGAAACGCATCTGGATGCGTTGACAGCCAGTATCAACCAGATTGAAGCCCTGGAACTGGGCAAAACATTGATTCATGTGATTGACCGGGAAGGTGATTCGGTGGGCCATCTGCGTCAGCTCAGTGCGCAGGGATTTCGGTGGTTAATCCGGGGAAAAGAGGGCCATCGTGTTGAATACCAGGGCGAAACCCAAAAACTCGGTCAGGTGGCAGAAAACCTGTCTTTTCACGTCACCGGACAGGTGGATTACAAAGGCAGGAAAGCGGGCCTGGCGGTGAGTGAAGCGGGAATAACGATAACGCGAGCGGCCAAACCGAAGCGTATCAATGAAGAAACCGGAAAAAGGCTAAAAGTACAGTCAGGTCCGCCGCTCCCGGTCAGGCTGATAGTTGTCCGGCTGATGGATGAGGAAGGGCAGCGGCTGGGGCAGTGGACCCTGCTGACGAACGTGGGAGAGGAAATGGGTCCTGATGAGGTGGCGCAATGGTATTACTGGCGGTGGAACATCGAATCGTTTTTTAAGCTGATAAAGGGGGCGGGTCATGATGTGGAGTCCTGGTTGCAACGCAGTGCGGGAGCGGTGTTACGGCGGCTTTTAATTGCGAGTATGGCTTGTGTACTGGCGTGGCGCTTACAGCGAGGAAATGATGAAGAGAACATCAGGGCAAGACGATTATTGTGTCGTTTATCGGGACGTCAACAGAAACGGGGGCGACGAGAAAGCGCGCCGGCTATTCTGGCGGGTTTATCACTGCTGCTAAACACGTTACAGTTGTTGTCGGAATACTCGGCAGAGGAACTGACCCGGTTAGCCGCAAGTGTGTTAGGTCAGTTCGACGATGTGTAGATACCTATGCCGCACTGGGCGAGGGTTTACGGCAGGTCTTGCTAAAAATCAATTGTAACATGTATCGATACAGGATACCATTAACCATGATTAAGATGTTCAGGGATCAGTGGTTGGATGATTATTACTTTCGCGGTGAAAAGTCACCCAACATACCCAGCACAATTGAAAGTGCTTTAAAGCGTAAGCTCGATATTATCCATGTCGCTAAAGGCGAGAAGGATTTAAGGGTGCCACCGGGTAACAGATTTGAGCATCTGGAAGGCAATCTAAAAGACTGGTGTTCGATCCGCGTTAACAAGCAATATCGCCTGATATTCCAATGGGATGCAGGCGAGGCTAACGGGATCTATCTGGACCCCCATACATACAGGTAAGAGGTGAAACTATGATTGAAGCACTAAGAATTCCCGCTCATCAACCTACCAGTGTGGGCACTATGCTCAAAGAAGAATTTCTAGAACCCTTGGGTATCACCCAGGGCGAACTGGCAAAAGCTATGGGCGTAGGCCGGAAGACCGTCAATGAGCTGTGCGGTGGTCGGCGTGGAGTGACTGCGGAAACTGCCTTTTTGCTGGCAAAGGTTTTGGGAACCACACCGGAGTTTTGGCTTAACCTCCAGTTCATCAATGACATGTGGCTGGCTCAGCATAATGAGGTTTTGGCTGACAAACTGGAACGCGCGCGGCCCTTGGTGGCCACCTAGTTGCGAATATATTACGTTGTATTGTCGTTTTGACGGTGAAACTATGACGATGCTTGTCTAAGAATAAATAATGATAAATGACGGTTAATGAAAAATTTCTGACGCAGCGGTAACGTTACCAACCGGTGACCTTACCGCAGGATTTCTCCGATGAGGAAAGGGCCAGGGACTGGATCTTATCGAAGGCTGACAAGAAGTAACAAAATTGAATGGTATAGAAGATTTGAATGATGAATTACAGCAGAACACAACGACAATACTGCACCAACTGAATAGCCAGTGCAGTATCTCTCTAATTTGCCCCTACACTGCTGGGAATATTGGCAACAGCAGATAGAGCTTAATCACAATCGCGTTAACGATATCGATAAAGAACGCACCTACCATCGGCACCACCAGAAACGCCACATGAGAGGGTCCGAAACGGTCGGTAATCGCCTGCATGTTTGCAATGGCTGTCGGTGTCGCCCCCAAGCCAAAACCACAATGGCCCGCAGCAAGAACCGCTGCATCGTAGTTTTTCCCCATCACACGATAGGTAACAAAAATTGCGTACAACGCCATGACAACAGCCTGTATCGCAAGAATTGTCAGCATTGGTAATGCCAGAGATGCCATCTGCCACAATTTCAGGCTCATCAACGCCATTGCCAGAAACAACGAAAGACTCACGTTACCCAAGACAGAAACCGCCCGGTCAAATACCCGGTAAAAACCTAACGCCGACAGGCTGTTACTGAGGATAACCCCAATAAATAACACACAAACGAATGTCGGTAATTCAAACCATGTACCTTGCATAAGCTCAGAAACAAAATTACCTGCCATCAGGCAGATAGAGATCAATGCGATAGTTTCCAGCATGACCAATGGTGTAATCATCCGACCGGTATAAGGTTTTTCAAACGCCGTTGGCACTTCGGTATCATCTGCCTTCAGCCCGGGGGTTTTTGTATTCTTCACCAGAAAACGAGCAACTGGACCACCAATCAGACCACCTAGCACCAAACCGAAAGTCGCACAGGCCATTGCCACTTCTGACGCATTTTCAAACCCATAACGTTCAACAAACAGTTTCCCCCAAGCAGCACCGGTCCCATGACCACCAGACAGCGTTATAGAACCTGCCAGTAAACCCATTAATGGATCCAGCCCCAGCAGTTCAGCCAATGCGATACCCACGGTGTTCTGAACCAACAACAGGCCAACAACGACAAAGACAAAAGTGAAAAGTACCTTACCACCCGCTCGCAAACTGGAAAGATTCGCATTCAGGCCAATAGTGGCAAAGAAAGTTAACATCAAAGGGTCTTTAAGGGACAAATCAAAGCTGATTTCCCAACCCGTCGTTTGCTTAAGCATTAAAAGTATAAAAGCAACTAACAGGCCACCCGCAACAGGTTCAGGAATGGTGTATTTTTCAAGAAATGGAACTGATTGTACGAGTTTTCGCCCAATTAATAGTACTAATGCGGACGCAACAAGCGTGCCATAAACATCAAGATGATACATCTATGTACCCCAGCTATATTGTTAAAATTATGTAAATTCTTACGACGTTAGACTCATCCTTTAGAAAACGCCAAAAGCAGGCAACGCTGGATTAGAAAAAAAATCAGCAACAAACACAAGTTAAAACATATAAAAATGTGACCAGATTAAATCACACCTGGTTACAGAATTTTTTCGCAAACGATTGCTTTTGTGTAGTGGATCATTAAAATGCGTTTTTTGTCGGCCCGGAATTTCACATCATGCCCACCACTGCCATAAACTCTGTTTGCTGCCTGTCAGCATTTATTGGCAATGTTTGTCGCGGATCACGCCGGCAATTTTAATCTGCCAAGCGCTGGAGCTGCCTGCTCACGATACACAGCAGATAATCAACTTAATAATCACGCACATAAAATCACAGTTGTGCGTGATTATGGTTTAGCCTAGCGGCTGGAAGGCCAAATAAAATCGTTACCGATCCAACCATCAAGACCGTATTCACTCATACACTGTTCAGCAAATCCCTTACATTGATCCACTAAACCCGACGATTGGGCAGCCAATAACACGTCTATTCTGACAGTTTCATGGTTGCCAGAGTAATTGCGCTCATATAATTCATGCCTGCCAGCGAATTCGGTACCAATTGAGTCCCAAATCAGTTTCATCAGTTTAACCCGTTCAACTGCGCTGTAACCATTGGAGCCTCGCACGTATTTATCAAGATAGGGAGACAGCTCTGGGTTAGAAAAATCGCTGGCATGAGAGTTAACATAAATCAAGGCACTCCCTAAATCCTGTTCAATAATTTCTTTTACCCGCGGATAACCCAGCGTCATAAACCAACGATAAGCCATTCCATATTCATATCGAGGTAATAAGGCATCCTTACCCCAGGACTCCGGAGATTTAATCATTGCATCACTGAGCGCCCAAAACATATTACGCCATGCCAATACTTCACCAACCCGTGTTTGTACGCCACGAAAATCCTTCGTACCCGTGGCTTCAACCCCCTTAATAATTAATCCACAAAGAAAATCAAGTTTAACAGCCAACCGGGTCACACCATGCAGCATAGCCCGATGAAAATAACCAGATTCAGCAAAAAATAACGAGACTTTATCTACATCGCCATAGATAAATACGTTCTCCCAAGGAACCTTCACTTTATCCATAATAATAATCGTATCGTTCTCATCAAATCGGGAAGAGAGCGGATAATCAAAAGGACTGCCTATTTTATCAGCCGCCAGTGCGTAAGAGGGACGACAGATTAATTTCAGTCCTGGCGCATTCATCGGTAAGGTACAGACCAACGCAAATTCCCGCTTCTTTATCGGTAAACCATAATGACCAATAAAGTTGTAGTGGCTAATCGCCGACCCCGTGGCAACAACTTTTGCGCCGCTGACAATTAATCCATCATCGCACTCTTTTTCAACATGAATACAAACATCACCAATTTCATCAGGAGGTAAATGGCGATCTACCGGTGGGTTAATAATTGAGTGATTCCAGTAAAACACGTTTTCCTGTGAGCGGGCGTACCAGTTTTTTGCATTATCAGCAAACTCACCATAAAATTCTGGGTTTACGCCTAGTGAGGTAAGAAACGCCGCCTTATAGTCAGGACTTCTACCCAACCAACCATAATTTATACGAGCCCACGCGGCGATAGCATCACGATCCGCAATTAAATCCTGCTGTGAACGCGGCACACGGAAAAAGGGATGGGTTACACCACAACTCCCCGTATCTGTAGCCGTGGTCAGTACGTCACGATAAACGGGATCATGCAAAGCGTCGTAGAGTTTCGCAACAGCGCGGGCTGGATTTTGAAAAGCAGGATGGCGGGCAACATCGTGGATACGTTCACCATAAGCCCAGACTTCCCGACCATCGTCTAGCCCATCCAGAAATTCCTTTCCAGTCAGTGGGCTGGTCATGCGGATACTGCTTTCATGCGACGATTTTTGTTTCATGCTTTCTGACATAATAGATTCCTTACGTTATTTATTTGCTGGAAGATGGATGAAAGTAAACGATGAAGTCTTATTTCAATCATCAGTAAAACTGAGAAAGGAATAGAAGTGATTACGAAAAAAATCATTATTCCACTTATAACCATCCATTAATACATTAATTCATTCGGATGTTATTAGCTATATTACCATGAGATAAAATATAGACTTAATAATTGCATTAATTACACAAGATAATTATTAACAAATTCATGCAAGAATCGTAACACCTTAATATGAAATAACTTATCATGAAAGACACAAATAAAATCAAGCAAAAATCAATATCTAAAAGTTATTTTAAAACAATAAAACAACACTAATAACTCCTTATTTTTTTATTATCTCATCACATGAAACTATTAGAATTTATAATTAATATAGTTATTTATTGGTATTTTGGTTTTATCGTTCAATTATGCAAGCATTACAAATAATAATTTCTCCTCGCTCATAACTTTTATTCACCATCTCTTGAGTGAACACAAAAATTACGGCATAAAAGGAAGTTATAAGCTGATTAAATTGGAGTCTGATGATGAGATGGTTAGGAAAATTGCTGGTTACTCTGTCATTACTGCTAATACTGACAGTAGTCACTCTTTATGTCGTTATTCAGACAAGCTGGGGCGCTCGCCAATTGAGTCAATGGCTCAGTAATAACAGTGATTATCAGGTTCAGATTGGCAATATCGAACATTACTGGTCACAACCCGGCACCCTGACGTTCACCAATATCGCCCTTAGTAATAAACAACACTCTTTTACCTTAGAGGCTCAAGTTGCGGCATTCGATTTCAACTGGCAGCAACTCACTTCTCCGCATCATTTTCACCGTCTGTTATTGCAACAGGGCCAATTAACAATAAAAGGCGAGCGGCAATCCTTACCTTTTAGCGCCAATATCCTGCAACTCAATCAAATGTCTATTCAGTCAGAAAATGCAGACTGGCAGGTCCAAGGGGAAAATATTACCGGTGGCATCACTCCCTGGAACCCTCAATCAGGTGAATTGGCAGGGAATGGAAAATTTCAGTTCAGTGCCGATCAGCTGAACTTAAATAATATTTCTCTTGAAAAGGTGGTTATGCAAGGGAATAACCAACAGAATACACTGATTATCCGCTCATTTGGTGCAACATTGGCACGCGGTTCGGTATCCGGTAATGGGCAACGTCTACCCGATGGGAGCTGGCAGTGGGATAATTTACTTATCAGTGATATTCGCTGGCAGACTGCAATGACGCTTGAAGAGTTATGGCTGAAAACCAGTAAATTACCCGCAGTGAGCATTAAAGATCTGAGCCTCACTAATGCCAAGCTGGAAGGTAAAGGCTGGTCTGCTAACTATCTGGATGCCTCAGTAAAAAATATCGGTTTGGTTAACGGGAACTGGCAAGGGAAAGAAGGAATTATTGATTTCAACGTAATGGATACTACGCTGAATGATCTTCATGTCACCGACGCTATTGGTCACCTTATTCTTGCCGGAAATGAGCTTAATATTTCCAATCTTACTGCCCGTTGGGAAAAGGGATTATTCCACATCAAAGCTCAATGGAACCACCAAACAAAGCAGTTTAAAATCGCAAATGCAACGGTTGCGGGTTTAACTTATACTTTGCCGCAAAACTGGCATCAGTTACTGAAAGAATCACTGCCTAAATGGATATCCGGCTTTTCCATTAACGGGATGACGATTAATAACAGCCTATTGGTTGATATCAATCCCGATTTTCCATTCCAGCTTACCGCTCTTAATGGTTATGTCGATAACATGGAATTACTGAAAGATGGAAGATGGGGGATTTGGAGCGGATCTTCAAATCTGAGCGCCACCAGCGCAACATTCAACAAAGTTGAATTAAACCGCCCTTACCTTAAATTACACACAGAGGGAAATAAACTCATCCTCGACCAATTAGATGCCTCTGTTGATGATGGGTTACTGAAAGCTAAGGGCACAGTGGATCAACAGACACAGAAGCCATTCACTTTAAATTTTCAGGGAATGGATGCAGATTTAGCTATTTTGCACCAATGGGGCTGGGTGCCATTGAAATTACAGGGCAAAGGCAATTTCACTCTGCGGATACAAGGAGATCTTTCTGCTGACGACGTGAAAAGTTCCATCAGTGGCATACTTGAAGCTATCGATAAACAATCAGGCAAAGAAACTCAGGTAATCGATAAGGGGCAAATATCCATACAAAATTGTGAAACCTGCTCAGTTATCTTATAAATCAATTGGGTATCTGGCTTTCCATGACATTCCAGATACCCAATATAATCCCCTTCAATGAGTGCTCTTTGTATTCACGGGGAAGTGGTTTTCCCGTGACAAGCCGTTCTAATACGATATTAATAACAGAAATAGCTGATTTATCATGCTAAAAGGGTTTTAAATCCTTTTTAAATGCAGATGAATATCGAATTTTTAGCATACTTTATTTAAAAATTTCATCCCAAAATTCATCTACGGTATCTACACTTGTACCACCACCACTTTCCAGCTCACGGATCGCCGCTTGCGTTGTGGCATTAGGAATGTGGCGTTCCTTTGTCGCTCGGGTTAATACCAGGCGGACAAAACTAGACATATCCAAACTGTTATCCTGAGCAGCTCTCGCTACCGCATTTTTTAGTTCTTCAGGAACACGAACTTTTAATATGGCCGTATTCATAGTATCCCCTCTTCTGACTGTTTGCTCCCTTATCGTGGGACTCATGAAAAATACCACCAGTGGCATATTTGATGCCACTGTGAAACCTAAGCTATCGCCGTGTAAGCATTTGGCAGCACCATATAAATGCCAGTAAATACCGCACCTACACCGTGCTCACCACGGACCGTCACCTCCAACTTCACTCTCGCTTTGTAGCCTTGCGCAAGGCGAGCCAAATCGCCGCTCATATTTTTGAGATCCGCAACAGAACTTGGCCTGCCAACGATAGGCTTTTTGTAACGGATATTGGCATCAGCCAGAATAATATCACCCCCCAGTTGGCGTTCTTGCAACAACAGCCAAATCAACCCCCAACCGGTCAACGTTGCCAGTGAGAACAGACTACCTGCAAAGAGAGATTGATGAGGATTTTGATTCCCTGCTTCCGGCATCGTGGTAATAAAACTCTGGCCGGTATATTGAGAGATCCGCACCCCCATTTTCTCACTGAGGGGAATATGCTTGTACCAGGCTTTTTGCAGTTCATTGCACCAATCCGGCCGGTGAAGAATATCATCAAGCGTCGCAACAGGTTTGATCATCAGAAAATGGCGAATGGGTGTTGTTTGCGGGCTGGTAATTGGCCCACGATTTTCGAACCCCAGTTTACTGAAAAAATCTACCGCATGTTCACGGGCGCTGCATACTACCCGTTTCACACCTTCTTGACGGGCAACAGATTCCAGGGCCATTGCGATCAGTTTCCCCAACCCTTTGCCTTGCACATGGGGATGTACTGCCAGAAAGCGGATGGCCCCTTCGCTATCCGCGTTGATATATAAACGCCCTACCGCCACCGGGTTACCTTTCTCATCCACAACCATCTGGTGATGAGCCATGGTGTCATAACCATCTTTCTCAGAGCCTACAGGCTGATGCAATGGCTTACGCAACATTTCCCAACGAAATCGATAATATGCTTCCAGTTCTTGTTCTGTTTCAGGTACTCGCAGATGATACATAGAAACTGCCCCTTTCTTTTAATCATGATGTGTAATCGGGGGTAATTGCGCTTTACTGGCTGCTTTTCGTGGCTACACCTGCAACCAGAAAGTGACTGGTCCATCGTTTGTCAGACTGACTTTCATATCGGCAGCAAACCGCCCGATTTCTGTTTTTACACCACTTTGGCGGCATCGTTCAACAAAATAGCGATATAATTCATCAGCCTTATCCGGATTTGCGCCGCTAGAAAAACCAGGGCGCATTCCCTTTTGAGTATCAGCAGCCAGGGTAAACTGGGAAACAACCAGTAAACTGCCGCCAACTTGTTGGACATTCAGATTCATTTTGCCCTGCTCATCACTGAATATCCGATACCCTATCACTTTCTCACATAATCGTTTTGCCTTTTGTTGATCATCTTCTTTTTCAACGCCCAGCAATACCAGCAGACCGTGACCAATTGCCCCGATCATTTCGTTCTCAACAACAACATTTGCCTGTGTTACTCGCTGGATTAACGCAATCATACTTTTCCTTAGATATGAGCATCCGTGCACTATCCCCCATTATCAGTTCAATTACTCTTCTGTTCAGAAAAACCGATTGTTTTGAAATAGCCTGGGACTGTCTGCCGGTCAATAACATGGACACTATTTATGCCTAACGCACCGGCCGCCTCTACATTTTCCAGCACATCATCAAAAAATACCGCCTGATCCGGTGAGAAACCTTCTGCCTCAAGAACATATTTGAAAATATCAGGTTCAGGTTTGCGCATTGCCAAATCCTGGGACAGATAGAGGTAATCAGCCGATACCGCAATTTCCGGGTAATTATGCGGCCAATAATCCAAGTGCAAACGGTTTGTGTTGGATAACACCACAACCCGATGCCCTGCTTCACGTAATTTATTCATTATTTGAATAACTTCAGGACGAATATTAATAAAAATAGCATGCCATCCGGCAGCAAACTGCTCAAAACTGAGTGAAATATTCATTTCCTGACATAAAGTATCAGCGAACTCCAGATCAGTAATTTGACCACGCTCATGTTTTTCAAACGTTTCTCCCATTGAGAAACTTTTCGTCAACGTCGCAAGAGGTGTGCCGCTCAAATTACTCCAGACAGCTAAAACTCTTTTAAAATCAATATCAATAATCACATTACCCATATCGAAGATATATAGCATGACCACCTCCTGGTTAATTAATAACTTTTTACTTTAATCGTATTTATAATTAGAAAACAGTACGGAAAAGTAAAAAGCGAATTACTTCACGGTATTTTTCTTATGAAACGATAAAGTAGCCTCCAGATCAAAAAAGTAGAGTAAGGTGTTATTTTATGTTGTGGTTCCTCCTTTGTATTGGGCTTCTTCTGGCAGGATATTTCATATACGGCAAGATTGTCGAAAAAATATTCACCATTCGACCAGAAAGAAAAACCCCCGCGCTTTCTATGGCAGATGGTGTCGATTATGTTGCAATGTCCACCCCAAAAGTTTGGCTAATTCAGTTACTTAATATTGCCGGTGTCGGCCCTATTTTCGGCCCGATTCTTGGTGCCCTCTATGGTCCACTGGCCATGCTGTGGATTGTCTTCGGCTGTATCTTTGCCGGCGCAGTACATGATTATTTCTCTGGTATGCTCAGTGTTCGTGCACGGGGAGCATCAGTACCCGTCATCGTCGGTAATGAACTGGGCAAAGCCATGAAACATTTCATGAATATCTTTGCTGTCATTCTGCTGATGCTGGTTGGTGTAGTATTTGTTCTGAGTCCGGCAGGCTTACTGAACAACTTACTAAAAGAGGCTATCGGCTGGGATAGCATTGCTATCTGGGTTGGCGTTATCTTTGCTTACTATATTCTCGCGACACTGGTCCCTATTGATAAAATCATCGGTCGCCTTTACCCACTATTTGGTGCGTTATTGCTGTTTATGTCTGTCGCGCTTATGGTTGGTTTGGCTATGAGCGATAAACCTTTCTACTCACAAGGATTGGATTTCACCACTAACTTTAACCCGAAAGACCTTCCTGTTTGGCCGTTGTTGTTTGTCACGATTGCCTGTGGCGCTATCTCCGGCTTTCACGCTACTCAGTCCCCGCTGATGGCACGTTGTATGCAGAATGAGAAAAATGGCCGCTTTGTTTTCTATGGTGCAATGATTGGTGAAGGTATTATCGCGCTGATCTGGTGTACACTGGGTCTGAGTTTCTATGAAGACACTAACGCATTGCAGGCAGTGATTGATCAGGGTACTGCCTCTCTGGTTGTGCATGAAGTTTCCACTTCTCTGCTAGGTACTGTCGGCGGTATTCTGGCCATCCTTGGTGTGGTGATTCTGCCAATTACTTCCGGCGATACAGCGTTCCGTTCTGCCCGCTTGATTATTGCTGAATTCCTGAATATTCCTCAGCAAGAAATGACCAAACGCCTGTTATTAAGTGTGCCCATGTTTATTGTCGGTTATCTGATCACCAAAACCGATTTCAATATCATCTGGCGTTACTTCGGCTGGGCAAACCAAACTACAGCAATGGTTATGTTGTGGGCTGCCTCTGCCTGGCTGCTGCGCCGCGATAAATTCCACTGGATCACCACCCTGCCGGCCATGTTCATGACAGCGGTGTGCTTCACCTATCTGGCATTCGCTCCTGAAGGTTTTGCCCTGGATTGGAATATCTCTGTCGTTATCGGCCTGGCGGCAATGGTGATTGTAACGATTATCTTCTTTGCAAAAGTCCGCTCTAAATCAGCTTCTGATAATATAGAAGCCGAAGCACTAAATGAGTAAAAACCAAAGAAAACATTAAATATTAATAACAGCCCCTTAGGTAAAATGTCGAGGGGTTTTAATTTCCACTGAGGTTAGGTTCCTTGATAATGTTAAAAACACCACAGTCAGAGCAATTGGTTAAAGAAAGGGGAATTTCCCCAGTCGTAAATAGCTGGGAGAGCTTCTTTATAAGTGATGAACGCCCAACCAATGATTTCTTATCTAAAAGGGCATCCCAACACCAACCAGAACGCGAAACGTTTTAAAGACAAACCTATCAGTAATGATAATAAATGGGAGAATCTTCAAGCAAGGATGCAATTCACCTCCCATAATCATTGCCTGTTTAACGGTTAAATAAAAACAGCTCATTAAAGCAGAAACAGCCCCTTCAAATGAAATTACACTCATTATTCTGGGTGATGGCAAATACAATAAAAATTGACTACAATTATTATTTGCAACACAGTACGAATAGTGGTTGAACTATACACCATTCGAATACCAGAACTTCGCTTTAGCCGCATCCATGTCGGAAAAAGCGATAAATGCAGGTTTACGCATTTTCAAATACAGGTTGTTACAGATATACCAACAGATAGTTGACTTCATTAATGGCACCAATAGTTTTTCTTTATGGTCAACCGGTCTTTGGATGATTGCTCGCTTATTATCGAAGCAAGCAATATCAAGCTTGGTATTATGAATTCCTCCCCTGAAGAAGGCTATCTGCTCAGGTGAAGGTTTTGAATGTTTTTAGCATTAATAGGAGAATGAACCATGTACATGTTTTTACCATTTTTACTCGCATTCTTTGCGGTCATAACCACCCTGGTTGGAAAGAATAAAATTAGCTATACCCTATGGAGCCTTCTTCTGGTGACAACCATAGCTTGGTTTATTCATCATGCGACTGATTCGCTAAATCTATCTTTTTAACAGGAGACAATTTGATGAATCAGGTATTAACAACAAAACAGACGATCAGCTACGGCATGATATTCAACATCATTGGGTTATTTGGTATTAGTGCCGCACTTACCGTTGCCTTCTATTATCAACTAGTCCTTTCTGAATTGCCTTGCCCATTATGTCTGCTACAGCGGACAGGCATGATTATGATAGGATTTGGTTTCCTGTTTAATCTCCGTTTTGGTATAAAAAGCGCACACTATGGCATCGCGCTTATCGGTAGTCTTGTGACCGGAATTATTGCAATCCGACAAGTGTTTTTACATATCACACCTGGCGATATCGGTTATGGCTCTGCACTTTTTGGTATACATTTTTATACTTGGGCTCTCATCTCCTCAGTTATCGCTATCATCGCCATATCAGTCATGCTGATATTGAAAAGTCTGGTAAAAACGACCGAAGAAAAGGAAAGCAAGTCTGTTTTCGGTCAGATTATTATTGGAATATTTGTCGTATTAATTACAGCAAATTTGATCTCTACCATTTTGGAATGTGGCGGCGGGCAATGTGATGACAACCCAACGTTTTATCAATTGCTGGGTAAATAAATCCAAAAAAACTCAGGGCACCATCGGTGCCCTAAGCATTTGCATGGCAGAAAGATTACGCCTCTTTGCTGCGATGCGCACGACGACGGTCGTTTTCTGTCAGATGGCGTTTACGCAGGCGAATTGACACAGGAGTCACTTCTACCAGTTCGTCATCATCAATAAACTCCAGAGCCTGCTCCAGGGTTTTCTTAATATACGGAGACAAGGTTGTCGCTTCGTCAGTACCAGACGCACGGACGTTTGTCAGTTTCTTACCTGTCAGGCAGTTAACTGTCAAGTCATTGGAGCGGGAATGAATGCCGATCACTTGGCCTTCATACACTTCCGCACCATGCCCCAGGAACAACTTACCACGATCCTGCAAGCTATAAAGCGCATAAGCAACCGCTTTACCCTGACCATTGGAAATCATGACACCGTTCTGACGGCGACCGATTTCACCCGCACGAATATCATCATAGTGGCTAAATGTTGCATACAACAGGCCAGTACCAGAGGTCATGGTCAGGAATTCAGTCCGGAAACCAATCAAACCACGGCTTGGAATGATGTAATCAAGGCGCACACGGCCTTTACCGTCGGGCAACATATCGCGCAGATCAGCTTTACGCTCACCCAGTGCCTGCATCACATCACCCTGATGTTGCTCTTCAATATCCAGAGTTACCTGCTCGAATGGCTCTTGTTTGCGGCCATCGATCTCACGGAAGATAACTTTCGGACGAGATACCGCCAACTCAAAACCTTCACGGCGCATGTTCTCAATCAGAACAGATAAGTGCAATTCGCCACGGCCAGAAACACGGAACGCATCTGGATCTTCGGTTTCTTCAACACGCAGCGCGACATTGTGAACCAGCTCTTTCTTCAAACGCTCAAGGATCTGGCGTGAAGTAACATATTTACCTTCACGACCACAGAAAGGAGAAGTGTTAACACAGAAAAACATACTTACCGTCGGCTCATCAACAGCCAATGGCGGCAACGCTTCAACTGAATTGGTATCACACAGGGTATCAGAGATATTCAGCTCGCCTAAACCGGTAATCGCAACGATGTCACCCGCTTCCGCTTGCTCACTCTCAATACGCTCCAGGCCCAAGTGGCCCAGAACTTTACCAATTTTGCCGTTCCGGGTTTTACCTTCGCTATCAACAATCGTCACGTTCTGGTTTGGTTTAACCGTACCGCGCTTGATACGACCAATACCGATAACACCAACATAGTTGTTGTAGTCCAGCTGAGAAATCTGCATCTGGAATGAACCATTAAGGTCAACTTTCGGTGGCTCTACATGATCGACAATCGCCTGATACAACGGAGTCATATCTTCGGCCATATCAGTATGCTCAATACCGGCAATTCCCATCAGTGCAGATGCATAGATAATTGGGAAGTCCAGTTGCTCGTCAGTCGCACCCAGGTTTACAAACAGGTCAAACACCTGATCGACAACCCAATCAGGACGTGCGCCAGGACGGTCAACTTTGTTGATAACCACAATAGGTTTCAAACCATGAGCGAACGCTTTTTGAGTTACAAAACGGGTCTGAGGCATTGGCCCATCCATGGCATCGACCAGCAACAATACGCTGTCAACCATAGACATAACACGTTCTACTTCACCGCCGAAATCAGCATGTCCCGGAGTGTCTACGATATTAATACGGTAGTCATTCCATTTAATGGCGGTATTTTTTGCGAGGATAGTAATTCCACGCTCTTTCTCCAGATCATTGGAGTCCATCACACGTTCTGTCGCTGTCGCACGGTCACCGAAAGTACCGGATTGTTGCAGCAGCTTGTCAACCAGGGTAGTTTTACCATGGTCAACATGCGCGATAATGGCGATATTACGCAATTTTTCGATCACAAACTTTGCCTCAGGCATTTAGAAATAGCGCGCTATTGTACACACATTGGTCGAGGGACTAAACAGGATCACAAGAATCTGTTCTTAACAACTTGATACCAATGGAATTGTGATCCCTTTCACGCCTATAAAAGATGCACTATTGATAAAAATGCACCGACAGGGTGCAGGATAGTAACATAATCGCACTAATACAGTGCAATTTTCCTGAATATTAAAGTATTCCCCTATGGGGATACCCATAACACAGTATATTGCAAGGTGTCAGAAAGTTGGCACGCTTTTCGCAATTGTTTTCCTCATCTAATAAGATTGTTTTTTACAACAACAAGTTTGCAAACGCGTAAATAGCCTTGTTAAGGTAAAACAATGTAACTGTGTTTTCTTTACGTCTTAATCTAAAACCATTTTACCAAGACCGACACAAACCAGGAGAAACCGAGTATGTCCGCTGAACATGTTTTAACCATGATTGAAGAGCATCAGGTGAAGTTTATTGATTTGCGTTTCACTGATACCAAAGGCAAAGAACAACATATGACCATTCCTGCTCATCAGGTTAATGCGGACTTCTTTGAAGATGGCAAAATGTTCGATGGCTCTTCAATTCACGGTTGGAAAGGTATTAACGAATCCGACATGGTGCTGATGCCAGATCCAAGTACAGCGATGCTTGATCCGTTCTTTGATGATGCCACTCTGATACTGCGTTGTGACATTCTGGAACCCGGCACGATGCAAGGCTATGAACGTGATCCACGCTCCATCTGCAAACGCGCTGAAGATTTTTTGCGCTCAAGCGGCATTGCAGATACCGTCCTGTGTGGGCCTGAACCTGAGTTTTTCCTGTTTGACGACATACGCTTCGGCAGTTCTATGTCGGGTTCCTATTACCATATTGATGATATTGAAGCAGCATGGAACTCCGGAACTCGATACGAAGGCGGTAACAAAGGCCACCGACCTGCGGTAAAAGGCGGTTACGCCCCGCTGCCTCCGGTTGATTCTTCTCAGGATTTACGTTCAGCCATGTGCCTGACAATGGAAGCGATGGGACTGGTTGTGGAAGCTCACCATCATGAAGTTGGCACTGCCGGTCAAAATGAAATTGCTACTCGTTTCAACACGATGACCAAAAAGGCTGACGAAACCCAGATTTACAAATACGTCGTACATAATGTGGCGCACAATTTTGGCAAAACCGCCACCTTCATGCCAAAACCACTGGTTGGTGATAATGGCTCCGGCATGCACTGCCATATGTCCCTGTCTAAAAACGGCGCCAACCTGTTTGCCGGTGACAAATACGGTGGTTTGTCCGAACTGGCGTTGTTCTACATCGGCGGTATTATCAAACATGCCCGTGCACTGAACGCATTTACCAACCCGACAACCAACTCTTATAAACGTCTGGTTCCGGGCTACGAAGCACCGGTTATGCTGGCCTACTCTGCCCGTAACCGTTCTGCATCCATCCGTATTCCGGTTGTCGCCAGCACCAAGGCCCGCCGTATTGAAGTACGTTTCCCTGACCCGGCAGCTAACCCTTATTTGGCATTTGCCGCTCAGTTGATGGCTGGCCTTGACGGTATTATCAATAAAATCCATCCGGGTGATGCGATGGATAAAAACCTGTATGACCTACCACCGGAAGAAGCCAAAGAGATCCCAACCGTCGCTTCTTCTCTGGATGAAGCACTGTCAACATTGGATACTGACCGCGAGTTCCTGACCCGTGGTGGCGTATTCACCGATGACGCCATTGATGCTTATATTGAATTGAAAAACAGTGAAATGGAGCGTGTCCGCCTGACACCACATCCACTGGAGTTTGAACTGTATTACAGTGTGTAATTACCAGCGCCGTTCCCGCTGATCATTTTTTGTTGCCGTGAAACCTTTAGCCCATCTTCGGATGGGCCTTTTTCCTATTCCCTGGGTTTTACGCTCGAATATGATACAGTGCACCAAAAAGGTGCGGGAGTGTAAATGAAAACGGAAAACCTACCCGATACCGGGCAAATATTAAACTCACTGATTAACAGCGTACTGGTGCTGGATACCGATCTCGTGATCCGCTATGCCAACCATGCAGCGCTGCAACTATTCGCTCAGAGCGCCCGTAAACTATTAGGTACACCTCTTCCGGTGCTGTTCAGTTACTTTTCACTGGATACAGAGCTGATGCACGCCAGTTTAGTCAGCGGTCAGAGTTTTACTGACAACGAAGTGACGTTAGTGGTTAATAACCGCTCTCATATTATGTCGCTCAGTGCCCAACCCATTTCCGGGCAGTTTATTTTGCTGGAACTGGCACCTATGGATAGTCAACGCCGGTTAAGTCAAGAGCAGGTACAACAAGCCCAGCAGATAGCAGCACGGGAATTGATTCGGGGGCTGGCACATGAAATTAAAAATCCTCTCGGCGGGCTGAGGGGAGCTGCGCAATTACTTTCAAGAGCGCTGCCTGATCCTGCTTTGCAGGAATACACCCAGGTGATTATTGAACAGGCGGACCGGTTGCGTCACCTGGTAGACAGATTACTTGGCCCACAACATCCGGGCGAACAAATTAAACAAAGCATTCATTATGTTGCTGAACGGGTCTATCAATTAGTCTCGCTGGAAATGCCGGATAATGTCACACTGATAAAAGATTACGATCCAAGTCTGCCGGAACTGGCTCACTACCCGGATCAGATTGAGCAGGTGCTGCTGAACATCACCCGTAATGCCTTGCAAGCTCTGGGCACACAGGGTGGCACCATTACCCTGCGTACCCGGACCGCTTTCCAAATCACCCTGCATGGTCAGCGCTATCGTCTGGCTGCCAGAATAGATGTGGAAGACAATGGACCAGGTATCCCGCCACAGATTCAGGACACACTGTTTTACCCGATGGTTAGTGCTCATGAAGGCGGAACGGGTCTTGGCCTATCCATTGCCCGCAATTTGATAGATCAGCACTCTGGTAAAATAGAATTTACCAGTTGGCCGGGGCACACAGAATTTTCTATCTACTTACCGATCAAGAAATAGAGGATAACTATGCAACGAGGAAAAATCTGGATCGTTGATGATGACAGCTCAATCCGCTGGGTACTTGAACGGGCACTGAGTAGCGCGGGGATGGAATGCATCAGTTTCGCAGACGCTGACAGTGTACTGACTGCACTGGTCCAAAACACACCTGATGTCCTGATTTCTGATATCCGCATGCCGGGAATGAACGGATTGAACCTGCTGAATAACATCAAGCAGAATCACCCGTTACTGCCGGTCATTATTATGACGGCCCATTCTGATCTGGATGCCGCAGTTAACGCCTATCAACAAGGTGCTTTTGATTACTTACCAAAACCCTTTGATATTGATGAAGCCGTCGCACTGCTGGAACGGGCGCTTGGTCACTCCCGCGAACAAAATCAACCCACGAAAAACCCACAAGCAGTGACACCGGTTTCCGACATGATCGGCGAAGCGCCTGCTATGCAGGATGTTTACCGCATTATCGGCCGCCTTTCCCGCTCCTCGATCAGTGTGCTGATTAATGGCGAATCCGGTACAGGGAAAGAGCTGGTGGCCCATGCCCTGCACCGCCATAGCCCAAGAGCCAATGAGCCATTTATTGCACTTAATATGGCAGCGATCCCTAAAGATTTGATTGAATCAGAGCTGTTTGGTCATGAGAAAGGGGCTTTTACCGGTGCCAACCAAGTACGTCATGGACGATTTGAGCAGGCCAATCGCGGTTCGCTATTCCTTGATGAAATTGGCGATATGCCATTGGACATTCAGACCCGCCTGTTACGGGTATTAGCTGAAGGCCAGTTTTACCGGGTTGGCGGCTATGCCCCCGTGAAAGTGGATGTGCGGATTATTGCTGCAACTCATCAGGATCTAGAACGTTTGGTAGAAAAAGGCAAATTCCGAGAAGACCTGTATCACCGCCTGAATGTTATTCGTATGCAGTTACCTCCCCTGCGTGACAGAGTGGAAGATATCCCTCGCCTGACCCGCCATTTCCTGCAACAAACTGCCAAAGAGCTGGGCGTAGAAGCAAAAATGCTCCATCCTGACGCAGAAATTGCCTTAATGCGTTTACCCTGGCCGGGCAATGTTCGCCAGTTAGAAAACATCTGTCGTTGGCTGACTGTCATGGCGGCAAGTCAGGAAGTATTGGTACAAGATTTGCCGTCTGAATTATTTGAAACTCATCACCCTGAAACCAGCATGGCAACATTGGCAACAACAATGCCGGAAAACTGGCCGCAGCTACTCGCTCACTGGGCAACAAATGCGTTGGAAAATGGTCAGAAGGATCTGCTATCTGAAGCCTTACCATTGCTGGAACGTACTTTACTTAACTGTGCACTTAAACATACCCAAGGACATAAGCAGGATGCTGCACGGCTGTTGGGTTGGGGACGAAATACTATTACACGGAAGTTAAAAGAGTTAGGGTTGGAGTAAGGAGAAAGTATCTCTTGATGGGCATCCGGATTTTATGGTTAAGACAGGGCTATAATCACCCTGCCTCCATCTTTCTTACCAGTGTTGATATATCCACACCGTCGTTCATTAACGCTTCCAGCTCTGCCACACAGCAATAAGCCGTTCATTCATATCCCTGATCAGGGATCCGTTGACATTAGTCCGGCGATAGAAAAATTGGAGAACTATATCTCAGATAGTAATATCTATCCTTTCAAATAGCCGAAAGACGTTGTCAGTGGCAACACATCCAATGCTCGCAACATCCGGTTATTTTGTTGCCACTGCCCTGGTGCGGCCATGACAAATGGCGGCAAAATACGGAGCATAGCTTCACATGTACTTTCTGCTTGAAATTGAGCCAGTAATTGCCCAATACACTGGTGTATACCAACACCAAATCCCAAATGTCGCTGACCGTCTTTTCTTCCCATAATAAAACGTCCTGCGTCATTGAATTGTTGCTCATCACGATTTGCTGCCCCGAGACAAAGTAATACGCTATCCCCCTCTTTCAGTGTTCTACCGTGGAACGATATAGGCTTAAGAACAGTACGGCGCGCCATTTGTAGAGGTGACTCATAGCGCATGGTTTCCTGAACGGCGAGTCGTATCAATGCCGGATCCTCACGGAGACGTTGTTGAAGGGTTGCATCCATTGCGACCTCCTGAATCAGGTTACCAATAAGCGCCTCGCCCGTTTCACTTCCGCCTATTATGAGCGTGATGCAATCTGTACTGAAGAAGTGCCTCAATGCATCGTGGTCTTGGTGATACCCTAATGAGAGGGCTGTAAAAAACAGCGATTCTCGGCCTGCAAAATGCATGTTCAACAACTGGTTGAAGAGATCATCTAATGTTTTCATTGCTTTCATCATCGATTGCAGGCTTGCAAATGTAATCTCACTGGGGTCCAACAATAGGCGGATACTTTGCTTTTCTTGAGCGATGACTTCCTGCTGTTCACTTGTCAGGTTAAGCCAAAGAGCAAAAGTGCGGGGCCAAATCAGATTGGCTAACTGCGTGATACCGTCAAATTGGTTGTTCCCCTTTAGCGCTTGAACAACCCGTATTATTTCCTCTTGAATCAGTTGCTTTAGTGATTGGTAGCATGTGCCGCTGAACAGTGACTGTAATGCCTTCCTATGCACATGGTGGGCATTTCCCTCCTTGAACAGTAAAGACCTCTGTAATAAGTCTTGTAGTGGTTGGTTTAGCATGATTTGTTGGCGCTGAAGCTCAGTCAGCACATGCTGTAGAATATCAGCGTTACCTAAGCGAGGTTCTTTCATCGCATAGCTGACATCCTGATAACGAGTGAGCACCCAAGTATGTCCAAGCCGCAAGATAGGCTGATGTTGTTGCATATGCTGATAGATTTGATACAAATTCTGAGAAAATGTTGGAGAAGCAGGGTTAAATCGTATCTTGTTTGCAGTTGCAATATTCATAAAAGTGCCTCTCTCTTCTGAGTTGAATGGTTATATCTATCATTATCAATACCCTGCACTTGACTCTTGCCGCCATAAATGTGCGGCTAACAGGGCTTTCCAGGGAGCGAAATTTGCCAGCCATTTTTCTGCTTGTTCCGCGGAAACTTTTTCATTTTGGTTGATTAGCCTCTGGATATTACGTCTTATTGCGACATCACCATGTAATGAACCGTTCAGGTAATTAAATCCCCGCAATAGGGCATAATTAATGGTCCACATACCAATGCCTTTTATCGCCAGCAGATTGTGTGTTAATTGTTGAATATTCTGTTCACTATCAGAGATTTCTAATGTTAATTCGCCAGATTCAATTAATTGACTTAAAAGGAGTAGCGCTTTGGCTTTGCTGACAGAAAACCCACATTGGCGTAATTCATCTTCTGAACGGTTGATTATTTGTCTGGGGGTTGGAAAGCACCATAACCCGGAAGAATGCGGGACCCCTATTGCCTGAATAAATTGCCTGCGAATGGATATAGCAGCACTGACGCTGATCTGCTGACCAATAATAGCCCAGCTTAATGCTTCAAATGGTGTTGCTGACTGATAAATTCTTAAACCTGATTGTCTGGAAATAAGTGAACCAATAATCGGATGTTCTTTATATAAAAGCTCAAATAGATGAACAGGTTGTAAAAGCCCTAACATATGAGAGGCTAAAGCCGGCAGGCGATCATCCGCATTTGCTATTGTGTCACCATCAATATTGAGTTGTATCTGTGCGATTGCCGAATCAATAGCTATGATTAATTCAGCCGGTTTTCCATCCCAGCAGATCCCTTTTCTGACCTGATTCTGTTCGACAATTTCAGCGATATTTTGTTTATCCCTTTGGTGAAAAGCGAAAAAATCGTGGGTATGATAATTATCGGGTAATGTGATTTTTGTTGATAAAATAGTTTTCATTTTAAAAATCTCAAATGTCACAGCAATTGTTTTTTCTCATATGCCAGCAGTACTTTTTTACGTTCAATCCCCCAACGATATCCCGATATTGAACCATCAGTACGTACTACCCTGTGGCATGGAATCGCCACAGCAAGTTTGTTGGCGGCACAAGCATTTGCTACCGCCCGAACAGCTTTAGGATTACCAAGGTAATCAGCTAATTCCTGATAACTTATTGTTTGACCCATTGGGATTTTCTCTAGTGCCAGCCAGACTTGTTTTTGGAATGTACTGCCTTGAATATCCAGGGGCAGGTTAAATCTCGATTTAGGCTGTGCAATAAAGCCGACGACGTAAGCCATCGTTTTTTCAAAATGACTGTCTCCACCAATCAGTTCCGCTGCGGGAAACATATCCTGTAGTTTATGGATAAGCTGTTCCGCATCATCACCCAAGGATATAGCACATATTCCTTTATCGGTCTGCGCAACAAGAATTTCCCCAAGGTGACAGGTGCCGATAGCAAAACGGATAGTATAGCCTTTGCCCCCTTTTTTATATTGAGAAGCGCGCATGCCTAATATATTTTCAGCCTTTTCATAAAAGCGGCTATTAGAGCCATATCCGGCATTGTAGATAGCATGAGTAACAGAATCTTTTGTTGCGATGAGGTTATGGCGCAGCCGTTTTTCTTGGTGTAAGTCGGCATATTGTTTGGGTGTCAGGCCCGTTTGTTTTTTAAAAAGCCGGTGAAAATGAAATTCACTGAGTTCAACCTGAGCAGCCAAGACTTTTAAACTGATAGGTCTATCTGATTCTTCAATTAATCGGCAGGCTTGAGCAACTTTTTGAATATTCTGCTCGTCAAGCGATTCTGAGTTTGGATGACAGCGTTGGCAGGCTCTGAAACCAGCTTGTTCTGCTGCCTGCCATGTGTCCTTGAATAGAATATTTTCAGGTTTGGGAAAACGGGCAGGGCAGGATGGGCGGCAATAGATACCTGTCGTCAATACGCAATAAACAAACGGAATATCGGGTTCAGGGCTTTTATTGAGAATGTCTTGCCAACGGGGATCATCTAATGTTTTCTTTGCCTGAGGGCATTTATCGCTTTTCATTACGTATCTCCAGGAAGTTGGCGTTGTAGTCATTATAGTTAGGAATTAAGGTAAGAAAACTCTGAACCTTGCTTTCAAATTTTAAAAATTTTCCTGACAGGAACAATATCGCCAGTTTGTGGTCTTTAATATGTCAGCTAAAGGAGAGATTAATGAAAGCATATGGTTTTAATTTACGACAGCGAATTCTGGCGTCTGTTCTGGTTTTTTTATGTTGCATAAGTTCTGTTTACTCAGATACGCATAAACAGTTTTTCCGTCATGATGGTAGTGAAATAACTTACTATCTCAAGCAAAGAGGTGGAAAAAACTTATTGGTACTGATACAAGGTTCTGATTGTAACAGTATCGCTAATAATAAATTTGTGAATGAGACATTCAGTGATATTTATCCGGATACTGATGTCTTAACTGTAGAGAAATATGGCATTAATGCCTCTCTCCCCTGGTCTGATGCGGTGGAACGTTCGGATTGTCCTAAGGCTTACATAAGATCAGATACGCCAGAACAGCGGGTAAAAGATTATATTCAGATTATTGGTTATCTAAAGAATCAAGATAAGTATAAGAAGATCATTGTTTTAGGGGGAAGTGAAGGGGCTATAGTCGCCAATTTAATGACATCACAAGTTAATTATATTGATAGAACGATTGCGCTGAATGGGGGTGGTCAGTATTTCGCTGATGATGTTATTCATAGTATGAAGAGTGAGGTCCCACCAGAGCATATCAATGAGGCTATTAAGGGATTTAGAGCGTTTCAGAAAGAAATACGTACCGATCATCATGTTGGTGAGTTGGAAATGAGTAATCATGGCGTTAATTGGTGGAAAGTCTCGCTCGGTATTAATCAATATAAAGTATTAAGTCAGACGAAAAGACCTATTTTGATTATTCAAACACTGAATGATAATTCCGTCAGTGTGAGTGCAGCTATAGAAATGGAAGCGCAATTAAAGAAAAATAATATTACCTTCTATCAATACCCGGGGCTAAGCCATAGATTTAAAGATAGAGAGGATGTTTTGCAAGTTACTCCTATCGTTGAAGACATCAGAAATTGGTTATCCAGGGCTTCTGGATAAGCGTTTGTGATTTAAAGGGTATTAGTCAGGCCGTTTTGTAATAAAGCGTGGTATAATTAATATTGATACCACGTTCTGATAGTATTATCTTGGGATTGTATTCGTTATTAATTCTATATTTATTTTGAGTCCAAAAAACTTATCTTACGACAGATAATTGTATTTAATGCAAAAATTAAATTAGATATAAATAACAAAATGGTCATTGATAGGCTGTAATCAATTTAATAATATAACAATTGCATGATCTTTATTTTATCTTCTTGTTATAATCACAGAGTGAGATGTGATATATAATATTGCCAATAAAACACTATATTATTAATTGCCCGCTTGTAATTCCCATGAAATATAATATTGAAATGTTATGAGCTATTTGTTGTTTGTTAATAAAATATTGATTTTAAATAATTAAATTTATTTTTGTATTTTATTGACAATACATTAATGGCATCTATAGTTATATGTATTAGATAAAGCGTTAATATGGCATCAAAAATGCTGTGTATATTATCTAAATGCTGGATAAATTCCTGATGGGCACTTATTTTCTAGTGGAAATGGTCACAATCTTATATTGCAAAAATGAATAGCTTATTGTCTGTATCCTGAAGTCATATAAGTTATTTATCAATTAGTTACATTAAATTTTGGAGTTTATATCATGATAATTAAGAAAGATATTTTGTTACATGAAGAGCTGCTTGTAGATGATGAACTGAAAGTGGGTAAAGTAGAGAAGGTCTTAGTTGATATTCTGTCACCCAGTTCAGTTATCGTTAGTCTGAATATTTTAGGCGTGGTTGAAGATTTTCATCTATTACTGGTTGATGGTGACAAAGATAAAGAGAAGATTGTGCTGCTCTATCTGTCTCTTTTACGTGTTCTTCATGAAAAATTAGATATAAAAGTAAAAGTCGCAAAAAGTAAGCTGGCGAAGCTGAAATATATAGTAGGTGTAGAGATTTAATAAGTATTTATTAAACCTCTGAATGAGTGCGTGAAATCACAGATTCTGTAGAATAATTTAGTTTGAAATATATAATCAGATAGAGCTGGTTTTATTCAAATTATAAATATGTTTTCTATTAGATGCACTTAGTCAAAGGCAGAATGGTGATATTATCGTTCTGCCTTTTTCTATTGGGATTTATCATTAGGGAATAATATAATAATATTTGGTGGATTCATATAGTCAGTGCAACATAATTCCACGATCAATACACCGATTATAATTTCTATGATTTATTTTTTAACTCTGTGATTGTACCAATAATTTTACCTTTTTAAGGAGGATAATAAATATCCAGGTAGATTATTATAATTTATACATGTAACTGTTAGATGTGGAAAAAGTTAATGATATATCAAGGTTATTGTGTGAAAGATCTGCATTTCTATTTTTTGTGACAATGTAGACGTATTTTTAAATTAAGCTATCACCTTTATTTGACAACGTATGAATGGCATCTATAGTTATATGTGTTAGATAAAGTATTAATGTAGTATTAAAAATGCTAACTACTATATCTGATGCGTAGGTGACCTATTAATGCATACTGATCTTATAGTAGAAGTGTCCTTTATCTTATATTCCACAAGTAAACAGTTTGTTGTTCTGTATCTTGGGTAATATAAATTTATTTATTACATTATGGAGTTTGAAATGAGCGAAATAAGTCTAGTGTTGAGTCAAGTATCATCTGTCGAATTTAATAATCAAAGCAAGCCAAGAGTTGTTGTAACTGTAACCCCACCGGGCCAAACGATGCCCGAGACAAAGTATGGTATATATTGGGAAGACGATAACGATCCTAAAGCCAATGATCATTCGTTAGTAGTTTATAACATATTGTTAGCGGCTATGTCTAATCGGAATCTTAATATATCAGGAAAATATGAGACCTCTACTACTTCAGGACTTGCCGGTATGATAAAAACTTTAACTATAAAATAAGCAATAATTAACTAAAAGCAGGCCAATAATATTATTGGCCTGCCTTCCTCTATTGGAATTGATCATTAGAAAATAAAACAACAATATCTCATAAATAAATTCAACTTTATTTATCCATGGTAATGTTTTATAAGTAAATAATAATGTGACAAACAATAACATGTGCTCTATTTCACAGTGCTTAAATCTAATGCCTTTACAAATTTAAATGTCTATATATTATTGTTGGCAGGTAAATTTATAGCGTCATTTTAGGTTTGTAAAAGCACGGTGGAATTATAATGTTGTTATCGTATATTATTACAGTGATTTAATGTTTCATGATGAAAAAATAAAATTTTTAACTGTGTATTACCGTTTTTAATAAAAACATTATAATTTATTTCTGGGTTTATTAAGCCTGACAAAATCATAGTCATTTAATTTTTCAAACTGTAGGGATGCGTAGAGCCATCATATTAGTCATTACTTCATATTTAAACTGAATTCTTTCTGAGAAGTCACCATTGATGGCGATAGGGTCGCAATTAATACAGTTGTTACAGTTTTAAGGCGACATAGTATTCAAATATCAGGAGACGACATGCTTGATTCAAATTTAATAGATAGTAACAATAAAATTTCTTCCCCAGTTAATTCTTTTAACGAATGGGATCCTCTTGAAGAGGTGATCGTCGGTGTTGTTGATGGTGCCAGATTCCCTTCCTGGCATATGTCTCTGGAGTCTGTACTACCAGAAAATCAAGTTGCTACTTTTCAACGGCATGCTGGCCGGTCATTTCCACAAGAGCAAATTGAAGCGGCTTCCCGGGAATTAGAAGAGTTTGTTCATATTCTTGAAAGCGAAGGGGTAACAGTACGTCGGCCAGAACCTCAGGATCAATCTCTGGTATTTGGTGCACCGGGCTGGAGCAGCACCGGGCTATATTGTGCAATGCCCCGTGATGTACTGTTAGTTATTGGTGATGATATTATTGAATGCCCGCTGGCGTGGCGCTCCCGCTATTTTGAAACGGCGGCCTATAAGACTTTACTTAAAGATTATTTTAAACAGGGCGCGAAATGGAGCTCTGGGCCAAAGCCACAGTTGATCGATGAACAATATAATTTCGAATGGGATCAACCTAATGGCAAGGATCGTGTTCCTCTTGCTGTGACCGAGTTTGAACCGACATTTGATGCTGCGGATTTTATCCGGTGTGGGCGCGATATTATTGCGCAAAAAAGCCATGTCACGAATGAATTTGGTATCGAGTGGCTTCGCCGTCATTTAGGTGATGATTATCGTATTCATGTTTTTGAATTTAATGATGATAGTCCTATGCACATTGATGCCACATTTGTTCCTATGGCGCCAGGGAAACTATTAATTAACCCGAAAAAGGTGTTAAAAGTTCCTGAGCTGTTTAAAGGATGGGATGTGCTGCATGCGCCTGAACCGGTTATTCCTGACAACCATCCTCTGTATATGACCAGTAAATGGATCAACATGAATATTCTGATGCTGGATGAGAAGCGGGTAATTGTTGAAAAGCAGGATGAACCCATGATCGCGGCGATGAAACGTTGGGGCTTTACGCCGATTCCATGTAATTTCAGGAATTTTAACTCCTTCGGTGGCTCCTTCCATTGTGCAACAGTGGATGTAAGGCGACGCGGAAGTTTACAGTCTTATCTTGGCTAGGAGAGTAATGATGGCTATCTGGAAATATTCCTCTTGGGATGCAGTCATGTTTATATTAAGCATTTCGCATACGGTAGCCACGGTTACACTCGTCATGTATTGGGATCATTTCACTATTATGGGGTGGTTAGTCAACATTGTGCTTCTTACCCTGATGACAACTTACAACATAATAGTGATATCGCATTTTTTCACCCATACTCCCTGGTTCGTTTCTCGTGTAATGAATGGGTTTGTGTCGATACTGAATTCAATGAATATTGGGCAGTCTGTACAGTCTTATCACTTGTCCCATGTTCGTAATCACCACAAATATAATAACGATCGGGGAGTAGGTGAAGGCGGACCTTTGGATACCTCTTCTACCTTTATAAATGGCAAAGAAATTGGGGAGCATAGTACTCTTTGGAACTATTCTGTCCTTGGCGCAGCATCTACCTTTTATAGTAGTTTTGTGCGTATGTGCTGGTCTCTATTTATCTGGCACAAACCACTTAGTAAAGCTGATAAAGGGTATGAAAAACTTCTTTCTAATGCCAGAACCAGTAAAATTAAAGAGTTATGGCAATTGAGGTTAGATAGATTGTTTCAGGCGGTGTGGATTATTATCTTATTCACTTTGTCCTGGAAGTGGGCTTTGTTTTGTTATTTACCTTCTCTCTATTTTGCCTTTGTCCTGGTTAATATTCAAAACTACTACGAACATTATGGTGCACAGCCGGAGAACAGATTTGCAAACTCAGTGAGCTATTATGGACGTGTTTATAATTTATTCATGTTTAATGATGGCTATCATCAAGAGCATCATATCTCAGGTGGCACCCATTGGAAGCTGTTACCTGATTTACGCAGGAAATATTCAACCCAACTCTCTGCGCAGAAGAGGATTATTAGTCCCGTACCTGCGATATTAGGTTTTTTACATAGGCGTAGATCTCTGCTGCACAGATTTATAAGGCAAAAATAATCCTGGTTAATCAGGACAGGTTTGATGGATAGCCCGACGAATTTACTATTGGGGAGTCTGTTATGATGCAAGAAAGATCCGGCATTAGAGGAACAAAGCTGGCAGAATCAGAATTTACTGTACACGAAACGTTGAACGATATATCAATGGATGCGGTTGCTGATCTTTTGAATGGTCACCTTGCGGCTTGTCGAGTTCGTCATTTTCTTCCACCAGAACAAAGAAAGAAAATAGTTGAAAATTTTTGGCGTTCTCCAGCTCGCACTCCCCGTTACGGCAAAGGTATTGATGGTGTTGAAGGGTATTTTATTGGGGCATCTCATATTGAAAAAGATACCCGTCAATATATAGAAGAAGCAGAAAATTTCCGTCCGGCAATTGATGAGATGTTTCAGGATACGATCAATCCAATGGATCATTTCATTGAGCAAGTAACTCATTTTAGTGGTAATAACTCACAGGTAATGCGTCCTGCTATGTATCATGGTGTTGCTGCGGGAAATGCAAAAATTGTGTATTGGAATAACTTCGGTGAATTCCTTTTATTACCTCATGATGATCTTGCGCAGTTGAGTGATCCACGCCAGAGTGATTTTGAGATCCAACAAATTAATCGTGTCATGGCGGTAAATTTTTACGCTGACGTTCCTCAAAAGGGCGGGCAATTAAAAGTATGGAACATTCAACCCGATGACCAATCACGTCGTGCCCTTGGTTTAACTTACAGTGGTTTTCCATATCCATCTGAATTATTGGAAGATCATGCAAGTATGGTGATTAATATCGAGGCGGGAGATTTGGTATTGTTGAATGGGAATTTAGTCCATGCGGTATTGAATGGTAATGCTACTTCTTCACCGGAACGACGTTTGCTGGTGACCTGTTTTATGGGATTACAGCAAAATGGTGATCTTATTTGGTGGACATAGGTGTGTTCATGACGTTGAAAATTTTTCATGTCTATTTGACCATAGTGGAATATTCGTCTACATTTAGAAACGACTAATGTAAGTGTTAGAAGATGAAGACAATGCTATTACCCGCATGCACACTGATTTCACCTGCCAGGTTAGTATTAGCCGAAGCATATGTGTGCATGCGTTTTGTTTTCATTTCTCCTCCTGCTCCACCCCCACCCCCGTTATTATCCATAACTGTGTAATATGCCCATCTTTGAGAGAGGGTTTATATTCAAGTGTTGCCAGATTTGGCTGGCTGCGTTGGTTTGAGTACGTTAAATGTCAGACAGGTGTAAATTCCTATGATTTCTAAAGCTCAATGGATCTCTTATAGCTCGACTTTGCTGTTTGTCTTATTGTGGAGCAGTGGTGCGATTTTTTCTCGATGGGGACTTGATCACAGTACCGCATTTGCCATTCTCACGATGCGCTTTGCTATTGCGCTTATTTTTTTGATATTTCTGGGATTATTATTCAAGCGTAATAGCCATTGTTTGCCTGTTCACGGCACACGCAAGCAGATAGCCGGTACCGGTGTTTTATTAATTGGCGGCTATTCTATTTGTTATTTTTTTGCTTTGGATAACGGGATCACGCCTGGGGTTTTGGCGACAGTGATGGGAATTCAACCAATTATCACACTGCTGGTGATCGAACGCCGTTTTTCGATTGTACGTTTAGCGGGTTTATTATTAGCGTTACTGGGCTTGATATTAGTGGTGTATCAAAGCCTGGTGTTGTCTCGGTTTTCCTTTGCAGGTATTACTTTTGCCTTAGCAGCATTGGTTTGTATGAGCTTTGGTGCGATTTTACAGAAACGAATTCATCAAGCGCCTTCAGTGGTTTTACCTCTGCAATATAGTGTTAGCTTACTGCTTTGCTTACTGTTTGTTCCTTTCCAGCCTTTTGAATTTCAACTGGTGCCTGGTTTTATTATTTCATTATTATGGCTTGGGTTAGTGATTTCCGTTGTCGCTCAACTATTACTTTACCGGCTTATTCAGCGTGGTAATTTGGTGAATGTAACAAGTTTGTTTTATCTTGTTCCTGGTGTTACCGCCATAATGGATTATTTATTTTTGGGAAATTCGTTACCGGCTCTAAGTCTGCTGGGTATGGCTGCTATTTTGTCAGGACTTGTATTGGTCTTTCGTACCAAGAAAATATCTCTTTCCACTCAATAAAGCTATGTCGCCGGGTCGCAATTAGCCCGGCAATAGCCTTTTCCTTGATGCCATTATTAGTTCCAAAATAATTGCCAATATGATTTCGCTGATCTGGATGAGTGCCCGCAGTCACTTTGTATTGCTCCTTATATATTAAATGATAATGGCTATCACTTGGATATTGACTATTTCCGTCTTACAGTATTGCTCGCATGCGTAATCTAACAGACTGCATATATATGCTCTGTTTTTATAACCTTGAAATAAGGAAATTAATGATGGAATCGGCTATATCTACAGATAATATTAAATTATTTATCGATGAAATAAATAAATTGGTTGATATTGAAAATAAAAAAAAGGGTGGCGCCCTCGCGGTTGCTATCACCCACGGAAATGAAACAATTTATCAGCGCTATATTGGGCAAGCTAGTTTTGAACATGCAGTAGCTGCACATTCCGGAACTAAATTCTATTTAGCAAGTGCTTCAAAACAATTTACCGCTTTTTGCATTGCGTTGTTGGAAAAAGAAGGAAAGCTCTGTGTCAATGATAAGGTTAGACAATATTTGGATTATTTACCCACAGATTTCTCTGACATTACCATTGCACAGCTTATCCACCATATCAGTGGGTTACGGGATGAGCTTTTGCTTTATAATCTGGCGGGTAAAAATACAAATTTTGACCACAGGAATATTGATTTAGCGAGCAAGCTAATTCAACGGCAACAAGTGCTTAACTTTACTCCGGGGGAATACCATCTGTATTGCAACACGGGCTATAATCTGCTGGGGGAAATAGTCAAAGTGGTTTCAGGTAAATCACTGAGAGAATATGCAGAAGAAAATGTTTTTGCCCCATTAAAGATGAAAGATACCAGTATCTATGATGACGCCTCCGAGATTATCTTTGATCGGGCAATGGGTTATTCCTATAAAAATGAGTCGAATCAGTGGATAAGAGATGACCTCAACGATTCGGTGGCCGGTGCAGGAGCCGTTTATTCTACGGTGAATGATTTATGTCGCTGGATTAGAGCGTTTTATTCGCCATCTATTGTTCAGGATCTACTGCCTCAGTTATCCCGCACGCCACATTTAGCCAATGGCAATATTAGCAATTATGCTTACGGTCTTATTATTAACCAACGTGAAGGACAAAAGATAATACAACATAGTGGTCGCTACGTTGGCTTCAGAGTCAATGTTTACATGTTGCCTGATGCCAAATTGGGTATTGCTATTACTACCGCAACGGATATTGATGTTGTTAAACTGGTTGATCAATGTCTTGATGTATTGTTCAATCCTGACGGTACTAAACCAGAAAAACAGCCTTGCCGGACCAGTAATGTCGATATTACCGGTATTTTTAGAGGAGTGAAACCCTATCCTTATATTATTACCAAAGAAGATTCATATTTATTGGGTGATTTATTGAAAAAAGGTAACCCGATTATTTTTAACCATGATGGTACATTCCAAGAGGAGGGCGGTAAAGACCGATTCAGACCTATCATTAAAAATGATCGCGTGATAGCACTGGAGCAGACTGATGAAGATAGAAATACTTTTTATTTAGATAAGAAGATTGATGAAGGTAGTATCGATATTCGGCGGTTATCAGGGAGTTATTATAGCCATGAAGCAGAGGCGATTCTTACTATCGCAGCTTCTGGCGATGGAATTTATATTGATGGAATTATCTATCCTGAAAAAAAAGAAGTCTTACAGTGGATTTTCGGGAATGTTTATTTCTCTCCCAGCACTGAATTCGTTATTGATTTTGAATTAGACTCTAACACGAATAAACCTCACCTTTTTATCAGTAATTCACGTTGCTGGAAGATAGAATTTGTCCCGGTTTAATTGGCATTGTTGCCAATAAAATAAGAATTGAGAATAGTGTTTTTATGGCAGGATGGTGTGGATTTTATTGGGATCCTAAAGATATTATCTACCAGACTGCATCTGTATACCCTGTTTGTATAACCTTAAAGTAAGGAAATTAATGATGGAATCAAATATACCTACAAATAATATTAAGTTGTTGCTTGAAAAAATAAACGAACTGGTTGATATTGAAAATAAGAAAAATGGTGGGGCCCTTGCTGTTGCTGTCACTCATGGAAATAAAACCATTTATGAGCGCTATATTGGGAAATCCAGCATTGAATATGCAGTTGCTGTACATCCCAGAACTAAATTCTATCTGGCGAGTACTTCAAAACAATTCACAGCTTTTTGTATTGCCTTGTTGGAGAAGGAAGGAAAGCTTGGTGTCAATGATAAAGTAGGACAATATTTGGATTATTTCCCTGCTGGTTTTTCTGATATTACCATTGCGCATCTTATTCATCATACCAGCGGGTTACGGGATGAGTTTTTGCTTTATAGTTTGGCGGGTAAAAACGCAGATTTTGATCACCGTCGTATTGAGTTGGTGAGGAAACTGGCTCAACGGCAACAAGCGCTTAATTTTACTCCAGGGGAATATTTTCTGTATAGTAACACGGGCTATAATTTGCTGGCGGAAATAGTCAGAGTGGTTTCAGGTAAATCGCTGAGAGAATATGCCGAAGAAAATGTTTTCACCCCGTTAAAGATGAAAGATACCTTTTTCTATGATGATGTGACCAAGATTATCTTTGATCGGGCAATGGGCTACGCCTATGACGAGAATTTGAATCGGTGGAAAAGAGATGATCTTAACGATGCCGTGGTCGGGGGGTCAGGGCTTCATTCTACGGTGAATGATTTGTGCCGTTGGATGAGAGCGTTTTATTCGCCATCCATTGTTCAGGATCTATTACCTCAGTTATCCCGGACGCCAGATTTAACCAATGGTAATCGTAGCAACTATGCTTATGGTTTTATTATCAACCAACGTGAGGGGAAAAAGATAATACGACATGGTGGTAGTTATAGTGGCTTCAAATCAGAAGTTTTGATTTTGCCTGATGATAAATTAGGGATTGCTGTGACTTCTGCAACAAATACTGATGCCTTTCAATTTATTCAACAGTGTATTGATGTATTGTTTAATGTCGACGGTACTAAACCAGAAAAACAGACTTGTCGGACCAGTAATGTTGATATTACAGGTATGTTCAAAGGAATAGAACCTTATCCTTATATTATTACCAAAGAAGATTGCTATTTATTAGGTAATTTATTCGAAAAAGGCAACCCGATTATCTTTAATTCTGATGGTACATTCCAAGAAGAGGGAGGACAAATCCGGTTTAGACCTGTCATTGAAGATGACAGTGTTATTGCACTGGAACAGATTAATGAAGATGGCAATGTTTTTTATTTAGATAAGAAGATTGATAAAGGTGGTGTCGATATTAAGCAGTTATTAGGAAACTATTATAGCCATGAAACAGAAGCGACTCTGACTGTCGCAGCTTCTGGTGATGGGATTTATATTGATGGTGTTGTCTATCCTGGAAAAAAAGAAATTTTACGGTGTATTTACGCGAATAGTTATTTCTCACCAAGCACTAAATTTATTATTGATTTTATATTTGATCCTGAAACGAATAAGCCTGATCTCTATATCAGTGATTCACGTTGTTGGAAGGTGAAGTTCGTCTCAGTTTATTGATGTAGTTTCTGATAATGGTTGATGGACTTCAGTGCATTTTCCCTTGGAAAAGGAAAGAAGCAAGGTAATAGTAACTAACCGCCCTTCCTGAAAATGCACTTATTAGTTTAGCCGAATCCATTTGTTATTAATTATCCAAGGTGTTAAGAATTCATTTCTTCAATAAAGCAACTTCATCCGCATTTTTCTGGCACAACAGAGTAAGGTTAGTAATAGAACGGGTAAGATGATCTATAATACTCTCCAGCTTTTTAATATCCATTTCCAGTTGCTTATTTTTTATATCCAATGCACTTATTTTTGTCAATTTAGCATATAATTGCTGACCATTCACCGCCTCCGTACTGTTACTGGAAATATCCCCGGCAGCAACATTCACAATCTTACGTTGATTACCCGGTCTTCCTACAGAAACAACATTCGATTTGCTGGCAACAGAATTTGCACCTAATGCAATGCTCCCACTTGCTGTTACAGAGGTGTTTTGGCCAATCGCAATTCCCTGAGATGCACTAACATTAACTTTTTGCCCCACGATAATAGAAGACGAAGAGTTGGATCTAGAGTCTGATCCTAATACAATACTTCTACTTCCTGTTACAGAGGCGTTTTGACCAATCACAATTGCCTGAAGCCCACTGGCAGAAACCTTTTGCCCCAGAGCAATAGAAGACGAGCCGCTGGATACAGAGCCTTCCCCTAATGCCACACTCGCATTTCCTGTTGCAGAGGCGTTTTGGCTAATTGCTACTGCCTGACTCCCCCTGGCAATGGCTTTTTTCCCCAGAGCAATAGCAGCCGAACCGCTGGATATAGAATCTGATCCCAATGCCACACTCGCATTTCCTGTTGCAGTGGAGTTTTGACTAATTGCTACTGCCTGAACCGCACTAGCAACAACCTTTTGGCCCAGGGCAATAGACGCTGAACCACTGGATACAGAATCAGCGCCAATCGCAATTGGCCATATGATTTTGTCATCCTGATCCTCTTTTCTACCCGCCAGTTGATTTTGCCCAATAGCAATAGCGGCCTCACTAATTGATTTAGAAACTAGTGGTGAAGCACCAATTGCTATAGCGTGTATTGCTGGTGCTTCTGCATTCCCAACAACAACTGAATCTTTACCAACTGTTTGATCAGTTGTATTCATATTCTCTGTAGACATATATACCTCTTAATTTAGAAATTAAATTATTATAACTTATTGCTAGATTAATAATCTCAGTAATATAATTTAGTATTTTTCATTAAAAATAATCAAATAATACATAATAATTTTTTTTCAAATTTTTCATCATGAAATATTAAACAAACTTAACGATAAAATACCACTATATCCTCCCCTCTTTTTATGCGAGCCTAAATTAACACTGCAATCGTTAAGTTGAAACATTATACGAAAAATTAAATTTGTAAACAAATTAAAATTATGTGGCTATGAAATATATTTCGTGGGGTTTATTTAATGTATCAAACAGCTTAATTAACTATGATAACTTGTTGAGCCAGTTAAATGAAAACTAACCGACACTATGTTATTTGTATATATTCCATTACCCTCAAAACAACTATTTATATAATTTACCCAAGTAAATGCAGTTAGTATGGAAAACCGAAACTTATTCTTACTTATTAGAAAACAGAGAACTTGCCAAAATTTTTCTGCCGTTAGAAAATTAATTAAAATAATAAAGTAAAGTTTTATTTAAATATCCTGACAGGTAACATTAATGTGGATAAATATAAAAAGTAACCCTTTATAGGGTTACTCATAAATATATCCAGTAACTTTGGTTTATTGTTTTTTCTCAAAAAATGCGCGTTTTAAACCTAATTCCAGCCCACGAAATTCTGCCAAACCTTTTAATCGGCCAATACAGGAATAACCGGGGTTCGTCTGTTTTTTCAGATCATCAATTATTTGGTGACCGTGATCAGGACGCATTGGGATCAAGCGGTCATCTCCGGCTGCTTTGCGGCGATATTCTTCACGCAGGATTTCCATCACCACACTATACATATCTACATCACCTGCCAGATGAGCGGCTTCATGAAAAGTTTTACTGTTTTCTTCCCGTTGGGTGGAACGCAGGTGAGTAAAATAGATCCGGTTGCCGTAGCGCTGAATCATCTCAACGAGATCATTATCACCACGAACGCCGTAGGAACCGGTACACATCGTGATGCCATTAGCTGGGCTTGGTTCAATGGTTGTCAGCCATGCAATATCTTCAATAGTGGAAATGATACGTGGTAAGCCCAGAATAGGACGAGGTGGATCATCCGGGTGAATTGCCAGACGTAAACTCTGTTCTTCACACACAGGAATAATCTGGTGCAGGAAATAAGCCAGATGCTCACGCAGTTTATCGTGGCTAATATTTTTGTAGAGATCTAATTGTGCCTGAAATGCTTCCAACGTATAGCCTTCTTCGGCGCCCGGTAGACCGGCAATGATATTAGCAGTGAGTTTATCAATATCAGCATCAGACATATTGTCGTAATAGACTTTTGCCTGAGCTTGTTCTTCAATGGTGTAATCGGCTTCTGCGCCAGGGCGTTTGAGGATGTGGATCTCAAATGCGGCAAAGGCAATTTGATCAAAACGCAGGGCTTTAGAGCCATTAGGGAGTAGATACTCAAGGTCAGTACGTGTCCAGTCCAACACTGGCATGAAGTTATAACAAATGGTGTCTATGCCGCATTCAGCCAGATTTTTCAGCGAAGTTTTGTAGTTATCAATCCATTGCTGATAGTGACCTGTCTGAGTTTTAATTTCTTCATGAACAGGCACACTTTCAACAACCGACCAGATAAGCCCTTTATTTTCGATTAGGGTTTTACGGGCCAGGATTTCATCTTTGCTCCAAACTTGCCCGTTAGGAATATGGTGTAATGCGGTGACGATACCCGTTGCACCAGCCTGACAGATATCATCTAAGGAAACAGGGTCATTTGGGCCGAACCAACGCCAGGTTTGTTCCATTATTATTTACCTTTGCATAAATTCAGAATGAAAAACAGCCACCAGAATAACTGGATATAAAAACGTATTTATAAATTATCCTGCTGAATTAATTACGCTTCTTTGCTATTTCAAAGGGATATGAATTAAACAGATAACCATCGAAATAGGGATCATCAATATCAGACAATTCCAGCAAACGTAATTTCACATTCTCCAGGTGTTGCCACATTGCCTGTTTGGCTGCCGCCGGATCTTTCTTGATCATGGCGGCCAAAATGATCTGATGATCATGCAGCCATTCTTTACGGTAATCTTTGTCGGTGATTCGGCTATGGAGTTTTAGCCACATGGGATTATTTTCCCGCCATGCCCAGGATTGTTTAAGTAGTTCAACTAACATGCTGTTATGTGTCGCTTCCGCAATTGCCAAATGGAATTCTCTGTCGCCGGATTCATCTTCACCGGCAGCCAAATCTTCCGACTCTCTTTTCAGTGCCCGGCGCATATTAGCAATATCGTTGGGTGTGACTTGCATTGCGGCAAATTCAGCAATATTACTTTCCAGTAATTGACGAGCCTGTAATAGTTCAAAAGGTCCTGCCGCGTTGACTGAGCATGAAGACGACGACACGTGAGGGAGGTTAATAATATAAACCCCGGAACCTTTGCGAACTTCAATCAGGTTTTCCAGTTCGAGCATGATCAAGGCTTCACGGACAATGGTTCTGGAAACCCCTAATAAATCAGCAAGCTCTCGCTCTGGTGGTAAACGATCCCCGATACGATATTGCTGGTTGGCAATCATCTGCCTTAATGAAACGCCAACTTCTTGGTAAGGGCGTTTTGGCTCAAGTAAATGCTTCATCACATCGCTACCATTACGATAATTATTATTGTATTGCATAGATCATAGTCAAAAACAGGAATTGGTCAACCAAAAACGCCACTTAAGGGTGAAGGCCGTTTGATCTTCACCAGGGATGATTATCTTACTGCGCGAATGCGTTCTACCATACGGTAAAGCATTGGATCAGTTTTCTTGATGTTGTCGTACATAGGTTTGACGGCTTCTTCAAACGATTTTTTATCAACATCAACAAACTTGACCCCAATTTTTTCTGCGTTCTGGCGCTCCTTCGCTTCTGATTTTTCCCATAGCTTCGTCATGTATTCCGAAGAGTTGGCTGCCGCGTCCATGAGGATTTTTTGTTGTGCTGATGACAGTTTATTTAGCGATTTATTAGAAATCACCAAGACATCCGGCACCATAGTGTGCTTATCCAGTGAGAAATACCTTGCAACTTCACTGTGACGGCTCAGGTTGAAAGAGGGAATATTGTTCTCTGCGGCATCCACGACACCCTGTTGCAGAGCGGTATACAGTTCGCCGTAAGCCAGTGGTGTTGGGTTACCGCCCAGGTTTTTCACCATTGAAATGGCAGTTGGGCTAGGTTGTACCCGGATTTTCATGCCTTTTAAATCCGCAGGAGTGCGAATCGGCTTTTTGGCGTAAAAGCTGCGTGCACCGGCTTCATAATAGGTTATACCGACAAACCCGCTGTTTTTGCTGGAAGCGAGGATCTCTTTACCAATCTCACCGTTTTTGATTTTTTCGTAGTGTGCTTTATCACGGAACAGATAAGGTAAATTAAAAGCAGAATAGTCAGGCGTAAACGCTTCCAATTCCGCAGCATTAGATTTGACTAAATCCAGCGCCCCATTTTGCATCAGCTCCATCGATTCCCGCTGGTTGCCCAATTGTGCATCTGGGTAGATCCGAATACGAACATCACCATTTGTTTTTTGGCGAACTTCATCAGCAAACTGAGTCATTGCCTTGTGTACTGCGTGATCGCGGTTATGGTTATGACTGAGTTTTAATGTTGTCACGGCTATGACTTGTGATGCGCCTAAGGCGAACATCGCGCCGATGACAGTAGATAAAACACGCTTAGAATTGTTCATTGTTCGTTCTCCAATTGCTGTAAATAGGTTACGGGCACAACTGAACTGACGGTCAAACCATAAGCACTACTTTGGCTTTCGTCAAAAAGTAAAAACTATTTGGTTGACCAAGATCCCAAAATAACCCGGTTTTTTGGTCAACCAATCAGTTTGTGATCCCGCTCACTGGATGTTTTTTTGACCTGTATCTTATAATCCGGGTGACGTAAAGTTCCCTTTGCTTATTTTGGTCAGGCAGTTTTCTAACATCTGGTCAACCAAACATGGCATCCGGTAAAGGCCAATAAGGATAAAGCCCCATGAAAAACCTTGTGGATTGCATCAATAAAGGTTTGGCATTTTTTACCATCTGCCTTTCCACTTTTTTGGTGTTTTGTGTCACATGGCAGGTGGTTTCCCGCTATGTGCTTGGTACGCCGAGTACGGTAACGGATGAACTTGCCCGTTATCTGTTCATGTGGGTCGCCATGATTGGCGCGGCATATACCACAGGCCAACACCGTCACTTAGCTATCGACCTGTTAATGATGAAACTTAAGGGGACAGGTAAAAATATTGTGGGTTTGGTGATACAGGCGGCGATAGCGTTGTTTGCTGCGGTCGTATTGGTGTATGGCGGATCGGTACTGGCTATCTCAACGCTTGAAACCGGGCAAATCACACCGGCGTTAGGGTTACAAATGGGATATGTCTACTTATGTTTGCCAATCAGTGGAGTGTTGATGATTTTCTATGTGCTGGCAGACATCGTTTCTCTGATTCAGAATTTTTCAGGTAAAGACACTGCGGTTTCTGAAAGTCATTAACATCACCAGACAGAAGAGGATGAGCTTATGGACTGGCAAGTGGTTTTAGCTTTGTTTGGTAGCTTTGCTGTGTTGTTAGCGCTTGGTATACCGGTATCCTTTGCGATCAGTTTGTCGTCATTACTGGCAATTATGATGACGTTGCCAATGGAAGCGGCAATTACTGTTGTCGCTCAACGTATGGCGGTGGGTGTCGATAATTTCTCTTTACTGGCGATCCCGTTTTTTATTCTGGCGGGAAATATTATGAATCAGGGGGGGATCGCTGCCCGGCTGATTAATCTGGCAAAAGTCATTGGTGGCCGTTTGCCTGGCTCTCTGGTTCACGTCAATATTATGGCGAACATGTTTTTCGGGGCGATTTCAGGTTCAGCGGTGGCATCGGCTGCGGCAGTCGGTGGAACGATGGCGCCAATGCAGAAAAAAGAGGGCTATGAGCCGGAATATTCTGCCGCTGTCAACATTGCTTCCTGTCCTGCTGGTTTGTTAATCCCGCCCAGTAATACCTTGATTGTTTATTCACTGGTTTCTGGTGGTACATCGATTGCTGCCCTATTTCTGGCAGGTTATATTCCCGGCATTCTGATGGGGGTATCCCTGATGATGATGGCGGCGATTATTGCCGGACGCCGTAATTATCCGGTATCGCCAAAGCCGACATGGAACGAGTTTTTTACTACCCTGGTTCGCGCCTTGCCTTCCCTGATGCTGGTTGTGGTCATTATGGGCGGTATCATTGCCGGTATCTTTACCGCGACAGAGGCTTCGGCGATTGCGGTGTTGTACAGCTTTGTTTTAGCAATACTGATTTATCGTGAAGTCAGTATCACTAAACTGCCAAAAATCATTCTCGATTCTGCTGTGACCACCTCGATTGTTCTGCTGCTGATTGGTGCATCAATGGGCATGTCATGGGCAATGGCGAATGCTGATTTGCCCTATTTGATCGCTGATGCGCTGATGGAACTTTCTGAAAATCCGCTGGTTATTCTGCTGGTTATTAATCTCATTTTGTTGTTGGTCGGGACCTTCATGGATATGACTCCGGCGATTCTGATTTTTACTCCAATTTTCCTGCCGGTGGCACAGAATATGGGGGTTGACCCGGTACACTTCGGTATCATTATGACTTTCAACCTGGCGATTGGTATCTGCACGCCGCCGGTAGGGAGTGCGCTGTTTGTTGGCTGCTCTATCGGTGAGGTCAGCATTAATAAGGTACTGAAGCCTTTGGTGCCTATGTACTGTGCTTTGATTATCGCTCTGATGCTGGTGACCTTTATGCCACAACTGAGCTTGTGGTTGCCTCAGATGTTACTGAGTTACTGATTATTCAGATAATCTGCGTCGTTAAAGGAATTATTCCATGATCCGTAATATAGCCAACGGTGAAATCAGTTCTGTTGCTTCTTTTCCTGCCTATGATCGCCAGAAACTGGTTACTCGCATTGTTCATCTGGGATGTGGCGCTTTTCACCGGGCGCATCAGGCGGTTTTTACTCATCACATGCTGGAAAAAACCGGCAGTGACTGGGGCATTTGTGAAGTCAGTTTGTTCTCCGGTCAGACACTTATTCAGCAACTTAACGATCAAGATTGCTTGTGTACCATTGCGGAAAAAGGGGCAGAACAAACTGAGCTGAAAATTATCGGCTCGATGATTGATGCTTTACACCCTGAATTTGTTGGTCAGCAAGGTATTCTGGAAACTATGGCACAGCCGCAGGTGGCGATTATCTCGCTGACAATTACCGAGAAAGGCTATTGTACCGATGCCGCCAGTGGCAAATTGGATGTGAATAATGCGCTGACTCAACAGGATTTAGTTAATCCAACAGCGCCAAAATCGGCTATTGGATATATTGTTGAAGCGCTTCGCTTACGCTATGAACGTGGCTTATCGCCGTTGACGGTGATGTCCTGCGATAACGTCAGAGAGAATGGCAAAGTGACCCGTGAAGCGGTGATCGGTTTTGCCCGTTTACGAGATGAAAAACTGGCGCAGTGGATTGAGCGGAATGTAACGTTCCCATGCACTATGGTTGACCGCATTGTTCCAGCGGCTACGCCAGAATCGCTGGAGGAAATAGCTGAACAATTGGGTGTTTATGACCCATGCGCAATTGCCTGTGAGCCTTTCCGCCAGTGGGTGATTGAAGATAATTTTGTGAGTGGCCGCCCAAACTGGGATGTGGCGGGAGCACAATTTGTTGAAGATGTGGCGCCTTTTGAAACCATGAAATTGCGAATGCTTAACGGCAGCCACTCATTTTTGGCTTATCTAGGCTATTTGGCAGGATATGCGCATATTGCTGACGCAATGGTGAATCCCAATTACAGGCAAGCCGTTTTGGATCTGATGCTGAAAGAGCAGGCTCCAACTTTGACGATGCCGGCAGGAACGGATCTTTTCCAATATGCACACCTCCTTATTGAGCGTTTCAGTAACTCCAAACTTAAGCACCAGACCTGGCAGATAGCAATGGATGGCAGCCAGAAATTACCCCAACGTATGCTTGATTCTGTCACTTATCATCTGGCGAATGGCAGCGATTATTGGCATCTGGCCTTGGGCATTGCTGGCTGGATGCGTTATATCAGCGGTAAAGATGAGCAAGGCGAATGGATTGATGTACGTGATCCGTTGGTTGACCAATTTAAATCTATTTATCGGCAACATGGATTATCTGTTGATGCAGTTCCCGCATTGTTGGCTGTTTTTGGCAACCCATTGTTAGCCAACCCGCATTTTGTTCGGGTAGTGAGTAACGCTTACCAACAATTATTAGACTACGGCGCACGTCGCGTTGTGGCGATACGCTGATCTGGGTGCCGGAAAAAGACATGAAAAATTTTATGTGTGAAGATTTTCTGCTGAACAATGAAACAGCCCGTCAGCTATATCATGAACACGCCGCAGCTATGCCGATTTATGACTATCATTGCCATCTTAACCCGCGTGAAATTGCCGAAAATCGCCGGTTTGATAACCTCGGTCAGATTTGGCTGGAAGGGGATCACTATAAATGGCGGGCAATGCGTTCCGCAGGGGTTGATGAATCACTGATTACCGGCAAACAAACCAGTGATTATGAAAAATATCAGGCGTGGGTGAAAACAGTGCCACTGACGTTGGGAAATCCGCTTTATCACTGGACTCATCTGGAGTTACGCCGTCCGTTTGGTATCGCCGGGAAATTATTCGGGCCGGAAACTGCTGATGAAATCTGGTATCAATGCAATGAAAAGCTGGCGACACCGGAATTTTCAACTCGTGGCATTATGCGGCAAATGAATGTGTGTATGGTTGGAACGACGGATGATCCGGTGGATTCTCTGGAATATCACCGTCAAATCGCCGCAGATGACAATTTCGATATCGAAGTATTACCCAGTTGGCGTCCTGACCGTGTATTTAAAATCGAGCTGGCAGGTTTCACGGATTACATCAAACAGCTTGAGGCTGTGGCTGATGTGTCGATTTCTGCTTTTGCTGATGTGCTGGACGCGCTGGAGCGTCGTCTTGATCATTTTGCCGCACATGGCTGCCGGGCTGCTGATCACGGCATAGAGAATCTGCGCTATGCACCGGTTCCTGATGAAGTTGTATTGGATAGGATCCTGCAAAAACGGCTGATAGGCGATATTCTCTCTGAACTCGAAATTGCGCAGTACACAACGGCGGTTCTGGTATGGCTTGGTCGTCAATATGCAGCTCGTGGTTGGGTAATGCAGATGCATATCGGCGCTATTCGTAATAATAATACTCGTATGTTTCGTTTGCTTGGTGTGGATAGTGGCTTTGACTCCATTGGTGATAGCAATATCGCCTGGCCGTTATCCCGCTTGCTGGATAGTATGGATGTGACAGATGAATTGCCGAAAACAATTCTCTACTGCCTAAACCCTCGGGATAACGAAGTGATTGCCACGATGGCAGGCAACTTTCAGGGGGGCGGTATTGCCGGTAAAGTGCAGTTTGGTTCGGGCTGGTGGTTCAATGATCAGAAAGATGGCATGTTGCGCCAGCTTGAACAACTTTCCCAACTTGGGTTGTTGAGTCAGTTTGTTGGTATGTTGACCGATTCCCGTAGCTTTCTTTCATACACACGACATGAATATTTTCGTCGAATTCTGTGTAACTTGTTGGGGCAATGGGCAGAAAACGGAGAAATTCCTAATAACAGAGCAACGTTAGGGCAGATGGTTGAGAATATTTGCTTTAATAATGCCCGCCGTTATTTTGCCTTGCCGGGAGAAAACCAATGAAGCGGATTGCATTTCTTGGTGAATGTATGATTGAGCTTAATGGCGCGCCTTTCGGTACTCTACATCAGACTTTTGGTGGTGATGCGCTGAATAGTGCGGTTTACTTAGCACGGGCAAGCCAGCAAAAGATTGCTGTGAATTTTGTTACTGCGCTGGGAATGGACTCACTCAGCGAAGGTATGATCAAACGTTGGCAAGATGAGGGTATCCATACGCATCTGGTGTTGCGTGATCCGGCTCATCAACCAGGGTTGTATCTGATTCAACTTGATGAGCAGGGAGAACGCACTTTTCTGTACTGGCGTAATGATTCCGCCGCTCGTTATATGGTTCGCCATCCTGATTTCTTTTCTGTTATTCAATCGTTGCAGCAGATGGATGCTATTTATCTCAGTGGCATTAGCCTGGCTATCTTGCCTGCCGATGATCGTGAAATATTACTGAATCAATTGGCTGAACTGGCTGCGCAAGGAAAAACGGTGGTTTTTGACAGTAATTACCGTCCGGCATTATGGGAAAGTGTGGTAGAAACCCAAGCCTGTTATCAGAAATTACTCTCTTTTACCTCATTAGCACTGGTGACAGATGACGATGAAGGCAATTTGTGGGGTGATAAATCAGTGACAGAAATCATGACCCGCCTCAAATGGGCAGGGGTTAAAGAAGCTATTGTTAAAGTGGGTGCAGCCGGTTGTTATTATCAGAATTTGGTGCAGAGTACGCCGATTGAGCAGATCCCAACTGAGCCGGTTGGTAAAGTGGTCGATACCACAGCGGCGGGAGATGCTTTTAACGCCGGGTTTTTGGCCGGCTATTTGACAGATTGCTCAGTACAACAAGCGGTAAAAATGGGGCATGGTCTTGCGGGTATCGTTATTCAGCATAAAGGGGCGATTATTCCAATCAGTGCTACTAAAACGATGATTGACAGCTTCTTTTAAGGGCAGGAGAAAAAGTGATGAAACAAATGATTGAGCAGTTACGCCAATTAAAAATTGTTCCTGTGATTGCTGTTGATCGTGCGGAAGATATTATTCCGCTGGGTAACGCACTGGCTGACAATGGTTTGCCGGTAGCAGAAATTACTTTCCGTTCCGCAGCGGCGGCAGAAGCGATTCGTCTGCTAAAAGAATCTCGGCCGGATATGCTGATTGGCGCAGGAACTGTTCTGAATCGTGAACAAGTGGTTGCTGCCAAAGAGGCAGGGGCGACTTTTATCGTTTCTCCGGGGTTTAATCCAAATACGGTTAAAGCCTGTCAGGAACTGAATATTCCGATTATTCCAGGTGTGAATAACCCAAGTGCTACAGAAGGTGCAATGGAGTTGGGGCTGAAACTGCTGAAATTCTTCCCAGCAGAACCTTCCGGTGGTTTGCCGATGATTAAAGCGATATTAGCACCTTATACTGAACTCCAGATTATGCCTACCGGAGGTATTGGGCTGGAGAATATCCGTGATTATCTTGCAGTACCGCGTATTGTGGCGTGTGGCGGCTCATGGATGGTTAGTAAAGCGCTGGTGGATAGCCAGAATTGGCAAGAAATTGGTCGCTTGACTCGCGAGGCGGTGGATTGGGTTAATGCTTAAGGCATAATCGTCCCTGCGTTTTGAGAAAATATGTAGGCAGGAAATTATTTGATGAGTGTAACTTTACAGGAAATCCTTGATCTTCAAACGTTGGTCGAAACGAGTGAAGTTGAGTTCAAACTAGCCAACGGCAGAGATGGCAAAGGCGAATTGCCCCGTGATTTTTGGCCAAGTTATAGTGTTATGGCGAATAGCGGCGGAGGTTGGGTTATTCTTGGTGTGAAAGAAAAAAAAGGTAAATTCACTCCGGTTGGTGTTGAAAACGTAGAAAAAATAAAATCCGATTTATTTAATACTGTTAACAATCCATCTATGGTCAGTATTAATTTGCTAACCGATAACTGTGTTCAATCTGTAAAATTACAGGGAAAAAATGTTGTTGCTGTTCGTATCCCTGCTGCGCTACGTAAACAAAAACCTGTATTTATAAAAGGGGAGCCTTTAAAAGGCACCTATCAGAGAAGAAATGAGAGTGATCAGCTTTGCGATGCTGAGACAGTGAAACGTTGGTTGGCAGAGCAGGTTGAAGACGAGTGAGATGCTCGTGTTTTGACTGGCTTCGATATGTCTGACCTTAATATGGATAGCCTGAAGACTTTTCGACAACTACTTGCTAGTGCAAAACCTAACCATCCTTACTTGGAACATGAGCTTCCTGAATTTCTGCGTTTAATACGAGCATGGCGTAAAGATCGAGCAACTGGACAAGAAGGTTTAACACTTGCTGGTGTTTTGATGTTTGGCAACTGGGATGCCATTATGGAGGCTGCTCCACATTACTTTGTTGATTATCAGGAAAGACCAGAGGCTAAAACTGAATTACGTTGGATTGATCGTATTTATCCGGATGGTACGTGGTCTGGGAATTTGTTTGATTTCTATCGTAGAGTCTACCGGAAATTAATCACTGATCTTAAAGTTTCTTTCGGGATCAAACATGGTCAGCGTCAAGATGACACACTGGTCCATATTGCGTTACGTGAAGCATTGGTTAATACATTAGTGCATGCAGATTTTACAGGAAGGGTCTCCATACTCGTTGTAAAACGACCTGATATGTTTGGCTTTCGTAATCCTGGATTAATGAGAGTACCGATTGAATTTGCCATTAAAGGTGGAGATAGTGACTGCCGGAACAGAATCATGCATCAAATGTTTTTGCTAATTGGTTTAGGAGAACGGGCGGGGTCTGGGTTACCTAAAATATATAGCGGATGGTCTTCTGCTGATTGGCGTCGGCCTAATTTACATGAGCGTCAGATACCTGAGCAAACCTTGTTGGAGCTACCTACTGCTAGCTTGATCCCTGAAAATATCTTAATGCAGTTGAGACTCAGGTTTGGAAGCGAATTTGAACAATTAGAAAATCTTGATCGAGTGATTTTAGCTACAGTTGCTGTAGAAGGGTGGATTAATCATCAACGGGCTTGTGAGCTAACAACTCTACACTCCCGGGAAGTCACTTTGGCTTTCCCCCGGCTTGAATATAAAGGCTTTTTGGTTGCATCAGGTGAAAAACGTAATAAGTCCTACACATTACCCGGTATGTCGTTACCGAACCCAGAAGAAATTTTTTCATCTGTAATAATAAATAGTGTTAATAATGGATTGGGCTTGCTTCATATGGACTCTAGCTTGCCTCATACAGCTTCAGATGCTCAAATCACTCGGGATGAGTTAGGGCGGCTCACTTCTTCTTCGTTTAGCTTGCCATTTGTTGATCACTTAGAGTACATAAAGTTAGATTTAAGAAAAAAACTGCAAGAAATTGCTAAACCCGCTTATGAGAATCGACGATTAGAACCGGAGCAAATGCAACTGCTCATCACGAAACTTTGCTATTCTCACTATATCTGTATTGATGTGTTGAGTACGTTATTAAATCGTTCAGCGAAAAATCTTAGACAGCGTCATATAAAACCATTGATTGATAAACAATGCTTGATTATGGCATTTCCCCAAACACCGAATCATCCTAATCAGGGGTACACTGCCAGAATGTCATCACAGGGGTAACACCTTTTGCTAAATTAGGTGGCGATTCTTTAAGGTACAGTCCTACCTAAATAATATGGATGGAAATTATGGCAGAAAGGTACGGGAGGATATTTAGTTTCCTGTATGTGGAAAAATAGGTTTATATATGCAATATTTTATTATTATTTTATTTTCATAGGATGAGAAATATATACATCATAAGAAAGAGACTTAAAACCTCCATGATTGTTTGTCTGTAATTACTCTATTAACCACTCAGTTATTTTTTTGAGTGATTAATAAAGTAGATTGAATATTGGTATTTTAATGTTTCTGTTAAATAATAAATTTTTATTAATGACTGGCAGATTCGACTAATAAGTGCCATTTGATTGAGCATAAATAGAGAATAAAAACAGGCGTAGTATATATTTTGCGCCTGAAGTTTACGTCAATTTAATTTTTGTTCACAATGGCTTCGCATTCTCTGTTAGCCATACTGCAATGCGCTGTTTCTGCTCTTCATTCAGCCACATGCCCAATTTGGTACGGCGCCATATCGCATCATCCAGTTCAACAACCCATTCATTGTTAACCAGATAACAAAGTTCAGCTTCATACAGACCTTGGCCGAAGAATTCACCGAGATCCGCCAGATTGTTAGCACCTTGCAGAATCAGTTCGCTGTTACTGCCGTAGGTACGAGCATAACGCACAGCAACACCTTCCGGTAACCAGTTGTAGCGTTTACGCAGTAAGCGGGCGTAACCGTCGCGGTCGCAGCCTTCCAGATTACCACCCGGTAATTGACCATTTTTGCTCCAGGCTTCTCCGGCATTTGGATAGTATTGAATCATTTTCTCCATTGCGTGCTCCGCCAGCTTACGGTAAGTGGTCAATTTACCGCCGAATATAGACAGCAATGGTGCTTTGCCCTGCTCATCATGAATATCGAGTGTGTAGTCACGGGTAATTGCCTGAGGCGAATCAGATTCGTCATCACACAGTGGACGTACACCGGAATAGGTCCAGACGATATCTTCACGGCTAATTTGCTTCTTAAAGTGATTGTTATAGACTTCCAACAGATAGTTTATCTCTTGATCGTCAATCTTCACCTCTTTTGGATCGCCTTTATATTCGACATCGGTTGTACCAATAATGGAGAATTCATCCATCCAGGGAATAACAAATACGATACGATTATCTTCGTTTTGCAGAATATAAGCTTGCGGCTCATCATGCACTCTTGGTACCACAATATGGCTGCCTTTGATCAGACGAATACCATAAGGTGATTTCAGTTTCAGACCATCGTCAAAGAATTCTTTAACCCAAGGACCGGTGGCGTTAACCAGACCTTTTGCACGCCAGGTATGAGTTTTACCTGTCCGCAGATCTTCGGCTTCAACCATCCAGCCATCTTGTTCACGCCATGCACGGGTAACTTTTGTTCGGGTATGCACTTCTCCACCGTGTTTTTTGACTTCTTGAGCGTTAAGGACAACTAAACGGGCGTCATCAACCCAGCAGTCGGAATACTCAAAGCCGCGGACTAATTCTGGTTTCAGTACGGAATTAGCACCGAATTTCAGTCCTTTACTGCTCGGCAGGCTGACACGTTTGCCTAAATTGTCATAAAGGAACAAACCAATGCGGATCATCCATGCCGGGCGCAGGTGTGGCTGGTGCGGCAGACGAAAACGCATCGGGAAAGCGATGTGTGGTGCAAGATTTAATAAAACTTCACGTTCTGCCAGCGCTTCGCTGACCAAACGGAATTCATAATGTTCCAGATAGCGCAAGCCACCGTGGATCAGTTTTGAACTGGCGGATGAAGTGGCTTTGGCTAAGTCTTGTGCTTCCAGCAGCAGAACAGAAAGTCCCCGGCCAGCGGCATCTGCCGCGATACCGGCACCGTTGATCCCACCACCGATCACAATCAAGTCTTTGGTTTCCATGCATCCCCCTTAAAAATGTTCGAAACAGTTCTTTAATGTTCGTTTTCGCTCGTGATTGTAATCGGAAATCCATAAATAGCCAACTATATTACTAAGAAAAAACATATTCGCGTGATATAGATAACAAATATTGTCACACCCATATAATTCACATGGCATTAATAAGGAAGCTAAAAGATGGCATAACTGTGGAGTGGCAAGAAGAGAAGATAGGGGATAGTGCTATCCCCAAATATAGAAAAAACTATTAGCAAAGTTCGAGCTGCACGTTATGTTGCTCAATCACTTTATGGATGCTTGGAGGGGGAAGCTGGTCAGTAAATAGGTAATCAATGAGGTTCATATTACCCAAATTGACCATAGCATTGCGGCCAAATTTAGAATGGTCAGTGACTAACATAACGCAACGGGAGTTTTCGATAATGGCGCGTTTAATACGTACTTCATGGTAATCAAACTCCAGCAGTGAGCCATCCATATCGATACCACTGATGCCAAGAATGCCATAATCGAGCCGAAACTGGGAGATAAAATCCAGTGTGGCTTCACCGATAATCCCCCCATCACGGGTACGAATCTCCCCACCCGCCAGGATTAAACGGAAGTCTTCCTTTGTCATCAATAGGGTTGCTACGTTGAGGTTGTTAGTGACAATCCGCAGATTTTTATGATTTAGCAGTGCGTGAGCGACGGCTTCTGGTGTCGTGCCGATATCAATAAACAGTGTTGCGCCGTCCGGGATATGGCTGGCAACACGTTGGGCAATACGGGCTTTTTCTTCTGACCACATGCTTTTGCGGTCATTATAAGCGGTATTGACTGAACTTGATGGCAATGCGGCACCGCCGTGATGTCGCTGTATTTTGTTTTTGTCTGCCAGGTCGTTCAAATCACGGCGGATAGTCTGGGGGCTGACATTAAAGTGTTCAACCAACTCTTCAGTACTGACATAGCCCTGAAGACGTACCAGCTCAACTATTGCATCATGCCGTTGAGTTTGCTTCACGATAGTCCCCTATTGTTCTTAAGAATGCCGGTTGTGAGTGTTATTTTTGAAGGTATGACGGTTATCCCACAGCGCCATCAGTAAGCCGATAATTAAACCGGAAAAATGGGCCGCGTTGGCAATGGCGAGTCCAAATGTGTCGAAATAGCCAATAATCAGCCAGAGGATCGAAAAAGCCATCAAACCGCGGGGAACGCTAATGCCGCGCTCAGGTGCACGTTCGCCGGTTAACCAGACATAACCAATTAAGGCGTAAACAACACCGGAAAGACCGCCAAAATGAGAGCCACTGAATAATGATTGTCCCCAGCCACTGAAAACAGCGGAAACGATAGTGATAACAAACAGCTTTCCTGTACCAAGGCGCTTTTCTGTTTGTCCGCCAAGATACCACCACCACATGAGATTAAAGATGATATGCAGTAGTGAGAAATGCAGTAAACCGTGAGTAACACAACGCCATAGCTCCAGATGTTGACTGTTGTCTGGCCAGGCTAGCCAGGACATAACCTGATAATCCCCGGTGAATTGCATCCAGAGATAAACGGCGATATTCAGGATCAGAACGGTCATTGTTAACGGGCCAGCCTGACGACTCAAATATTGCCAATTCAGATTGTTATGATATTTCAATGAGTGATTCACATTGCCGGATTGCCAACTGGCCGCCTGATAACGTTCGTTCAGTGGGTCACGGGTAAATTGCTCCAGCTCTTGTTGAACGATGGCGAGTTTAGTGTCATCTTCCAGCCACAGTTCTACGTGCTGCCCATCGTGACTCGGACGCATGGTCAGATGTACTTGATGGGTTGCCATATAATCGATAAAAGCTTGTGCCAGGCGCGGGTTTGAAATAGCGATTACGTGGATCATGAGGTGTTGTTATGCCAGATTATGTAATAAGGAATCAACAGCTTGAGGATAGTCTCTTTGCCAGGCTTCAAAGCCACCATTAATGCTGTAAACCGCTTCAAAACCCATGTTCAGTAAGTACTGAGCGGCGCTCTGGCTGCTGTGACCGTGGTAACACATGACCATGACAGGTTGCTCGAAATGGGTCTGCAACATAAATTCATTTAATGTGTCATTGGTTAAATGAAAGGCCCCGGATGCATGGCCGCCCCGGAAACTTTGTGGATCGCGGATATCCACCATAATGGCGGATTTATCTTGCCAATGTTGATAAGCCTGCTCAGGGCTGATTGTTTGAAAATGTTCCATATATATTCTGACTTGCTCTTAGAATTTAGAGATTATCCCATTAGGTTATTATTGTAGTGACATTTTCCCGACGGTTATCCGAACGGGAAAGTCAGTTGTCAGTAATAAGAGTGTTCACCGCGTTGATGTTCAGTCAAGTCTCTTACACCTTTTAATTCAGGGAACATGTTCAGCAACTCTTTTTCAATCCCTTCTTTCAGGGTGACATCGACCATTGAACAACCATTGCAACCGCCGCCGAACTGAAGGATAGCGAAACCATCATCAGTGATTTCCATCAGGCTGACACGGCCACCGTGACCCGCTAATTGTGGGTTAATTTGTGACTGTAAGACATATTCCACCCGTTCGATCAGTGGAGAATCATCAGAAACTTTGCGCATTTTGGCGTTAGGGGCTTTTAGTGTTAGCTGAGAGCCTAACTGATCAGTGACAAAATCGATTTCTGCTTCTTCAAGGAACGGCGCGCTCAGCTCGTCAACGTAAGCTGACAGTTTCTCAAATTTCAGCTCAGTATCCGTTGCTTCAACAGCGTCAGGTGGGCAGTAAGACACACCGCATTCTGCGGTAGGTGTACCCGGATTGATGACAAATACGCGGATTTGAGTACCAGGTTCTTGGTTTGCCAGTAATTTGGCGAAATGGGCTTGCGCTGCTTCAGTAATATTAATCATATCATTTGCTCAATAGTTGACTGCTATAGTTGGTTATAATACGCCCATTCTCATCTTGACTACAAGGTTCGGCAAATCGCCCAGACCTGCACTGAGCGGGCGCCAGCACGAATTAACAAACGGGAAATTTCGGTCATCGTCGCACCGGTAGTAATCACATCATCAAGTATGGCGATGTGTTGTCCTATGACGGGGCCACAGAGCCGGAACGCTTTCCTGAGATTGGTTTTACGACGTACCGCTGATAAATTTCTTTGCGGTAGTGTAGCACGCGTCCGTTGCAGAATGCTTTGCTGATAATCGCATTGTAGCCATTCTGATAGTTGCTTTGCGATTAATACACCTTGATCAAATCCCCGTTTCCAGCGCCTGTGCCGATGCAGTGGCACACTGAGCAGAATGTTGGGTTTATACCATCGCCCAGCACGATAGCCTTGTTGCCAGTGCAGCAGAAACAGACGCGCCAGAACGGATGCGAGTTGTGGCGTGCTGTGATATTTATAGCGGCGAATCAGGCCGCTCAATGGTGGGCGATAATCGGTAATCGCGATCATATGTTCCCATAGCGGGGGGTTCTTGATACAGCGCCCACAAGGCAGTGAGGTTAATTCTGAGGGCAGTGCACAACGAGGGCACATATTTGTCAGACGTTTCAGCCGCTTGTTGCAAAAGCTGCATATTCCATGATGTGGAAACCACAGAGGCTGATGGCATAGCCAACAGTACCCAACCATTGTTAGCATAGGTTTCTTCCTTGATGGTAAATAAAGTTGAGAATAACAATGGCTGATCTGTTTTGGCAGACTTCTGCGGGGGATTCGCGTGATCTTGTGTTGCTGCACGGATGGGGGTTGAATGCGGAAGTTTGGCGTTCCATTGAAATGCGATGCGCTCCGCATTTTCGTTTACATCTGGTGGATTTACCGGGTTACGGCCGCAGTCAGAAATACGGCGCGATGAGCCTTGATGATATGGCGGATGAAGTCTGGCGGTATGCGCCTGAAAATGCGTTGTGGCTGGGTTGGTCGTTGGGTGGGCTGGTTGCCAGCCGGATTGCGCTTAACCATCAGGATAAGGTTGCCGGATTAATTACTGTGGCGTCTTCACCACATTTCAGTGCAGAAGGTGATTGGCCGGGGATCAAACCTGAGGTTTTGAGCGGTTTCGAACATCAGCTTAGTGAAGATTTCCAGCGCACAGTGGAGCGTTTCCTTGCTTTGCAGACATTGGGTACAGCCAGCGCCCGTCAGGACGCGCGGTTACTGAAATCCGTTGTATTGGCGCAGCCGATGCCTTCTGTTGAAGTGCTTAATGTTGGTTTGGAGATTTTGCGGACTGAAGATTTAAGAGAACCTTTGGCTGAACTTTCCATACCGTTTCTGCGTATTTATGGCTATCTGGATGGTTTGGTGCCAAGAAAAGTTATCAGTATTCTTGATGAGAAATGGCCGCGTTCAGTTTCAGCTATGATGCGTCATGCCGCCCATGCGCCTTTTATTTCTCATCCTGATGCATTTGTTGATTTATTGACTGATTTTGTTAGTAGAGAAGCGTTTTGAGGTTGATAATATAACGAACTTATTATTGGCGTGGTTTGGAATAGTCAAGCGTTCGCCGCATGAATGCGGCGGTTCGATGACTTTTGGTGTGCATGCTAAAATAATCTATATAGGTTAAATGGATTAGTTTTATGTTTTCAGCAAACATTATAAGAGCGGCATTCAAGAGCTTTCTAAGTTACCTGTTGGTCTCAAAGTTTCAATGATTGAAGCCATTGAAGAATTAGAAGCTGCTGGAACAGACTTAAAAGAGCCTAAAGTCAGAGATATTGGAAATGGGCTTAAAGAGTTAAGAGTGAATGCATCTGAGGGTATCGCGAGGGGGTTTTTCTTTTTTGCCGTTGGACAACAGTTTTATGTTGTTCATATACTGCAAAAGAAAACCCAAAAAACGCCGAAGAAATCGCTTGATCTGGCAAACCAACGAATGAAAGAGATTAAACGGAGTCTTAACAATGTCTGATAATGATTATGATATTATCCCATTTTCTGAAGCTAAAGCGCTTCTCTTAGAAGATACCGCGACTCTGGAAGCATATAACGATATTCAGATCCGCAAAACATTGATGAAACAGCTTAAGGATGCACGTAAAGCGTTGCGTCTTACTCAGCAAGATGTTGCTCAGAAAATTGGCACTCAAAAGCAAAACATCAGCCGTATGGAAAATGGCAAGAGTGTGCCAAATCTGGATACTTTAAGTCGCTATGCTGCCGCGCTTGGCGGAGCATTTGTTTTCCAAATGCCTGTAAATCAATAGAGTGTGTGTTTGAACTAAGAATTTTTATTTTTAAATGAGTAATGGTAGGGTCCACCTGTGATTTATAACCCTTTGGGCCAACAAGGTTGTTGATAAACCCCACTTTAAAAAAGTAGGGTTTATCTCAGACTCATCAATATATGATGAGCTGTTCTATAAGTATGATTCAGTATTTCCCTGTGATCCGATAAACCGCCGTATCACATTTCTGTGTTTCAGGGCATTGTTTGCAACTGCCACTCAGGCAGGCAGTTGCATCAACCTTTTCCAGTTTGCCCATCACTGTAAGTTGTTCAAGCATAGCGGCAATCATCTGTACGGACGCACGAAGCTGGCGGCTCAACAACCTGGCATCTGCCCGTCCATTCAGAGCGACTGTATCCCTTACTTTTAACAGGCTAATCATTCTTAACTCCTAGTGACAGCTTCCACTGGAGCAGTGGCAACTATTTCCAGTGTTGCTGCTCAGTTTCATCGTCACGCGGCTGCGTGTGCGCCGCAGGAAGGAAAACACCAGTGCGTTAAAGAGGGTTACTGCCAGAATGATGATCAGGCTGCTTTGTGGATGCTGTGAGAAAGTCACCATCTGATAGAACAAGGCTGAGATTGAGTAAGCCACATTCAGCCCCCATAGAATGGAGAATGTCATCCAACCGCGGCTTGTTTCACGGGCGATAGCGCCCATCACAGAAACACAGGGTACATACAACAGGACAAAGATTAGATAGCTGTAAGCTGAAATAGCGGAGCCAAATTTTGTACTCATTATTCCCATAGAACCGCTATCCATCTCTCCGTCGCCTTTACTGGCTTCGATTGGGTTGGAAAGCACACTCAAAGTGAAGGTGTCTTTCAGGCTCCCCCAGGTTTCACCAACAGCCTCTTTCAGTTCACCAAGCAGGTTGAACCCCTCTGCGTCAAATGGCTCATTTGTAATGCTTTCTGCGGTGTACAAGGTATTTAGTGTTCCGACAACCACTTCTTTTGCCATCGCTCCAGTTATCAGTCCCACGGCTGCCTGCCAGTTATCTGCGTGAACGCCAATTGGTTGTAACAGTGGTGTAATAACTTTGCTGACCGAAGCCAGTGCTGATTCGTTGATGCTATCCACGGCTTTACCGGAGAAGGAAAAGCTATTGAGCGCACCAATAAACATACTGGCGATAACGATAACTTTACCTGCACGGATAACAAAACCTTTCAGGCGTTGCCATGTTTGCAACAGCAGGGTTTTCAGATGTGGAATATGGTAAACCGGCAGCTCCATAACAAATGGCGAGGCTTCACCACGCATAATGGTGTATTTCAGCATCAGGCCAGTCAAAATCGCGACTACAATGCCCAATATATAAAGAGAGAAAACAACGGTTGCCCCGTTTTTGCCGAAGAATGCAGCGGCAAAAACGGCAAAGATTGCCAGCCGTGCACCACAAGACATAAATGGTGCCATCATAATCGTGATCAGACGCTCACGCGGTGCATCCAGCGTTCTCGCGCCCATAATTGAGGGTACGTTACAACCAAAGCCAACGATCAATGGGACAAAAGATTTACCTGGCAGACCCAGAACCTGCATCAGACGGTCCATGACAAACGCCGCCCGCGCCATATAACCGGAGTCCTCAAGGAAAGAGAGGAACAAATACATCATGCCGATTTGTGGTACCAGTGGCAGAACCGTGTTGATACCGCCGCCGATACCTTGCGCGAGGAAAATAGTCAGCCATTCAGGAAAATGTAACGTATGACCAAGCCATTGAACGCCATGAATGAAAATAGCGATAGAACCTGCGTCGAAAATAGGCTGTAATGCACCACCGATATTAATCGCCAGTACGAACATTAAATACATAACCGCCAGGAAAATGGGTACGCCCAACCAGCGGTTGAGGATGATGTTATCAATTGCCTGGGTGAGTTTGTTTGGCGTTGCTTTTTGGCTGTCGATCACTGCCATACATAAGGTGTTGATGCTTTGATAGCGTGCATCGGCAATAACCAGTTCAGGTTCTTCGTATTGCTGTTGTTGCAGGCGTTCTTTGGATTCAGCCAAGATTGAGGCCGCAAGGCCAGAACGTTCCAGGCTGTAAATGTCCCCTTCAAGTATCTGAAGTGCTAACCAACGGCGTTGTTGAGCATTAAAATCGTCTGAAATTGCACCAAATAGCTGATCAACTTCTTGCAACAGGTTGTCAGGGTAGCGAATCAATGACTGCCCAGAATTCTGTTTATGGCGGTCAATCGCTTGTTTCAGTTCATTGAGTCCGGTTGCTCGGGTTGAAACCATTGGAATGACCGGACAGCCAAGGCGTTTCTCCAACTCAGCAATATTGATTTGAATATGCTGGCTTTTAGCGATATCCAGCATATTCAGCGCAACAATGCATGGAATGCCTAATTCCAGCAGTTGTAATGTCAGATAGAGATTTCGCTCAAGGTTAGCAGCGTCTACGACGTTAATCAGCATGTCAGCATCACCGCTCAGGATGTAGTGACAGGCTATCTGCTCATCGAGTGATGTTTGTTCAGAAATCGTGGTCAGAGAGTAGGTTCCCGGCAGGTCAACCAGCTCAATTTTATGGTCTTCTGTGATAAAACGGCCAATTTTGCGTTCTACCGTGACGCCTGCCCAGTTGCCTACACGTTGACGGGCGCCGGTAAGTTGGTTAAATAATGTCGTTTTGCCGGCGTTGGGATTGCCGATTAAGCCAATGGTCAGTGCTTTCATGTTTTTGATGCCAAATTAGAAGTAACAGTTTTATTGCTTGCAATGGATTATGCGTTGCATTGGGCGTCGTCTAATGTGAGAAATTCCAGATCTTTTTTTCTCAGAATCAGGTTAACTCTGCGGGCCTCAATTTGTATCGGATCACCTAAAGGTGCTAAACGGACAACATGAAAAGAGGAACCGGGCAACATGCCTAATGACAGTAATTTCTGTCGGTAAGCAGGGCTGATCTTGGGAGAAAAGCCAATGATCTTGTAACTGTGGTCTGGAAGAAGTTGCATATAACCTTCCGGGATGTGTGATAAGTGAAAGAATCTTGAGAACTAAAGTTGTACTTATATTAGATAAAGTACGATTTTCATCCTATGCATGTTAATTGCAAATAAGAATAATAACCAACATTAATTTCAATATTAATCGCATTTTCAATAATTGGATGTTCAGTAAGTCACCCAAGTTGACAAGGATAAGTGGATTTGGATTTTGCCTGATGGTAGAGATGAGATATGCACTGCCAAAGCAGTGCATATTGTTTGCAATTATAAGACTATCAACGTTTTTTGCCGAATGCGGCGGCCAGCGCATCACTCATGGCACTGTTTCCGGCTGGAGTTGAAGCGCGTGGAGTAGCACGGTTTTTGTCATTGCGTTCAGGGCGGCGGTCAGTTTGAGGATTGTTACTGCGGCGTGAGTGGGTTTCTCCCGGTTGTTCATCAAGACGCATGGTCAGCGCGATACGCTTACGGCTCAGATCAACTTCCAGCACTTTGACTTTGACGATATCACCTGCTTTTACTACGGTGTGAGGATCTTCCACAAAGCGATCGGACAGCGAAGAGATGTGCACCAGGCCATCTTGATGAACGCCGATATCGACAAATGCGCCGAAGTTAGTCACGTTAGTGACCGCACCTTCCAGTACCATCCCCGGATGCAGGTCATTCATCGTTTCCACACCGTCAGCGAAGGTCGCGGTTTTAAACTCCGGGCGTGGGTCACGGCCTGGTTTTTCCAGCTCTTTCAGAATATCGGTAACGGTTGGAACACCAAATTGTTCTGTGGTGAAATCCTGAGGCTTCAATCCACGCAGTGAGGACGGATTGCCCATCAATTCCTGGAGTTTTTGTTCAGTGGCTGCCAGAATTTTCTCAACCACCGGATAGGCTTCCGGGTGAACAGTCGAGGCATCCAGCGGGTTATCACCGTGATTGATACGCAGGAAGCCGGCGCACTGTTCAAACGCTTTTGGCCCAAGGCGGCTGACTTTCAGTAATTGTGCTCGGTTATTGAAGCGGCCATTCTCATCGCGCCAGTTTATGATGTTCTGGGCAATCATACGGGTCAGCCCGGCAACTCGGGTCAATAGAAGAACAGACGCGGTATTCAGATCCACGCCGACGGCGTTTACACAATCCTCAACTACCGCGTCCAATTTTTTGGCAAGTTGGGTCTGGCTGACATCATGTTGATATTGACCGACACCGATAGATTTCGGATCGATTTTCACTAATTCAGCCAGTGGATCTTGCAGGCGGCGGGCGATAGAGACTGCACCGCGCAGTGAAACGTCCAGGTCAGGAAATTCCTGTGCTGCCAGTTCAGATGCAGAATAAACAGAGGCTCCTGCCTCACTGACAATCACTTTTTGGGCTTTTATCTCCGGGAACTGTTTTTGGACGTCCGCAAAGAAACGTTCTGTTTCGCGGGAAGCGGTTCCGTTACCGATAGCGACCAATTCCACCTGATGTTTGATACACAACGCGGCCGTGCTTGCGGCTGCTTTGGCGGTTTGCCCGGTGTGCGGATAGATAGTGTCTGCGGCAATCAATTTGCCGGTTGCATCAATGACGGCAACTTTAACACCGGTACGCAGACCTGGATCGAGCCCCATTGTTGCGCGCATACCTGCTGGTGCGGCCATCAACAGGTCTTGCAGGTTACGGGCGAATACCTTGATAGCTTCATCTTCTGCTTTTTCACGTAAAGTGCTCATCAACTCTGTTTCAAGATGCAGCAATACTTTGACACGCCAGGTCCAGTTTACGACGGCTTTGCGCCAGCTATCCGCCGGTGCATTGTTCAGGCGCAGATTAAGATGTTGGGTAATAATCTGTTCGCAGTAGCTCTCTTTGGGGGGTTCATCAAACTGGGGATCAGCATTCAGAGAAAGTTGCAGTATGCTCTCATTACGGCCACGGAACATGGCTAATGCGCGGTGAGAAGGGACCTGTGCGATAGGTTCATGGTAATCAAAATAGTCGCGGAATTTAGCACCTTCTTCTTCTTTTCCGGTGGCGACTTTGGCGACCAAATGGGCATTTTTCCATAAATAGTCACGAACTTTTGCCAATAATGTTGCATCTTCGGCGAAACGTTCCATCAGGATATAACGAGCGCCATCCAGAGCGGCTTTAGTATCGGCTACACCTTTATCGGTATCAACAAAAGTAGCGGCAACCAATTCCGGTTCTTGTTGTGGATCTTGCCACAGAGAGTTCGCCAAAGGTTCAAGACCTGCTTCAATCGCGATTTGCCCGCGGGTACGACGTTTCGGCTTGTATGGCAGATAAAGATCTTCCAGTTCGGTTTTGCTCAGGGTGCCATTAATGGCTTCGGCCAGTTCTGGTGTTAGCTTGCCTTGCTCGTCAATGGATTTAAGAATGGTTTGGCGGCGGTCTGACAGCTCGCGCAGGTAACCAAGGCGGCTCTCAAGTTGGCGAAGTTGGGTGTCATCCAGACCGCCGGTGGCTTCTTTACGATATCGTGCAATAAAAGGGACAGTATTCCCTTCATCAAGCAGGCTCATCGCTGAAAGGACTTGTTGTGGCTGGGCCTGTAGCTCACTGGCAATAATTCGGCTTAAAGATTCATTCATGTTGTGTTTTCTTCTGGTGGATAGGCTTCAAATATTCACAAAAACCCCTTTATACGTTCTGAGAGAAACAATTTCCAGTTCGCGTCTGATCTTATTCTGACGGGTTACAACATGATTCAACGAATTTATTGTCAGTGATGTTATAGCAACGGTTGCTAAATCAAGCCCTTTCATTAGATAGACAAAAGTGACCATATTCCCCACAAAGGCTGATCTACTCTGAATCACGGGATACAGCGATGTCGAAATAGTTGGTATGTTATTTCACATATTCGATCTCATTCACGTACCACAAAACTTCTCCTGTTGGTGTATAAACGATTGCACTGTCTCCGACCTCTTTCTTTAGTAGAGCACGGGCCATTGGAGAATCGATCGATATGTAGTCTTTGCGACCAAAAATCTCATCGTACCCAACAATACGGAAGCGTTTAATCTCCCCTTGATCATTTTCGATTTCTACCCATGCACCGAAGAACACACGTCCGTCTTGTTGAGGGGAGTAATCAACACACCGTAGTTCTTCCAGACTCTTGGTCAGGTATCTGACTCTTCGATCAATCTCCCGTAGTCTCTTCTTGTTATATTGATAATCTGCGTTTTCGCTCCTATCTCCGAGACTTGCCGCCCAAGTGACTTTTTTAGTGACTTCCGGGCGTTCTTCACGCCATAGATAATCCAATTCTTCCTTTAGTTTGTTGTAACCTTCGCGGGTTATAAGCTTAGTCTTCATTTTATGTTGTAGATACAGTGAGTTGCATTGATAAACATCATTATAATTAATTATGGCAATTCTTATATAGTCGGCTTTAAAAGTTTCAACTACCTACTCGTTTAGGTCATTTTCGACTATGAAAAGCTGGATATGATACAAATCTATACGAAATTGACCACCGATCGGTCAATTGCAGATAGTGCACGCGCAGATGCACTCGGCAGAACGGTGATAGATACAACACCTTGATGGTAGTAAGAAAAAGGAAAATACTAATAGATAATAGTGAAGAAAGTATCATGGCTACAAGTGTTGCTTTGAGTCCTCACTTCAAGGGGTTTATTCGTGAGCAAATCAACAGCGGACGTTACAACAATGTCAGTGAAGTGATCCGGGCTGGGTTACGCATGTTGGAAGAGCATGAACAGGCGCAGAAGCTCGCAGAGCTACGTGCTGCGGTGAGTGCCGGCATTGAAAGTGGAGAAGGTCTGGCAGCAAGTGAAGTGTTCGGAGAATTAAAAAATAAATATCAACGGATGAACGCAAACGGACAGGAATAATGAGGTTAAGCATATCGCCACTGGCGGCGCAGGATATCGAAGAGATAGGCGATTATATCGCGTAGGAGAACCCGGTTAGGTCAGTTAGCTTTATGGAGGAACTGTATCAGCAATGCTGCCAGATAAGTGAAGCGCCGCAGATTTACCGGCAACGCCGGGAGTTAGGCGAAAGCATAAGAAGCTGTACCTACGGGAAATACCTTATCCTGTTTTCAAGCTCAGGAAACCAGACCCGAATACAAAGAGTGTTACACGGTTCAAGAGATATAACTTTATTACTTTGACAGCCAGGAACATACAGGCTGGATGTCACAATGTTGCTGGGTAGGTAACAGGTGAATAAACTGTTACCTATTAAGGTCGCCGGGGTGAGGTGCAGGGCAAGTTTGTTACCAGCTTGCCCGCTTGCTATTAAAAGCATGATGACATCGGAATGTGTTCGATGATCCGATAAGCATCTCAATAGTGGTCTGAACCTGTATCAGTATGTACTGGATTCGTTGACGTGGATTGAATTGCCGTTTTGTCATGTCTCAACTGTCCAAGGGTAAATATCAGGGAGCTTTTGATATTCTGTTTCAATGCGGATTTAGGCGCCAGGCGCAGTGCCAGATCTCGTTTCAGTCGAGGGAAAAAACGATCCTCCTGCTCAATATCACTCATCGATCTTGAGGCATTGGCCATCATTTCTGCTCTTGGGATGCGTGTTTTTTCATAAAAACGCAATGCAGCTATAGGATCAGCTTTCTGCATGATAGCGTGAGCCAGAACAGCAGCATCTTCCATTGCCATTCCGGCTCCTTGCCCTAGGCTGGCTAGCATGGGATGCGCTGCATCGCCTAATAATGTGATGCGACCTGTCCCCCAATGTGGAGAAAAAGGACGATCCTGAGCGGGAACAGCGATAATGTCTGTCGAAGGCGTTTTTAAGATGATATCTGAGACAATATTCGGCCAGCCTTGGTAGAAATCTGCAACATCTTGGTTGGAGCCTTGCCAGGTTCGCGCCTGTTTGTCTTTCATATTGGCTGTTCCCCACCAATAGACTTCTCCCCCGCCAATGTCAATTAAACCAATCCGTTTACCGGCCCCCCAATAATGCACGATATAACCTGGCGTAATTTGCTGATGCTGGTAACGAGTGATAGCTAGCCAGCAAATATAATCAGCAGTGCGGATAGGTTCTGAACTCTGCATTAGAGACCGCACAGTAGAATAAATACCATCGGCACCGATGAGTATGTCTCCTTGGGCTTCACGGCCATCAGCAAACTTCACAGACACACCAGTGGCAGATTGATTAATTTCAACTGCCCTAGCGGATACTTTGACTTCAATATCAGGCAACTGTTGCAACAGTGCTTGCTGTAATGCTTGACGCGAAATACACACGCTGGCAGCGCCGTTTTCTGCGGAAACCTCTGCCAGAGGTAGTCGCCTTAACAAACGATCGCCAGCAGTACGTATTTCAAAGGTTTTGGCAGGAGCACCGAAGTGCTCCAAATTAAGATTGATACCCAGAGTACCAAGCGCAACTGAAGCATTAGACATCACGGATAACCCAGAACCACGGGTCCTTAGCTCCGGTGCTTGTTCGTAGATCTCAACGGTGCAACCGATGTGTTGCAGAGCGACGGCGGTCGTCAACCCACCAATTCCTGCACCTATGATAATGATTTTCAAAGGTTTGTTCATTTTGTGCTCTTAATTGATGTTGCGGTTAGAGAGGAGGAGATACGCATTTCATTCAAAATTACTTTTGCTACCTCGGCAACGTAGGGTTCTTCCATTATTTCCAGATGATCGCCAGGGACATCAATGACATTTAACTTACCTGTAGTCTTATTACCCCAGCCATTTTTGGGATCACGATATTCACTGCGGATCGTGTCATGCATCGAACGCAATACATCCGGTAAAGGTTGGGTTGCATGCAACAATGTCATATCAATATCAGCAATATGGTGAGTTGAATAATCCGCGGCAGCCTGCCAGTTAGTCTTATAGACTTCAAACAGTCGCTGTACCACAGCTCTTGAACTCCCCTGTGGAATGGCTCCGGTAGCAATGGCGTGCTCGGTAATATATTCAAAACGCTCCTGTAAGGTGGTGATGTATTCAGGAACAATTTGTTCAGGTAAATTCGCGCCTTGGTTAAGCCATAGCAGTTCCCAGAAGAACCAATTCAACAAGGCGTTATCATCTGTTTTGCCCCGTGATTGCTCATTCAGCGCCGTTGTATCCAATACAAAAAGGTCTGCTATTTTTTCGCCTGCTTCTTTCAGTTGCCGGGCCATTTCGAAAGCGACAAAGCCGCCATATGACCAGCCGCCCAGTGAATAAGGCCCTTGTGGCTGTATCTGCCGGATAGTTTGAATATAGTTAGCTGCCTGCTGTTGTATCGTGGCGAGAGGTGTTGATCCCGCTTCAACGCCATGAGCCTGCAATGCATAAAATGGCTGGTCAGCCGGGAAGTGTTTAACTAAACGCAGGTAAGACAGAACGTTACCGCCCATGGGATGGACAAAGAATAGTGGGCGGCGTTTACCGGTGGTACGCATCGGCACCAATGGGCTAAAGTGCGCTTGTGCATCACTGTGGCGCACCCGCAGCGCTAACTGAGCAATTGTTGGATCACTGACAAATACCGATAGCGGAATATTGACGGCAAAATGTTTTTCAACCAGTACCACCAAACGCATGGCTGTCAGAGAGGTTCCTCCCATATCGAACAGATTCTGATGTACAGAAATCGATGGGATCTTTAATAAATCGGCAGCCAGTTCGCATAATATACGCTCATAGCTATCGTCAGGTTTCCCATCATGACGGTCGATAGGTTGCCGGGTGATAACGGTTTGGCTTAATTGACTGTCATCCCTTTTGCCACTCGGTGTTTTAGGCAGGGAATCCAACCATTCGATATGGCTGGGGATCATATATTGCGGCAGAGTGGCAAGCAGATGCTCAGATACCTTATCAACTATATTGTCACTCTTTTCTCCCACTAGGAATGCCACCAGAAAACGGTCATTGGTGTTACGTTGTTGAACAACAACGGCGACGTCTTTGATGAATTTATCTGCACCTGGTGTATTGGCAATAGCGAGTTCCACTTCGGCCAGCTCGACCCGGTAACCGCGTACCTTAACTTGGGAGTCTTTACGTCCCAGGCACAATATCACACCATTATTCAATTTGATGCCCAGATCGCCGGTACGATACCATTTCCTTGGGGAGTTTGTGAGTGTAATAAAACGTTCAGCACTCAGTTCCGGTTGATTGTAATATCCCAGGGCTAATAAGGGGCCACTGACATAAATCTCACCACGCACTCCAGGTAAAACTTCCTGTAGCTTATCATTCAGGATCAATACGTTAGAATTGTCAATCGCGGTTCCGATAGGCGGCAGTGCCGGGAAAGTTTCAGGATTACCGCTCATGGTAAATGAGGTAATAACGTGTGTTTCCGTTGGTCCATACTGGTTTTCAAGGAGCCCATCTTCGAGTTTGCCAATGAACTTCCTGATTTCATCCGTAACGCGTAACTGCTCTCCTGATGAAATCACCACTTTTAGCTTTTCAGGGTAAATATTCAATGTATCCGCTGTTTCTGCCAATTGTTGCAGGGCAACATAAGGCAGATAAATGCGCTCGATTTGGTGCTGATGAAGCAATCGGAGCAGGTTAGCTGGATCTTTGCGCTGTTCATCGCTGACAAGATGTAATGTTCCGCCTGAGGCTAATGTGGAGAAAATTTCCTGGAACGAAACATCAAAACTCAGTGGTGCATATTGCAGTGTCGATGATGCCCGGATTCCACTGGTTGTTGTGTTTTGCCATTTCACTAAATTAGCCAGACTTCGATGCGGCATGGCAACGCCTTTTGGTATACCGGTAGAGCCGGAAGTGAAGAGTAAATAGGCTATCTGCTCAGGAGCAATAGTAACGGCAGTCGGTTGTATTAATGAATCTGGCCCTTGAAGCAACTCATTCACATCAATTAATGGCGTAGAGGAAAGTAGAGGGCTTGTTGGCTGCTGCTCTGTATTGGTAATAATGATCAATGGTTTTACCTGCTCAATCATTACTTCAATACGTTGGGCTGGATAACTTAAATCCAGCGGCAGACAGATCCCTCCTGCACGTAATACACCGATCAATGTTGCAATCAATTCCGGGGAACGCTTCAGAGCAATCCCTATTGGCATTTCTGCGTGAGCGCCCCGTTTTACTAAAGCATCAGCGATAAGTGCCGATTTATGCCAAAGTTCATCAAATCGCCATTTTTCATCACCATATTTCAGCGCGATTGCCGACTTATGCTGGCTGACAGCCCAACTGATCGCATCAATAACAGATGTGAAAGTCGAAGAAGCAGTAATAGCATGAGTGGGTATTTTGGGTATGGTGCTAAGTGAGGCTTCTTCGTCACTTTGGTTGACAATATTTCTGAGAATAGCTAAGTAGGCATCAATAAACATATCAGCCTGAACCGATGAGAATACCGTACCATCAAAGTCACAGCGTAATACGTTACGGCCAGTAGCAAAATCCGTCATAACGTTGACCAGGATTTCAAAGTTGGTTTCTTCCCAGGGCGTGAATGAAATCAAATGCAAATCAGGGGAATTAAAGACTTCTGCTAACGCATGGAAATAGACATAGTTAAAAGCAGTGCTGATTTTTGCTCCATCACCCGCAGCTTGCTGGATAGCATTCAGAGGGTATTTTCTATGTGGTGAATGACGTTGCTCTGTGATAAAGACGTCATTGACACATTCTATCCAGGTTTTACCTGTTGCTGAAAAACGAACCGGTAATGTATTAAGGAATAACCCCAATAAATATTCTGAGTTCTGTACCTCAGGTCGGCTATGAGTGATTAAGCCTGTTGCAATTTCATCCTGTTCAGCAAATAAGGCAATTGTGGCGCAATGCGCCGCGAAAAATACGGATTTAGTTGATACACATTTTTGTTGTACCCAGTCTTTTAGTCGTTCTTCTATATCATCAGGTATTGATACTGATTTCGATATCAAAACTTCATCAGATGGAACATCATAGAGTCTATAACCTGTGACCTGTGTTCGAGATAATCCGGAAAGTTCATTCTGCCAATAGATTTTGTCCTCTACGGATGTCAACGATAGTCGCTCATTCCGTACAGACAATGCGGGTGACGGCAGACGGATATCAGTAATACCATTTCCATCACTATCAATATAGTGATGCAGTAATTCGCGTATCAGATTAGCCACACTGCTGCCATCCAGGATTGCATGGTGAAAACTCAGAATGAGTTCAAGCGCTTCTGCTGTTTTAAATAATCTGATGTTAAATAGTGGTGCACGATCGAAGAGGTAATGATGGCGTGTCTGCTGATGCATATATTGGATAATTTGATATTCAGCGCGGACAATATCAATTTCACTGAGATCAGTAATTGCAACGACTGAATCAATATCAATAGATTCATTCACAATTTGCAGAGGTTCTTTAAAGTCAGCCAGATTAAAGTGTGAACGTAGGGCTGGGTGCCTTTGAATCAATACCACCGCACTTTTCCTGAAGTGATTGGGGTTCCACTTCGTTTGAAGGGTATAGCGGAAAACATCTTTGTATTTTGCTGAATCATTGGCCTGCTGGCTATGATAGATCAAACCCAGTTGTAGTTGTGTCGCCGGATAGGCATCTGCAAAACCAGATAATTTGGCCTTTTCAGCTTCATCAATCAGAGCAAATGGCAACAGATCCAACGTATCTGCGATAGGTTGTGAGAGTTCAACCTGATGGCTCAACTCAGCAATGGTCAGGTATTGTGTTAACTGCGACAGAGTGACTTTGATACCTGCTTTTTCAGCTTCGGAACGGATTTTCAGCATCAGGATTGAATCACCACCGATAGCGTAGAAACTATCCTTGATACCAACATTGCTGATGTTCAGAACGCTTTGCCATATTTTAACCAAGGTTTTTTCAAGTTCGGTCGAGGGTATATGTGCCGCCTCAAGAACTTTATCCTGCGTTAGCTGACTCAGCGCATTGCGATCCGCCTTACCATTCGGCGTCAGGGGAATAAAGGGTACAGCAATAAATTTTGCGGGTACCATAAATTCAGGTAAGGAATCTAACAGGCGGTCACGAAGCGTATCAGCGGTATAATTTTTACTGGCGACATAATAGGCGCAAAGATAGGTGCCACGTTGTTCATCATGCTCAGGCAGGACTTCTGCACTGGTAATGCCCGACATTCTCTCTAGCGTGTTCTGTATTTCGCCCAGTTCGATCCTGTTTCCGCGGATCTTCACCTGATTATCAATACGCCCAAGATATTCGATGCTGCCATCAGGCAACCATCTGGCTAGGTCCCCGGTGCGGTACCAACGCACTGTTGCTAAACTGGATATATCACGGATAAACTTCTCATCAGTTAATTCAGGCTTGTTTAGATATCCACGAGCCAGGCCCACGCCACCAATTTGTAATTCCCCTGCTACACCAATCGGCTGTCGGGTGTTGTGAAGCGACATAATACGCAACGCGGTATTATTGATAGGATAACCAATTGGCACCCGGGTAATTTCGTCTGTCGAACTGGTCGGGATCTCATAATAGGAGACATCGACCGTTGCTTCGGTTGGTCCGTACAGATTAACGAATAACGGCATGTCCTTGCCAAACTGCGTAAATATTCTTCTGAATTGATTTACCCGGGCGGGAGATAATGCTTCGCCACTGGTGAAAATTCTGCGCAGACTGCCGATCTGAGTGATCAGCTCAGGTTGCATTTCCAATGCATTAAGGAAAGGAAACAGCATTGAAGGAACAAAGTGCACTGTCGTGACATCATGTTCTTTAATCGCTTTAATGATCTCTAAAGGATCTTTTTGTGCTCCGGGTGGCAGCAAAGCGACAGAGGCGCCAGTCATTGACCACCAGAATAATTCCCATATGGAAACGTCAAACGAGATAGGTGTTTTTTGCAAAATAACATCGGTTTCATTTAACAGATATTTTTCCTGCATCCATTCCAGCCGGTTAACAACTGATTTGTGTTCAATCATCACACCTTTCGGCCGCCCGGTGGAACCTGAGGTATAAATGATATAAGCCAATGAATTGGGGGCAGAACGGTTAAGTAACGGTAATGTTGCGGTATCAGATGCATCCCGGCTGTTTAGCACTTGATAGTGTTCAGCAAATGTTTCATTTATTGGGCGTTCTGTCAGAATGACGGAAACGCCGCTGTCTTGCAGAATATACTCTATTCTTTCAGCAGGATAAGAAATATCAATGGGCAGGTAAGTTGCCCCCACTTTCAGAGTGGCAAAAATGCAAGCCAGCATTTCCTCGCTACGTTCCATCATAACGGCAACAACATCCCCGGATTGCACTCCATGCCTGACCAGCATGGATGCGATATTATCGGTATGAGCCTGTAATTGTTGATAGCTCCAGGATTGTGACGCGTGTTGTGCCGACTTAATGGCAATGGCCCCAGGATGTAAAGCAGCCTGTTTTTCAAATAAGGTAGACATGGTTTCGCGATCAGAGAAAGAGACATTCGGTCCCTGTTCAAAGGCTTGCAGTTGTTGTTGTTCCTCTGTCGGAGAGATATCAATATGTGAAACCCCACTGTCCGGTGCTGTGATGATTTGTAAAATGATCTGTGAGAGTGATGCGGTAAATTGTTCAAATGAATAGCCAGTATTGAAAACATCAGCGGCACCCCAGAAATTGATAGCGACATCATTGTTATCACCATGGGTAATCATATGAATGGCTAATACATCTGCTTCATGACCATTAGCGCAAGCATTTGAATAGTATTCAATTTTTTCAAACTCAGGAATTTTCTGTAACTGAATATAGGAAACGGTAACATCAAATAGCTGGCGGGAAATATTGCCGGCTCTATTGCGTGTTTTTATTAGTTGGCTCAGAGGAACATGTTCATATCGTTTCAGAAATTTGATTTTTTTCTTAATTTGCTGTGCTAATACCCGCAAGCTCATCTCGGAGTCAACGGTTACGGAAATTGGCAGCGTATTGGCCCATTCACCAATAATATTGATATTACTTTGCTGACGGTTAAATAGCGGGATGCCGATAGTGATATGAGAATTATTGTGTATCCGTGCTAATAAAATAGCAAGTGCCGTGGTCATAACAACAAGAGGGGACATTCCAGTTGCTAATGCACTTTCAACCTGAGAACAGGTTAATGTCATCTGTTGTTTTATAAATTGGGTATTTTCGGCTGGCTTCTTACGGGTAAATAAAACGGGTTCAATCCCCTCAATAGTTTTCGCCAGCTCAGAGACATCATTCACCATAGAATGATGTTTTAGCTGTTCTAACGAGCGGGTAATAGCTGCCAGATACTCTTTTTGAGTGTTAACATATTCTGGGACGGGTTCTGGACTTTGATATTGCTGGAGGATTTTTGTGCTGAGTAAATTCATCCCCCAACCATCGCAAACAATATGATGGGTACGTAACAAAAGGGCAACATAATTAGCCTGGTTCAGGGGGACAATGGCGACTTCTAACAAAGGAGCACCAGTTAAACTGAAAACTTTAGCCGGCCATGCCGAAATAAAGTCTTCACCAGTTTGAGATTGTGATTGTAAATATTCGTTATTGATTACCTTGACTCTAACCTTAGCCATATAATGATTGATACGCTGAGTTAGTAACTCATTCTCTTCCAAAATTTGTATTTTGCCGATGATTTCCTGATTAAGAACGTTATTTGTCGCCATAACGAGCTTATCAAGATTAATATCCCTAGAAAGGTACCGTATCTGTGCCAAAGTGTATTGAGCGCTTTGTGGGTTGCGCTGATTTTCAAAAAAGATATCTTGTTGATACGGAGTAAGAGATATTACATTTTGTAATTGTTTCATATCATAATCCTTGAAGACGAAAAGGAGCACTCTATGTCATTGCGATTATGTCGACTTTTTATCGCCAAGAAAAAAATGACATAAAAAGTTGATTTATAATAACAATAATCATGTTGTTGATTCTAGTTGGGGGATCCCTGTATTATTTTTCATGTTTATTGATAATAGCCATAATTTGTCATCAGCGATATAACGTGTAAATTATATTTATGTCTTTTAATCACTGAAGAGTAACGTTTTCGCTCCAGAAATTGGTGAGTCAACAAATCCTTCCCATTTTGCAAGGTCAGAACATTGACTACATTTGGGTGGTCAAGACATCGTCGTTCCTTCTGGCTATTGCCAGTGGAAAAGTAAGTAGCCATTCAGTTGGCTGGGTAAATTTATTTGTATCAGCGTTGAAGCATTGCATTGGTTGCATGACAGCAAATGTGACGCGCTTCCTGCTTTATTGATAATGAAAACAGGCTAGACGGTTCAATCGGAGAAAAAGCGAGCTAAATTGTTTATTATGGTAAGAAAAGATTAAGGGAAACCTATCCGGGTAATTTCTTGTCCAAATATTGGGATGTATTGAAAATGGTCGATCCAGATCCTCGTCAGGAAGGAAAAGTTTACGCAGGCGATCAGATGGGAAGATGATATGAAGCGGAAAGCATTATTCGTTTAGCCTACCTGATGAATTTGATTCAGTTAGCGGGTGGATTTCGGTTAATTCCCCGGTAGCCAGGATACTGATGAGTAAACCAACAGGTGACAAAATTATCGTAAAAAATCAATGCTTAACAGCCAGTTACTGGATTTTGACTGTCATGGTAAGTCATTGAATTAATCATTCAGATTAATAACGTACGAAAATAAGTCTCATAAGAAATTATCTTAAAATATATATATCTGGTTTCTATCTTTGGTTTAATCTTCTTCATAATGATAAATTTAGCAAAGCATGTAGTATTTATTTGGAGTTCAATAATGCAAGAAGGTAACAAAATCCTTGTGGTGGATGATGACATGCGTTTACGAACGTTGTTAGAGCGTTATCTGACAGAACAAGGTTTTCAGGTACGTAGTGCTGCTAATGCGGAGCAGATGGACCGCTTATTGACACGAGAATCCGTTAACTTAATTGTATTGGATTTAATGTTACCTGGGGAAGATGGGCTTTCTGTTTGCCAAAGACTGAGAAAACAAAATAATCCGGTGCCGATTATTATGGTGACGGCACGAGGGGAAGAAGTAGACCGTATTGTTGGGTTGGAGATCGGCGCTGATGATTATATTCCTAAGCCATTTAATCCTCGTGAGTTATTAGCACGCATCCGAGCGGTATTACGCCGTCAGGCGAATAAGTTACTGGGCATACCCGCTGAGGATGATGCAATTATTAATTTTGGTAAGTTCAATCTTAATCTGAGTACCCGAGAAATGTTTCAGGGAGATGAACATATAATGCTGACCAGTGGTGAATTTGCCGTACTGAAAGTGTTGGTTTCTTATCCTGGTGTGCCGCTGTCTCGTAATAAGCTGATGAGTTTGGCCCTCGGCCGGGAATACAGCACCATGAAGCGATCTATTGATGTTTTGGTTTCACGTCTGCGCCGTGTGATTGAAGAAGATCCTGCGCACCCTCGTTATATCCGGACCATCTGGGGACTGGGTTATGTCTTTGTGCCTGATGGAAGCCGTGTATGAAGCGATTGCGATTCTCCCCTCGCAGCACTTTTACCCGTACTTTATTCCTGGTCATGGCTATGCTGTTTATCAGTCTGGTAACCAGTTACCTGGTCGTTGTGAATTTTGTTATCATGCCAAGCTTGCAGCAGTTCAATAAAGTGTTAGCGTATGAAGTTCGTACTTTAATGGCTGAAAGATTGAAGCTGGAGGACGGATCTTTTCTGGTGATCTCACCAGTAGTACGCCGGGAGATTTATCAGGAGTTGGGTATTGCGCTGTATTCTGAGTCTGATGCGGAGATACAAGGTTTACGCTGGGCCAGGCATTATGATTTCCTGAGTGAGAAGATGAGTCAATACCTTGGTGGCAAAGCTGATCTGCGTCTGGAGATAAACAAAGAGAGCCCTATACTTTGGCTTAATTCTTATTTGGCTCCTGATATTTGGGTCAGGGTTCCTCTGACTGAGATCGAGCAAAATCAATTCTCACCCATTTTCCGTTATACATTGGCAATTTTATTACTGACGTTTGGTTGTATCTGGCTTTATATCCGTTTTCAGAACCGGCCTTTGCTGGAAATGGAGTATGCTGCCAGACAGACGGGTAAAGGTATTATGATGCCCACGGTGCGGGAAGCCGGTTCGTCGGAAGTTCGCGCTTCTATTCGTGCATTTAACCAAATGTCCGCAGGAATAAAGTTATTGGAAAGTGACCGGACGATATTAATTGCTGGGGTAAGCCATGATTTGCGTACTCCACTGACACGTATCCGGTTGGCAACAGAAATGATGAGCAAGGAAGATGCTTATTTGTCTGAATCTATCAATAAAGATATTGAAGAATGTAATGCCATTATTGCGCAATTTATTGATTATCTCCGTACCGGGCAGGAAATGCCAATGGAATTCTGTGAACTTAATTCTATTCTCAAAGAGGTTATTTCTGCAGAGAATGGCTATGAGCAGGATATTGAAAATAATCTGTCTCTGCCCCCAATAACCGTTAACGCGAATCCGATTTCTATTAAACGGGCATTGGCTAATATGCTGGTTAATGCCAATCGTTATGGTAATGGCTGGATTAAAGTCAGTAGTGGTCAGACTCATGAATTTGCTTGGTTTCAGGTAGAGGACGATGGAGCAGGAATTAAGCCGGAAGATTTGCCGCGGTTATTTCAGCCATTTGTTCGGGGTGAAAGGGCGCGTAGCAACAGTGGGACGGGGTTAGGTCTGGCTATTGTTCAGCGGATTATTGATGCTCATGATGGGAAAATTGAAATTGGCACCAGCCCCAGAGGGGGATTATCTATTCGTGCTTGTATTCCTGTTGTGGAAGATAATTTTTAATGGCCTGAGAAGATAATCTCCGGCTTTAATTTCATAGCCTGTGGAGATGACAGTTTTATGTCAGCATCAAGCTGAATTTGCATTGCGCTGTCATAAAAATGTCATAATTAAGACATTTTGCTGTAACCAAACTGACCTATTTTCCCTTCTGCACCTTTTTTAATCTGACGAACACATTTCTTTGTTGATTCTCAATATCCCATTAGGAGGGGTTATGAAACTGATGCGTATCACCGTAGCCGGCATAATGGCAGCGACATTTTCTTTGACAACCCTGTCTGTATTCGCTGCTTCCAGCTTGACGGGGGCAGGTGCGACATTTCCCGCCCCGGTGTATGCCAAGTGGGCAGATTCTTATCAAAAAGAGACCGGTAATAAAGTCAATTATCAAGGCATCGGTTCTTCCGGTGGCGTAAAACAAATTCTGGCGAATACCGTTGATTTCGGTGCTTCCGATGCGCCCTTATCCGATGAAAAATTAGCGGCTGATGGTTTGTTTCAATTCCCGACGGTCATCGGCGGGGTCGTACTGGCGGTTAATATCCCTGGTATTAAATCCGGCGAATTAACACTGGATGGTAAAACGTTGGGTGATATTTATTTAGGTAAAGTGAAAAAGTGGAATGATCCGGCGATGACTAAATTGAATCCGGGGATGAAACTGCCGGAGCAGGATATTGCGGTGGTACGTCGTGCGGATGGTTCCGGCACCTCTTTTGTGTTTACCAGTTATCTTTCTAAAGTGAATAGCGAGTGGAAAGAAAAAGTCGGTGCAGGTTCCACGGTAAGCTGGCCTGTTGGTTTAGGTGGTAAAGGCAATGATGGCATTGCCGCATTTGTTCAGCGCCTGACGGGTTCCATTGGTTATGTTGAATATGCCTACGCTAAACAGAATCATTTGGCTTATACCAAACTGGTCTCTGCTAATGGCAATGTTGTCAGCCCGACAGAAGAGAGTTTCAGTGCCGCAGCGAAGAAAGCGGAATGGCACAAAACGTTTGCTCAGGATTTGACACACCAGCAAGGTGAAAACGCGTGGCCGATTACTTCCACTACATTTATTCTGGTTCACAAACAGCAAAAAGATGCCGCCAAGGGGGCAGAAATACTGAAATTCTTTGACTGGGCTTACGAGAAAGGCAGTAAACAAGCGAATGATCTGGATTATGCAACCCTGCCAAAAGAAGTGGTTGAGCAAGTTCGGGCGGCCTGGAAAACCCATGTGAAGGATAGCAGCGGTAAAATTCTGTATTAAATCGTGTTGATGGCAACGGTTTGAAGTATCGATTAAATTTGTAGTTTTGATTTCTCCCCCCGTTAAAGGGGGAATTTACCCGGATGAGAATAAGCTCTATGGCCGAACAGAAAACGGCAATAAAAGCACCCAGTAAAAACGGCGATATTATTTTCAGCGCACTGGTTCGGCTAGCTGCGCTGATGACTTTGTTTTTGCTGGGAGGCATCATTATCTCGTTGATTATTGCCTCCTGGCCTAGTATCCAGCAGTTCGGTATCTCTTTCCTCTGGCATAAAGAGTGGGATGCCCCGGCAGAACAATTTGGTGCATTGGTGCCTATTTACGGTACGTTGGTCACTTCGTTGATTGCTTTGATCATTGCGGTGCCTGTCAGTTTCGGGATTGCACTGTTCCTAACGGAACTGGCGCCTAACTGGCTGAAACGCCCGCTTGGTGTAGCAATTGAGTTGCTGGCTGCAATTCCAAGTATTGTCTATGGCATGTGGGGGTTGTTTGTGTTTGCCCCTCTGTTTGCCACCTATTTTCAGCAGCCGGTCGGCAATGTCCTTTCCGGTATGCCAATTGTCGGTGAACTGTTCTCCGGTCCTGCCTTTGGTATCGGCATTCTGGCGGCGGGCGTCATTCTCGCTATCATGATTATTCCTTATATCGCCTCGGTTATGCGTGATGTGTTCGAACAAACACCGGTCATGATGAAAGAATCCGCTTATGGTATCGGTTGTACTACCTGGGAAGTTATCTGGCACATTGTGTTGCCTTACACCCGCAATGGCGTGATTGGTGGTGTCATGCTGGGCCTTGGCCGTGCGCTGGGGGAGACAATGGCAGTGACTTTTATCATCGGTAATACTTACCAGCTCGACAGTTTCTCACTATTTATGCCGGGCAACAGTATTACTTCTGCGCTGGCGAACGAATTCGCTGAAGCTGAATCTGGCTTACATACCTCAGCATTGATGGAGCTTGGTCTGGTTCTGTTTGTGATCACCTTTATTGTGCTGGCGTTGTCAAAATTAATGATCATGCGTCTGGTGAAGAATGAGGGGCGTTGATATGGCAGCAATGGATGGGAAAAAGCCTGTTGATGCAAATGCACGCAGCCGTAAACAGGCATGGCGCCGTCAGAAAAACCGGCTCGCTCTGCTGTTATCAATGGCAACCATGTTGTTTGGTCTGTTCTGGCTGGTGTGGATTCTGTTCTCCACAGTCACCAAAGGCCTCGATGGTATGTCGCTGGCGTTGTTCACGGAAATGACACCGCCACCGAATACCGAAGGTGGTGGCTTGGCAAATGCCATTGTTGGTAGTGGGTTATTGATTTTATGGGCGACGATTATCGGTACTCCGTTGGGGATCATGGCGGGTATCTATCTGGCCGAGTATGGCCGCCGTTCATGGTTGGCAGAGGTGATCCGCTTTATCAACGATATCTTGCTGTCAGCGCCTTCTATTGTCGTCGGCTTGTTTGTTTACACTGTCGTTGTAACGAAAATGCAGCACTTTTCCGGTTGGGCTGGGGTGATCGCCTTAGCGTTGTTGCAAGTGCCGATTGTCATCAGGACCACTGAGAACATGCTGAAATTGGTTCCTGATAGCTTACGTGAAGCAGCCTATGCCTTGGGAACACCTAAATGGAAGATGATTTCGGCCATCACACTGAAAGCCTCAGTATCCGGCATTATCACCGGTGTGTTGCTGGCAATTGCCCGAATTGCCGGGGAAACAGCGCCGTTGCTGTTCACCTCTCTTTCAAATCAGTTCTGGAGTACTGATTTGAGTCAGCCAATCGCCAACTTGCCGGTCACTATTTTTAAATTTGCGATGAGTCCATTTTCCGAATGGCAGCAACTGGCGTGGGCAGGCGTATTATTGATAACCCTGTGTGTATTGCTGATTAACATTGTAGCGCGTGTGCTGTTTGCCAAGAAAAAGCACTGACTGATATTTTCAACAGAGAGAAGTAAATGAACATGGCTAATGATATCGCTGGCAGTAAAATTCAGGTCCGTGATCTGAACTTTTATTACGGCAAATTTCACGCGCTGAAAAACATTACGTTGAATATTGCAAAGAATAAAGTAACGGCTTTTATCGGTCCGTCTGGCTGCGGTAAATCTACGTTGCTACGGACTTTCAATAAAATGTATGAATTGTATGGTGAGCAGCGGGCAGAGGGAGAAATTTTGCTGGATGGCAATAATATCCTGACGGATAAACAGGATGTGGCGTTGCTGCGTGCCAAAGTGGGTATGGTATTCCAGAAGCCGACCCCATTTCCGATGTCTATTTACGACAATATTGCTTTTGGTGTCCGCCTGTTTGAGAAACTCTCAAGAGCAGAAATGGATGAACGTGTTCAATGGGCTTTGACCAAAGCCGCATTGTGGAATGAAACCAGGGATAAACTGCATCAGAGCGGATACAGTCTGTCTGGTGGTCAGCAGCAGCGTTTATGTATTGCCCGCGGCATTGCGATCCGTCCGGATGTTCTATTATTGGATGAACCTTGTTCCGCACTTGACCCGATTTCTACCGGTCGTATTGAGGAGCTGATCAGCGAATTGAAATCTGAATATACCGTGGTGATTGTGACTCACAATATGCAGCAGGCTGCGCGTTGTTCAGATCATACTGCGTTTATGTACCTTGGTGAATTGATTGAATTCAGTGACACAGACACATTGTTTACCACACCAAAAATGAAACAAACTGAAGACTATATTACCGGTCGTTATGGTTGATTACGGGGCGTAACATGGACAATCTGAATCTCAATAAACATATTTCTGGTCAGTTTAATGCTGAACTGGAGCATATCCGTACTGAACTGATGGTGATGGGTGGGCTGGTGGAAGAACAGCTCTCTAAGGCGATTACCTCGATGCATAATCAGGATGCAGAGCTGGCTCGTGAAGTGATTGAGGACGATCATAAAGTCAATATGATGGAAGTCGCTATTGATGAAGCATGTGTTCGTATCATTGCCAAGCGCCAGCCGACGGCCAGTGATCTGCGGCTGATTATGTCAATCTCGAAAACCATTGCTGAACTGGAAAGAATCGGAGATGTGGCAAAGAAAATTTGCCAGACGGCACTTGAGAAATTTTCACATCAGCATCAGTCACTGTTGGTGAGTTTGGAATCGCTTGGCCACCATACCATCCAGATGCTGCATGATGTTTTAGATGCTTTTGCCCGCATGGATCTGGAAGAAGCTATTCGTATCTATCACGAGGATAAAAAGGTGGATAAAGAGTATGAAGGTATTGTCCGCCAACTGATGACTTATATGATGGAAGATCCCAGAACCATCCCAAGTGTGCTGACAGCCCTGCTTTGTGCGCGTTCTATTGAACGGATTGGCGATCGTTGCCAAAACATCTGTGAATTTATTTTCTACTATGTCAAAGGGCAGGATTTCCGGCATGTAGGTGGTGATGAGCTGGAAAGGTTGCTGACTAAAGATAACAAGTAACTCGCTGACAATGCTGGCATTTTTTGCCGGCATTGTTTTACCTTATAATTCTTAATAGTTATAAATATAGTTTTTTATATTATTTCCTGCTCTATAGTGAAATTGATAGCTTGTGGTGATTATAAACATTTAATTACCGTCAGGAGTTTTCAATGAAATCCCGCGTTCTTGTCACGGCGTTGCTGGCTGGGTTAGCACTGGTTACTGGTGTTGCGAAGGCCGATAAACTGGATGATATTAAAAAAGCCGGTACAGTGCGGATCGCTGTTTTTGACAGTAATCCCCCGTTTGGTTTTATTGACCCGCAAACTAAAAAACTGGCGGGTTATGATGTGGATATCGCAAACGCGATTGCTAATGATCTGGGTGTTAAACTGGAACTGCGTCCGACTAACCCGGCAAACCGTTTGCCACTGCTGGCATCAAAGAAAATTGATCTGATTGCTGCCAATTTTACGGTAACGGATGAGCGTGCTAAACAAGTCGATTTTTCAATCCCTTATTTTGCCACCGGGCAAAAATTTATTGCCCGTAAAGGGGTTCTGAAATCTCCGGATGACATTAAAAACTTACGTATCGGTGCTGATAAGGGAACGGTACAGGAAATCACTCTGCGTGAGCATTATCCGACAGCAAAAGTCATCTCTTATGACGATACGCCTCTGGCATTTGCTGCGCTGCGTAACGGCAATGTACAAGCAATCACTCAGGATGACGCTAAACTGGTCGGTCTGCTGGCTAACGTACCGGCAGCACAAAAAGCGGAGTTTGAGATCTCTCCTTTCAGCATCACCCGTGAATATCAGGCCGTGGCTGCGTCAAAAGGGGAAGAGCGCTTAGTTGAAGCGGTGAACCAAACGCTGCTGAAATTGGAAAAAGAGGGTGAAGCAGAGAAAATTTATAACCGCTGGTTTGGCCCGGAGACCAAGTCGTCTCAGCCGCGAGGTGACTTTAAGTTTGCTCCTTTGGAGCAGCAAGCTAAGTCCTGATGAGTTATAAACCTTGGTAATCAGCCCCGCGCCTTGTGTTGCGGGGTTTTATCATTGGTAATGTTTGGTAATCGTAAGATATGTTTGAGTTATTTGTTACAGAACACTTGCTTGCTCCCCAATATCTGGAGTGGCTTTGGCAGGGTTTCCTGATTACGTTATGGATATCCGCCTGTACCGTTGTGGCTTCCACGTTGCTGGGCTTTGTTCTGGCTGCTGCCCGTGACAGCCAACTAAAAATTCTCCGTTGGCCGGTGACGGCTTATACCACCCTGTTTCGCAATACGCCTTTGCTGGTGCAACTGTTTTTCTGGTACTTTGCATCAGGGCAAATACTGCCGCAAGAGGTGATGTTCTGGCTGAATACACCTCATGAAATCAATCTATTAGGTCTATCATTGGCATGGCCTTCGTTCGAATTTCTGGCTGGATTTATCGGTTTGACCCTCTATACAGCCCCCTTTGTCGCGGAAGAATTACGGGCAGGTATTCAGGGCGTAGGGCGTGGGCAAAAATATGCGGCTCATGCATTGGGACTGACTGGCTGGCAGGCAATGCGATATGTCGTACTGCCGCAGGCATTGAAGATAGCAATGCCGCCATTACTGGGACAGTATATGAATATTGTGAAAAACTCGTCGCTGACAATGGCGATTGGTGTGGCTGAACTGTCATATGCTTCGCGTCAGGTGGAAACTGAAACACTGAGAACATTTGAAGCATTCGGTGTTGCGACAGTGCTGTATATTGCCACGATTGCGGTCATGGAAGGTTGGGGACAATGGCGTCAACAACAAGCTATAGCAAGAGGACACTAAAATGGATTTTTCAGTCATTGCAGAAAACTGGCGCTACCTACTGTTAGGAACTTTCCCTGATGGCCCCCTTGAAGGGGCGGCATTGACATTGGTTATTAGCCTGATGGCTGGTGTGATTTCTATTGTATTGGGTACAGTTGCAGGTGTTGCTTTGGCAATGCTGAAAGGCTTTTGGGTTAACCTGTTAGCCGCAGTATTGGGTTTTTTCCGTGCAATTCCCGTCATTATGCTGATTTTCTGGACTTACTTTCTGTTGCCTGTGATGCTTGGCATGGAAATTCCTGAAATCACTACAGTGGTTTGTGCTCTGGCGTTGATCACCTCTGCTTATTTGGCTCATGGGGTGAAAGCGGGAATTATTGCGATTGGTGCGGGCCAGTGGCAGGCAGGGTTATCATTAGGTTTCAACCGTTGGCAGGTACTTTGGTACATTGTTTTGCCACAGGCATTACGCATGATGGTGCCTTCCTTTATTAATCAGTGGATCGCTCTGATAAAAGACACTTCTCTGGCCTATATTGTTGGCGTGGCAGAACTGTCATTCCTGGCAACTCAGGTGAATAACCGCAGTATGGTTTATCCGATAGAAGTCTTTTTATTTGTCGCGCTGATTTATTTTGTGATGTGCCTGACGCTGGAATTGACAGCAAACTATATTGTTCGCCGTTTTTCTCTGCAACGCAGGAAAATGTCTATTTTCCGTTTTTGGCGGAAGGAAAAATTAATTTTGTCTCCCCAATATTAATTTTTCCTTTATGTAATGATTTGTATTTTCGGCATAATCTCCCTATTTTATTTATAGGGGGATTTTTAATATTAGTTTATTGTGTCTGATTTTATATTATTGAAATATATTTTCACTCTGAAATATAAACAATAATAAAATTATTAAGTTAAATAAAGATTTTTGTGAAAATAAGAAAAATCTGTTGAAATAACAGAATAATAATCTTTTTAGATAATCTATGGGCAAGGATGCCGGCATCTCAACATAATGCATGCTGATGAGACTACGACAACCAGAGATATCCGTCCTTTCATAGACGCTCTTGACGCAGTTAGATTTAACCGACCAAAAGTTAACCGCTAAGGGAAGCATGCGTTATACCTACATCAGAGTCAGCTCAACTGACCAAAGTATAGAGAGACAAAAAGAGGCTTTATCAGCAATAAATGCAATGGAGTCAACAAGGCGCTCATTATTTATTGCAAACGCGCCCGGCCGTATTAAACGGTGAGCTAGAGGCACAATTTGAGCTCTGGTATCCGGAAGTAAAATTGGGAGAGGAAACAGAAAACCATTTAACCGCAGCGATTACAGCATAGAATAATGCCCACGCTTTTTTATGCTATCCTTAATCAAATTAATCACAAAAGAGAAAGCTAATCACTAGATTATATGATACGAATAATATGTTATTCAATATGTGTCTTTGCAGTGAGTTTGTTATTTCATTGTGTATTTCAACTTTTTTTAAAAAAAATAATCATAAATGTGGATTTTGTCACGAAACAAATATTTTTTATTGACTTGCCAAAGTTAACATATAAGATTTTTTAATCATGAACCAAACTGAGGATTTATGTTTTGAGCAATCCATTTGAAAATGAATCTCTTGATTTCTTTGTATTAATAAATGATGAAAATCAACACTCACTATGGCCTGTATTCATTGCAGTACCTGCTGGTTGGCAAGTTATCTACGGACCAGAAAAACGTGAGAATTGTTTGAGTCTTGTAGAGAGTAACTGGAAAGATATGAGGCTAAAAAGTTTGCAGTGAAATAAATTAGAAAAGGCGGATTCGACTAATAAGTACAATTTTTCAGAAGGGCGGTCAGTTACTATATTAGGCATCTTTCCCGCCATAAGAAAATGCACTATGGTCTATAAACAACTGACCGAAACAGAAAGATACCCGATTTCCAGTTTAAAAAGCGGGTTTTTCATAACGTTTCATTGTCAATCACTCAATCGAAACCCATCAACTATTAGCAGAGAGTTGAAAAGAAATCAGGAAGTAAAAGAATATTGTCCGAAATAGGCCCATCTTTAGGGGCTTTCTCGCCGTCATTTTGCTAAGAAAGCCACAAAAGTGACCAAAGGAATAAAAAATGGATAAAGCGGCTAATTTGGCAAGATTTAAGTCCTGAACAGGTGGTTAACTATATAAGGAAGTATGAATAGATATCCTTGCATCATGAAACCATTTGTAGATTGATTTATAAAAATAAAATGGATAGAGGTGATTTATGGCAATATCTCAGAATTGTCAGAAAACCGTATCGTAAACGGTATGGTTGTTATGAAAGAAGAGGAAAAATTAAAAACAAAGTCAGTATTAATGAACGCCCAGAAATCGTTGATAAAAAAGCACGAATTGGTGATTGGGAAGGTAATACGATAATAGGAAAAGATAAAAAAAGTGTATTATTAACACTGGTTGAACGTAAGGCACTCTATTTAATTATTATTAAACTGAATAAAAAACAAGCATCAGAAGTGGCCGAAGCCACAGTGAAGGCTTTATACCCGTTAAAACAAAAGGTTAAAACAATGACGTTTGATAACGGTTTAGAATTAAATAATCGTCCCCGAAAGATTCGTGGTGGCAAACCCTCAAATGGACTATTTAAAGGGATACGAACTTGTTTACTCGTAGCTTAATTATGTTGCACTTACTATGCGAAACCACCAGACAAAAACATTATCCCTATAACATTTGTAGCGAAGGAAGAACTATATATGAATAAGGATGGATATTATAATTTAACATCTGCGCAGTTTGGAATTTGGTCATTCAACGAAATTATAGAAAATAAGTCAATAAATAATATAAGCGAATATTTTATAATTGATGGTGATATAAATGTCGAATATTTTTCTGAGGCGGTTAGAAAAACAGTAGAAGAAGCTGAGGCTTTACACTCTCGTTTTTATAAATTTGATAATTGTATTAAACAGAAGTTTTTCTCTATAAATAACTATGAACCAAAAATTATTGATTACAGCGATTTTCGAGAGGAAATTGCACTCCAGAAAGCTAAAAATTTCTTACTGGTAACAACGGAGCAACCTTTTGATATTTGTGAGGAGCTTCCATTCGAAATATTACTAATAAAAATAGCAGAAAATAAATTTTTGTATTTCCACTGTTATCATCATATAGCCATGGATGGTTTGGGAGCATCACTCATTATTCAACGTGTCATAAGTTTATATAACGCTTATTTTATTGAGGGTTCTCCTCCTCCTTCCCCATTCGGTAAGTTTAAGGAACTTATTGATGGTGATATTGATTATCGTAATTCTTCCAGATTTATTTGTGACCGTGATTACTGGTTAAATCTATTTGCTGATATTCCTGCCCCTGCTAGCCTAGCGAATCGAATAGCTCCTCCTTTAAAAACTATAATACGTCATCGTGTGAGTTTGGGTTATGAATTAACTGACCTACTGCATAAAAAAGCAAAAGAAATGAATTGCACATTACCTAACTTGCTTATTGCTATAACTTGCGTTTATTTGCATCGCATGACGGGGCTTTCTGAAGTCATAGTCGGTTTACCAGTAACAGGAAGGCTTGGAAGGAAAGAACGTATTATACCAGGATTGATGGCAAATATACTTCCAATGCGATTGATACTATCGCCAGATTTGAACTTGAAGATGGTTTTAGCCAGAGTGGCGAAACAAGTCATGACGGTATTACGTCATCAAAAATATAGATATGAAGATCTGTGCCGTGATTTAAAAATAACTAATAGTGGTGAATCATTATATCGAATAAGTATAAACGTTGAAAGCTTTAATAATGGTGGGTATTTTCATCAAAGTAAAATACTACCTTGCAATATTGCAAATGGACCTGTTTCTGATCTCAACATTTTTTTCTTTGATTATAATAAAGAAGTTCCTCTGACCCTTGGATTTGATGCAAATAGTGAGTTGTATTCTCCAGAACAGTTGTCTGAACATGCCTCTCGGATGTTGAAAATTTTTTATGATTTGTTAACAAATCAAGATGCTATCATTGGTTCGTTGTTATTGCTAAATGATAATGAATATAGAAATTTAGAGATTATTAATAATAAAACTCTGGCATCAATCCCTTTCTTAACACTTACTGATTGTTTTGAAGATCAAGTAAGAAAATTCCCAAATAAATCAGCGTTATATTTTGGTGACATTTCTTTAACTTATGTTCAACTTAATGAAAAATCAAATAAGCTAGGTCATTATTTATTAAATCAACATTTTCTCCCTAATGACACCGTAGCGTTACTATTACCTCGGACCGTTGATTTAATTGTAGCATTGTTAGCTATATCGAAGATAGGTGCAACATATATACCGTTAGATCCTGATTATCCAGAAGAACGTTTGAAATATATTATTGAAACTGCAAAACCGAAACTGGTATTGACGTCAATTAATGTTAATTTTAACTTTTGTTTAGATGCTCTTCAGATACAGTTAGATGATATCAATACCTCCTTATTAGTCGATTCTCAATCAATTCACAACCCTATTAGAGTAGTCACTACGGCTAATCAAGCTGCGTATATCTTGTTTACATCAGGATCGACAGGGAATCCTAAGGGAGTAGTGATTACACACCATTCGCTTACTAATTTTCTGTACGCAATGCAAATGTCACTGCAAATAAAACCTGGCAACCGAATACTCGCTGTTACAACGATTGGTTTTGACATCGCAGGTTTGGAAATATTCTTACCATTAGTTAATGGAGCTTCAATAACGTTAGCGTCTCGTGACACTACACGAGATCCTAAACTACTGGCATCGGAAATCGTCCGAAATAAAATAACTCATTTGCAAGGTACGCCAGCTTTGTGGCAAGGATTGGTTGAGTATCAGCCGAACTCATTGAGTAACCTCACCGCAATCGTTGGTGGTGATTCGTTGCCTACAAACCTGGCTGAACGTATGGTGTCTCAAGCACATAGAGTTATTCAAGTTTATGGTCCTACTGAAACCACCATTTGGTCTACTTTACATGAACTGACGGCAAAGTCTGTGCAGCCAAATTCTATTGGTTTACCAATACTAAATACGCAGATCTATATCCTTGATACGGCTCTTCAGCCTGTGCCTGTAGGATATCCCGGAGAACTATATATAGCAGGTGATGGATTGGCTCTCGGCTATTTAGACCTCCCTACTATGACCAGCGAGCGATTTGTCGCAAATCCCTTTGGAACCGCAGGGCAGCGTATGTATCGTACCGGTGATCTGGCTTGCTGGGGAAGTGACATGAATGTCAATTTCTTGGGGCGTGTCGATAATCAAGTAAAAATTCGTGGTTATCGAATTGAGTTGGGAGAAATTGAAAATACCTTCCTGAAATCATCACTAATAAAGAATGCGCTAGTCATTGCGTACGGAAAAGAAAGTGTCAGCAACAAATATTTGGTAGCCTATGTTGTTTTGCACAAACCCAATTCTTGCTCGTCGGAAGAATTAAATAAATGGCTGAAAAAACATCTACCTGACTATATGCTGCCGGCAGTTATTATGATAGTGGATAGTTTTCCACTGATGCCGAATGGTAAAATAGATCGCCACGCCTTGCTAGCACCAATATTCAAGTCAGATGAGCAAGTTTTACCGGAATCATCCCAGGAAAAAATCTTATGCAAAATCTTTGAGGAGGTTTTGGGATTTGAGTCGATAGGTATTAATGATAGCTTCTTCAAGCTTGGTGGAAATTCTTTACTAGCAATCCAGTTACTTACTCATGTACGCACTCAGTTAGATATTGAATTACCGCTAAAAGCTATTTTTGAATCTCCAACGGTTAAAGAGCTTTCCAGGGTTATCGCTGACACAGACAAAAAATATTTTCTACGAGAAAAACTGACTCCCCAGCCGCGACCAAATATCTTGCCAATGTCATTTGCCCAGCAACGTCTGTGGTTACAGGAACAGATTAATGGGAGCAGTGCATATAATATGCCTATGGCATTACGCATCTACGGTGAATTGGATACCTTCGCACTTTCAGCAGCGCTGTCTGATGTAGTGAAACGACACGAGAGTTTGCGTACTTATCTGACCCTACAGGATGATATACCATGCCAATGTATTGTATCGACGGAAGAAATCTCGTTCTCATTGCATGTTCACGAGTTGGATGAGTCTCAAATTACAAAAGAGTTAACTCAGCAGGCTGGTTATATCTTCAGGCTTGATAAAGAATTTCCTATTAAAGCTTGGTTGTATCGGATAAAACCCGAGCAGCATATATTCTTGCTATTAATCCATCACACTGCGGGAGATGGTGGCTCTATCTCCCCCCTACTACATGATTTGGGTTATTACTATCAGGCTCACTTGAAAGGAGAAAATTCTTCACTGCCGCCTTTGCCAGTGCAATATGCAGATTACACATTATGGCAACATATATTACTATCTGATGAGCAAAAATTGGTAGGTTTGTATGCGAAACAAACACATTACTGGTGTAACCAGCTAGCGTTATTACCAGAAGAGGTAACAATAGCTAGTGTGCAACCTAGGCCCACGAAGCTAAGTAGCAAAGGTGATTGCTATAAATTCTCAGTTCCTCCGGATATATATCAGGGTCTAAAACGCTTGGCTTTACAAGAGGAAGCCAGTCTGTTCATGGTTCTAAAAACGGCTCTTGCTGTGCTGCTTCATCAAATGGGGGCCGGTGATGATATATCGGTAGGCACTCCCGTTTTAGGTCGTACAGATGAAGCTCAAATGCCATTAATTGGCCTTTTTTCCAATACATTGGTATTACGTACCAACCTTTCTGGTAATCCTGATTTTGTCTCCCTGATAGCACAGGTTCGTAAAACAGTACTTGATGCTTATATGCATCAGGATTTGCCTTTTGAGCAAGTTGTCGAGCTTTTAACCCCACATCGTTCCGCGTCCAAGCACCCATTATTTCAAGTCATGATGGTGCTGGAAGAGGAATTTTCATTGGGCAATATCTTTTTGCCGTTACGTATTGAGCAACAGGAGGTATTAACTAAAACGGCAAAGTTCGATCTCCTGTTTGTTTTCAAAGAGGATGTACAACAAGGTCTTTTAAGAGGACATATTGAATTTGCGACGGACCTTTACGATGCGCAAACCGTTGCGGGATTTGTAGACCGCTTATTCAGTGTATTGAACATTATGGCAAACAGGCCCACTGAAAAAATTAGTGAAATTTGCCTATTAAATACGTTTGAACGTCAACAACTGCTCAAAACTTGGAACAATACGCTCGTAGAATTGCCGAACTTGTCGTTGGGTGTGCTGTTTGAACAGCAGGCTGCCCGTTCACCAAACGCTATCGCTGTTAGCGAAGGCAGCAAAACGTTAACCTATGCCCAGTTGAACAGCGCGGCCAATCGCCTTGCACACCGGTTACGCGAACTCACCGGGGCGGAAGTGTTTTGCGCCGGGTTGCTCATGGCGCATTCGATCGATCAGGTCATTGCCACGTTGGCGGTGATCAAGGCTGGTGCGGCCTATCTGCCATTGCGCGCCAGTGATCCTCTGGAACGGCAGCAAATGATGCTGGATGACGCAGGTGCAGCGGTATTGATTACTGATGTCGATCACCACCTGCCAACGGCGCGCTTTGTGATACGCAACGTGGCCGATTCTGCTGGGAAACGCTGGTCAAAAATCAACCCGACAACCAACGTCGGACCCTCCAGCCTTGCTTACATTATGTATACCTCTGGGTCAACTGGTAAACCTAAAGGCATTGCGGTAAACCAGGAAAGCGTTATAGCACTCGCCTGCGATCGCCGCTGGTTGCCAGAAGATCATCAGCGTGTGCTGCTGCATTCCTCCGCTGCGTTTGATGCCTCGACCTACGAGTTTTGGGTGCCGCTATTGTGCGGTGGGCAATTAGTGGTGGCGCCAAAGGGTGAGCTGGATATTGATGTGCTGGCGCAGACCATCGCCAATGAAAAAATAACCGCCCTGTGGCTAACGGCTGGCCTGTTCCGGCTGATGGCGGAAGACCACGCCTCTTCCCTGGCCAGTGTGCGCCTGTTACTCGCCGGTGGCGATGTATTGCCAAAATCCGCTATCGAAACCGTTATGCGGCGCTGCCCTGGACTGGTAATGATGAACGGCTACGGGCCAACCGAAACCACTACCTTTGCAACAACCTATGCTATGTATAGCGTACCGGATAGCGCTTCGGTGCCTATTGGTACGCCGTTGGACAATATGCAAGTGTATGTGCTTGATACCTACTTGCAACCCGTGCCTGTCGGCGTTTCTGGCGAGTTGTATATCGCCGGTACTGGGCTTGCGCACGGCTACCTTAACCAGCCTGGCCTGACGGCATCACACTTTATCGCCAATCCTTTCGGCAGCAGTGGCGATCGCATGTACCGTTCTGGCGACTGGGTTCGTTGGCGGCAGGAAGGGGTTCTGGAGTACCTAAACCGCGGCGATCAGCAGGTCAAAATACGCGGTTTCCGCATTGAGCTGGCCGAGATAGAGGCGGCATTGCGGGAGCAGGAAGGTGTTGCTCAGGCGCTTGTGTGCATTTTCGAACCGCAAAAAGGAAATAAACAACTGGCCGCGTATGTCATTGCCGAAGAAATCGGACAGTGTGAACCCACATTGCTGCGACAAACGTTGAGCGCCCGGTTGCCTGACTTTATGGTACCGGCAGTCGTGAGCGTAGTAGAGAGATTCCCGCTGACTGCCAACGGGAAAGTCGATATGCGCGTGTTACCCGTTCCAGAATTCAACGTTGGCCACGGGCGAACCGCACGCAATGAGCAGGAAAGCAAACTGTGCCACTTGTTTGCCGAGGTCCTCGGTTTGTCCCAGGTTAGCATCGACGATAATTTCTTCGATCTGGGTGGTCATTCCCTGTTGGCATCTCGTCTTGTTAGCCGTATCCGCAAAGTGCTAAAGGCGAACCCCAGCATCCGAGATCTGTTTGAAGCACCAACGGTAGCGCAGTTTGTGCAGCGCCTGGGGCAAGGGAGCACACTGCGCCCAGCGTTACAGGTGAAACCAAGGCCAGAACGCTTGCCGTTGTCTGCGGCCCAGCGCCGGCTATGGATGGTTGACCGCATTGAAGGGGGTAAATCCCTCTACAACATGCCGTTGACGTTGGAGTTGCAGGGGGAATTGAGCGTTCCTGCCATGGCAGCAGCGTTGAATGATGTGGTGGCGCGCCATGAAAGCCTGCGTACACGCTTTCAGGAGCTGTCGGATGGTAACGTTTATCAGCAGATTGCCTGCGGGGAAGACGCACGGTGCGAACTGACGTTACACCGCGCCCTTGCTGAGAATTTAGATGAAGAGGTGCTGGCAGCATCAGAATATATCTTTGATTTAGCGAATGAAAACCCCTGCCGGGCTTTGCTGTTCCATGTTGAACCGAATTATCATGTGCTTTTATTCCTGATGCACCACATCGCCAGCGACGGGGCATCGCTTGCTCCTCTGCTGCGCGATCTGGCGCTGGCGTATCATGCTCGGTTGCAGGGGCAAGCGCCGAACTGGGCACCACTTCAGGTGCAGTATGCCGATTACACTCTGTGGCAACACGAACTGTTGGGCGATCCCCGTGATACGGGCAGCCTGCAAAGCCACCAATTGGCGTATTGGCGCGAAGTGCTGCATGGACTGCCGGAAGAGTTGCAGTTGCCAACCGACAGGCCACGGCCACAAAGCTCAAGCTATCAAGGTGGGCAATGGCGTTTTGACGTTGATCCAGAGGTCTATGCACGCTTGCTTGAGCTAGCAAGGCAGCAGAATGCGAGCCTGTTTATGGTGTTGCAGGCGACCTTGGCGGTGCTGCTGAGCCGGTTAGGCGCGGGCCATGACATTCCACTGGGCGTGGCTATTGCTGGCCGTACCGATGAAGCGCTGGAACCTCTAATCGGCTTTTTCACCAATACATTGGTGTTGCGCACCGATGTTTCTGGGAATCTGACCTTTGATCAATTGCTGGCGCGCGTGCGCGATAGTGCATTGCAGGCGTATGAACATCAGGATTTGCCGTTTGAAAACCTGGTGGAAGCGTTGAACCCAGAGCGTTCCTTGGCGCGCCATCCGCTGTTCCAGGTGATGTTGGTATTGCAAAACAACGCCCGTGGCGAGGTCCATTTTGATGGCCTGAGCACCCGCGTTGGTACACCGCTGCTGCCGGTGGCGAAGTTTGATTTGACATTCAACTTTGAAGAAACGGCAACTTCATTAAACGGCATCTTTGAATATGCTACCGACTTGTTTGATGGCGAAACTGTTGAGCGCCTGGCGGGCTATTTCGCTAATATGCTGGCGGCCATCAGTTGCAATACATGCTGCAATATCAATGAGCTGGAGCTATTTAGCGCGCGCGAACGCCAACAGATTGCCAACGAATGGAATAACACTGCCCGGCAATTGCCGGCCAAGACGTTTGCCGAACAATTCGAAGCCCTTGCCAAAGCAACACCGGATGCGCCTGCCCTGCTGGGGGAAAGCGAACGGCTGACTTATAGCCAGTTGGATCAACGGGCTAACCGGTTGGCGAATCTGATGATGGAAAGGGGCGTTGGCACAGAAAACATCATTGCCATCGTACTACCGCACTCGGTTGATCTGATTGTCGCGCTGATTGCTACGCTGAAAACCGGCGCTGCATATTTACCGCTTGATCCTGATTATCCTCAGGAACGCCTGAATTATATGTTGGAACACTCGCAGCCTGCGCTGGTCATCACGGATTCTGCGTTCGTGCAAAAACTGGGGGCGCAGTATTCCAGCTTGCAGATTGACCAACCGGCGCTACATACGCAATTGGCCCGGCAGCAAGCGGAAAGCATTACTTTGCCAAGGAAGTTGAGCATCGATAATGCGGCCTACATTATCTACACCTCTGGTTCTACCGGTTTGCCGAAAGGCGTTCTGGTGACGCACCGGGGTATCAGCAACCTGGTTGCCAGCATGGTCGAGCGATTACATGTCACGCCGCAAAGCCGCGTGTTGCAGTTTGCTTCACCGAGTTTCGATGCCTCGTTCTGGGATATCAGTATGGGGCTGTTAAGCGGTGCGGCGCTGGTCGTTGCAGGCCGTGATGCTCTGTCACCGGGGGAGCCGCTGTATGAACTGATGCTGGCCCAGGGCGTGACGCACGCCACGTTGCCACCGGTGGGATTGGCGGTTATGCCGCGTAAGCCATTGCCTGCGTTGGAAACGTTGGTGGTGGCGGGCGAAGCCTGCCAGCCGGAGCTGATCGACTATTGGGGCCAGGGGCGCCGGATGATCAATGCCTACGGGCCAAGTGAATCCACGGTCTGCGTCACCATGAGCCAACCGTTGGCGGCTGGAAAAGCGCCGCCTATCGGCACGCCGATCGTCAACATGCAGGTCTATGTTCTGGATGAGCGTTTGCAACCGGTCGCGCCAGGGGTAAAAGGCGAGTTGTATATCGCAGGTGAAAGCCTAGCCCGTGGCTACGTGCGGCGCCCGGATTTAACAGTGGAACGCTTTGTGGCGAACCCGTTTGGCGTGGCAGGTAGCCGAATGTATCGCACCGGCGATGTCGCCTATTGGCAAACCAACGGTGAGCTGATGTTTGCTGGGCGTGTGGATCATCAGGTCAAGATCAGGGGTTTCCGTATTGAATTGGGTGAAATTGAATCCCTGCTGCTGAGGCATCCTCAACTGAGCCAGGCCACGGTGATCGTGCGTGAAGATAAGCCGGGGCTTCGCCAACTGGTTGCTTACGCCGTGGTGAGTGAAGGGGACGTTAATACCGCAGAACTACGCGAATATCTGCGTAGCCACCTGCCGGAATATATGGTGCCTGTGGCCATCGTCATGCTGCCGGCAATTCCGGTTACGCCGAACGGTAAAGTCGATCGGCACGCATTGCCGCAGCCTGATTTCCATCAGCCCCATCACCGTGGCCCGCACAATACGCAAGAGCAACTGCTTTGCACGCTCTTTGCCGATTTATTGGGCGTGGAACAGGTTGATATTGACGGCAGCTTCTTCGAAATGGGGGGTGATAGTATCACCGCGATACAGCTGGTCGCGCGTGCGCGCCAGGCTGGTTGGATATTCACACCACGCCAGGTCTTTGAGCACAAAACCGTTGCTTCCTTGGCCAGAAAAATGCAGGCGAACATTACCACGGTTGCTGAAACGCGGGTTGGCGCGGTAGGTGAAGTACCCGTTACACCAATTATCCATTGGTTGATGGAAAACCCCGGTAACATCAACGGGTTCAGCCAGGCAACGTTGTTGCAAACGCCGGAGCATCTGGATGAGAAACAACTCAGGCAGATGCTGACGCTGCTGTTAGAGCAGCACGATGCCTTGCGCCTGGTGGCGAATCGCTCCACGAGCGGTGATGTCCTGCTGACCATTCCGCCAATGATGTCAGACATCGTGGATGGCGCATTGAGCATTGTGGATTGCCAAGCGTTCACGCTGGCGGAACTGCAACGCTGCATCAAGGCAGAAAGCCAACGTGCAAAACAGCGCCTCGATCCGGCGGCGGGCAAAATGCTACAGGCGGTTTGGTTCCGTGCATCAGCCGGGCAGCCTGGTCGGCTGATGCTGGTATTTCACCACTTGGTGGTGGACGGTGTCTCTTGGCGTATTTTAGCGCCGGATTTGCAAAACATCTGGGCAGCCATGAGTGCGGGGAAAACGCCAGATCTGTTGCCGGTGGGTACCTCTTTCCGTGCGTGGGCGTATCAATTGCAGCAAGAGGCCAATGCGCGGCGTAACGAACTGAATCACTGGCTAACGGTGCTGGAGAAGCCGGATACGCTGCTGACTTCCCGCCTGCTAGACGGGGCGCAAGACACCGTTGCGGGCAGCGATTCATTGCGGCTTGAGTTACCGGCGGCGTTTACCCAACCGTTGTTGGGGACGATACCGGCGCTCTTCCATGCCGGTATCAACGACGTGCTACTCTGCGCCTTTGCTCTGGCCGTTAATGACTGGCGGCAAACTTCACAGACGGATGTCCTGCTGGATCTTGAAGGGCACGGGCGTGAAGAACTTCCCGGCACGGAGCTGTCGCGCACTGTTGGCTGGTTCACCAACATGTATCCTGTGCGGCTCGAACCGGGCGCTACGCAGATGGCAGACCCTTATTCATTAGGTCATGCGCTAAAACGCATCAAAGAGCAGCTACGCCAAGTGCCTGCGAACGGCCTTGGATATGGGTTGCTACGCTATCTGAATTCGCAAACACGGCCAATCTTGTCACAGCAGCAGCAGGCCCAGATTGGCTTCAACTATCTGGGCCGCATGGCTGCGGGTGGCGATCGTGACTGGCAGGTGGCCGCAGAGGCGAATCTGCTGGATACAACGGCTGATGACAATTTTGCGCTCCCTCATGCGCTTTCACTCAATGCGTTGGTAGAAGAGCGATCGGAAGGGCCGGTTCTGGTTTCCAACTGGTCATGGGCCAGAGCGCTGCACACGGAAAAGAGTATTAGCGTGTTGGGTAACCATTGGTTCCGTTGGCTAAAAGCAATGTCGCAGCTTTCTACGGTGCCTGACGCGGGGGGATTCACACCATCGGACATCACGATGCTATCGCTTAAACAGAATAGCTTGGAAAAACTTCAAGCCAAGTGGAAGAAGAAGAAATAAATATGGAAATTAAAGAGATACTACCATTATCGCCATTACAGAAAGGTCTGTTGTTCCATATGTTGTACGATACCCAAGGCAGTGATGCGTATCAGGTGCAACAGGTTTTCCAGTTTGCTGGCGTTTTAGATAGCCAAAAGCTGAAACAGGCTGTCACAACCTTACTGCAACGTCACCCGCACTTGTGCGCGGGGTTTGAGTACGAAGACGTAGAAACGCCGGTGCAACTGATCTTGGTGGGGCTACCGTTGCCGTGGCGTGAGGTGGATTTGAGCCATCTATCACCAGAGCAGCAACAGCCAGCATTCGCCGCGCTGTTACAGACCGATTATGATGAGCGCTTTGATCCGCACGATCCGCCGTTGCTGCGATTCACCCTGGTCAAACTGGCGGTACAGCAGCATTATCTGGTCTTTACCAACCATCACCTGTTGTTGGATGGCTGGTCAATTCCTATCCTGCTGCAAGAGTTATGCACTCTGTATCTGGGTGATGCGCAAGGCAGCACCTTGCCGCCGATCACCCCCTATTGCAACTATCTGCAATGGATTGCGGAGCGTGATGTTGACGAAATGCGAGCCGTATGGCGCGAAACGCTAAGTGGCCTGGCGGCACCAACTTGCCTGGCAAAGGGGCGCACCACGGAAAATCTGCAACCGAATCTGTTGCATAAGCATCTGGATGTGGCATACACGCAGCGGCTGAACTTACGCGCCAAACAGCTTGGCGTGACGGTAAATACATTGATCCAGGCCGCATGGGGCGTGCTGCTGGGGGGAATGACGGGGCGCAGCGATGTAGTGTTCGGCGTCACGGTTTCCGGCCGGCCAGGTGAATTGCCCGGCGTGGAAAGCATCGTTGGGTTGCTAATCAATACCGTGCCATTACGCCTGACGTTCAGCCTGGCGGAGACGTTTACTACGCTTTTGCAACGCCTACAGGCAGAGCAAACCCGGTTGCTTGATTACCAATATCTTGACCTGACGACCATCCAGGCGGATGCCGGTTATGGCGAGCTGTTTGATACCTTGATGGTGTTCGAGAACTACCCGCTCATAGAAGGCAGCAGTGAGCAATCTGATACCGCGCTGAACATCTCGCTAACGGTGCACCATGGCGGGGATGCCTCGCATTACCCGCTTGGGTTGGTGGCGGTTCCGGGTGAAACGCTAGCCCTGCGCTTCAGCTCATTGCCAGACCTGTTTGACGATCAAACTGTGGCAAACCTGGCCGAGCGCTTCATGCTGATACTGCATGCCATCATTGACGATCCGCAGACGATTATTGGCAGCGTACCGCTGCTGCTGGCGCAAGAAGTTCAGGCCATGGTTCAACCTTACCCTGTGCTGGCATCATTGCCAGCCGATACGCTCCACGGAATGTTTGAAAAACGCGCGTGCGAAACGCCGGATGCCATTGCGCTGAGCTTGGGCAACGATCGCCTGAGCTATGGCGAACTTAATCAGCGGGCCAATCAGTTGGCTCGTTATTTGGTGAACCGCGGCATTGGCACTGAGGATGTCGTGGCATTGGCGTTGCCACGTTCGATGGAGACACTGATTGCGTTGTTAGCCGTATTAAAAGCTGGCGCTGCATATCTACCACTGGATCTCCATAACCCTGCCGAACGGCTTGGTTTTATCGTGTCAGATGCCAAACCGACGCTTATCATCACCAACGCAGAAAATGCCGGCACGTTAAGCGGCTCCACGTCTGATTTGGTGGTTGATATTCCTGAATATCAGCAGCGCCTGGCACCGTTCAGCAAACGGGATCTTCAACCCGATGAACTTTTACGCCCAGTTAGTACGGCAAACCTGGCCTATATCATTTACACCTCTGGTTCTACGGGGAACCCGAAAGGGGGGCTGATCCCGCACGAAAACGTGTTACGGCTCTTTACAGCAACGCAATCGTGGTTCGATTTTGGCCGTAATGACGTCTGGACCCTGTTCCATTCGTATGCTTTTGATTTTTCAGTGTGGGAAATCTGGGGGCCATTGTTATATGGCGGGCGGCTGGTCATCGTACCGTTTATGGTGAGCCGCGATCCTCAGGCATTCCTCAAGCTACTGAGCGAAGAGAAAGTCACGGTATTAAACCAGACGCCCTCTGCCTTCTATCAATTGATAGAAGCGGATCAAAGCGATCGCGAGAAGAAATATCCACTGACGCTGCGCAAAGTGGTATTCGGTGGGGAAGCGCTGGATCTCAGCCAGCTTGAACGTTGGTACCAACGCCACGATTCGACAGCGCCTGAATTAATCAACATGTATGGCATTACCGAAACAACCGTGCACGTCAGCTATCAGGCGCTGACTCCGGCAATGATGCGCAGCCAGTCGGGTAGCCCGATTGGTGTTGGGATCCCCGATCTGCGTATCTATGTGTTGGATGACGCTTTGCGCTATGTTCCTATAGGTGTTGAAGGGGAAATGTACATTGCTGGTGCCGGGCTAGCGCGCGGTTACTTGAACCGCGCGGGGTTAAGCGCCGAGCGCTTTGTCGCCGACCCGTATGGTGAACCGGGTTCCCGTATGTACCGTTCGGGCGATTTAGCTTTCAGATCACCAGAAGGCGGGCTGATCTATATAGGCCGAGCCGATCAGCAGGTGAAACTACGTGGTTTCCGCATTGAGCTGGGCGAAATTGAAGCGGCTCTGGCGGATGACCCGCAGGTCACCCAAGCCGTGGTGCTGATGCGTAAAGATCAGCCTGGCAATCCACAATTGGTGGGGTATATCACCAGCGACAGTGACGCTGCTATTGACACGGCGGCACTGCACCACCGCGTGGCGGCAAAACTCCCTGACTATATGGTGCCTGCGGCCATCCTTCAGATTGAGAGTTTCCCTTTGACGGTCAATGGGAAACTGGATAAACGTGCATTACCGGTGCCAGACTTCAACCATGGCGGCAGACGGTGCCAGCCGCGCACGGCGCAGGAAGAAATTCTGGCAGGGTTGTTTGCCGAGGTGCTGGGGCTGGAAACGGTAGGCATGGACGACAACTTTTTTGCGTTGGGCGGCCACTCGCTGTTAGTGATGCGCCTGATTAGCCGTGTATCCAGAGCATTAGCCATTGAGTTACCGATCCGCACACTGTTTGATTACCCAACCGTGGCGCAGTTTGCCGAGCAGTTGGCGATAAAGGGCACTCAACGCCGTGAAACGCTCACGCGCCAGGCCCGTGAGGAATATTTACCCCTTTCCTTTGCCCAGCAGCGAATGTGGCTGTTGGATAACATTGGCAACGATCATGCCGCGTATAATATGCCGCTTGCCCTGAAGCTGAATGGGCCGCTCAATGATGAAGCATTGCGCCAGGCATTGGGCGATCTGGTACAGCGCCATGAGGTTCTGCGCACGCTATATCCTCTGCATCTTGATCAGCCTTATCAGCATATTCTTGCGCTTGATAGCGTGGCACCGTCTTTGATCATCGGCAATGTGACGCCGGAGGAGCTGTCGGAAAGCATCGACAAGGCTGCCGCTTGGCAGTTCGATCTGGCAAATGATTTGCCGCTGCGTGGGTGGCTGTTCCACTTACCGGACCAGAACGAACATGTGCTGCTGCTGGTCATTCACCACATTGCCTGTGACGGCGGTTCGTTAGGGCCAATGCTGCACGATCTGTCTTTGGCCTATCAGGTGCGCTGCGAGGGCCAGGAAGCGAAGTGGGCACCACTAACCGTGCAATACGCCGACTACGCGCTATGGCAGCGTCAACTATTGGGGGATGTGCAGGATGCCTCCACACGCGGCGCACAGCAAATCGAATTCTGGCGTAGCGCGCTGGCAGGATCGCCCCAGGAAACTTATCTACCTACCGATCGCCCGCGTCCATCTGTACTGAGCCAACAAGGCGCCCGGGTCAGCTATGCGATTGACCAGGCGCTTTATGGCCGCCTGAAAAAACTGGCGCGTGATGAGGGCGTAACGCCATTTATGTTGCTGCAAACCGGGGTTGCCGTCATGCTTAGTCGGATGGGGGCTGGCGATGATATGACGTTGGGCACAGGCGTTGCTGGGCGAGCCGACGAGGCCATGACCAATTTGATTGGTTTCTTTGTCAATACGCTGGTGCTGAGAGTAAATTGCGCGGGTAACCCTGAATTTAATCAGTTGCTTGCCAGCGTGCGTGAGTTCATGCTTTCTGCCTATGCAAATCAGGATGTGCCTTTTGATTGGGTGGTAGAAGCGCTTAACCCTGAGCGTTCTGCCTCACGGCATCCTCTGTTCCAGGTAATGTTGGTATTGCAAAATAACGGAGACAACACCCAACAATTTGCCAATTTGCAGGCAAAGCCGCAGCCGGTTGGTTTTGCCCCTGCCAAATTCGATCTGACGTTCAATTTTGATGAAGTCTATAGCGATGATGGCGAGGTGTGTGCACTCAATGCCCAGATTGAGTATGCCGTCGATCTGTTTGATCGTGATACGGTGGTGGCGCTCGCGCAGTACCTTGTTCGATTGCTGTCGTTCATTGCAGAAGAACCAGACACACCAGTGGCGAACATTCCACTGTTAACTGCCGAGCAGCAATGCAAAATGATAACCGAGTGGAATGCCACGGAACAGAAAGTGCCGATGGTGTCGTTGGCCAGCCTGTTTGAAAAACAGGTGGCGGCGGCACCAGAGCACATTGCTCTGAGTTGTGGTGATGAGCAGCTTACCTATGCACAACTGAACGCGCGCGCAAATGATTTGGCACAACGCCTGCAACAGCTTGGCGTGAAAGCGGAACATGGCGTTGCATTGCTGATGGAGCGCTCGTTGTCGCTCGCGATCGCCATATTGGCGGTAATTAAGGCCGGAGGGTTCTATGTGCCGCTGCGTACCAGCGATCCCTTGGAACGCTGGCAGCATATAGTGGATGAAGTTGGGATACAGGTTGCGTTGGTGGATGATACACATAGCCACGTGGTTTTGCCGGCCAGTTTACAGGTGGAAACCGTAGTCAACGCCAGTACCCAGCACAATGTTGCGTGGGTCAGCGAGCCGGTAAGCGCCCAGAATCTGGCCTACGTGATGTTTACCTCAGGTTCCACTGGGCAGCCCAAAGGGATCGCCACCACGCAAGATAACGTCATTACCCTGACTCTCGATCGGCGCTGGCGCAGCGAGCATCACCAGCGTGTTCTGTTGCATTCCCCCTACGCATTTGATGCCTCAACCTATGAGCTGTGGGCCACTCTGCTTAACGGCCATCAGGCCGTTATCGTACCGGGCAACGATCTCGATCTGGATCTGTTGACATCGACCATCGTTGAACAACAAGTAACCGCCGCATTTCTGACATCAGGGTTATTCAGGCTGATTGCGGAAGAACATCCGCAATGCCTGGGTTCTTTGCAGAAGGTATTCACCGGTGGTGAAAAGATATCCGCCAGCGCGGTGCAGGCGGTGCGGGAACATTGGCCCAATCTTGAATTGATGAATATCTATGGCCCAACGGAAACCACCACCTACGCCACGGATTACCCCATCGCCAAAACAGATGCCCCTTATCTGGACGTCCCTATTGGTGCCGCGTTGGATAACACCAGCCTCTATGTATTAGATGAATTTTTACAGCCGGTGCCAGTTGGCGCGCCAGGGGAGCTATACATTGCCGGCCGCGGCCTGGCGCGTGGCTATTTTAAGCGTCCGGGGCAAAGTGCGGCACACTTTATCGCCGATCCCTTCGGGCCTGCGGGCAGCCGCATGTACCGCACCGGGGACGTGGTGAAATGGCGGCGTGATGGCGTGCTCAACTTTGTTGGCCGCAGCGATCAGCAGGTGAAAATTCGCGGTTTCCGGATTGAACCGGGGGAAATCGAAGTCGTGCTGAAGCAGCACTCCGCCGTGCAGCAAGCGGTGGTCATTCCGCGCGAGGATCATTCGGGCAATAAACAATTAGTTGCCTATGTGGTGCCCTTTGCAAGCCCCGAAGATCTACCGGTGTTACTGCAACAGCATGCGCGTGAGCATTTACCTGATTTTATGGTGCCTGCTGTGGTCATGCTGCTGACAGAACTGCCATTAAACGCCAATGGCAAGTTGGATGTTGTCGCGTTGCCACACCTAAACTTGGGTTCGCGGCAAGGACGCCAACCACAGACTGAAAGCGAGAAATGGCTTTACGCGCAGTTCTGCGAGCTATTGAGTGTTGGACAAATCAGTATTGATGACAGCTTCTTCGTACTGGGAGGGCATTCACTGCTGGCAGCACGGTTGATTGCGCGTATCGAAAAAGAATTGGATGAGAAGCTAACTATTCGTGACCTGTTTGAATCGCCCACCGTTGCACTGCTGGCGCGGCGTCTTGAAAGCAATCCGTGTGGCAATATTCTGGACGTCATGCTGCCATTGCAACCGGCTGGTGAAAAAACGCCGTTGTTCTGTTTACACCCCGGGGGAGGATTGAGTTGGTCTTATGCGGGGTTGATCCCGTATCTGGGCGAGCAGCAGCCTCTTTATGGCATTCAGGCACGCAGGTTGAGCACCGGCCTTGTACCAACATCGATTTATGACATGGCGAAAAATTATCTGGCAGATATTTATAAGATCCAGCCAGAGGGGCCTTATTCATTGTTGGGCTGGTCTTTCGGTTGCCATCTCGCTCATGAAATAGCCACCTTGCTGCAAAAGGATAATCAAGTGGTCAATGTCCTGATCTTTATGGATGGTTATCCATTGTGGAAGACTTACAGAGACATGGTACGCACCGATCGGGAAAGCCTGCGTGCAATGTTTGAGGCATTTACCGGTTCGGTACCTGAAAACGAGCGGCAGTTTAGCGTGGTTGGCTTGAAAAAACGGCTGTCTGAGATCGAGCATCCATTAGCAAGCCTCGATCAGAATATTTTCGAACGTATTCTTGCTGAGTTCCGAGATGCACCGCATTTGCTCAGCGAATTTTCACCCAGCCGGTTCCAAGGTGACCTCGTATTCTTTAGGGCACTACAAAGCCATAGCGAAGCCGATAATGTTAATTACGATCCGCACTTATGGGGGGAGTATATTGAAGGAAACATCGCCTTGTATGATATTAATTGTTCCCACGATAGTATGTTAAGCGAAGGCCCGCTTAAAGAGATTGGGCCAATACTTCAACAACGATTCGGTATTCTTACAGACAGCTGCGTTGAGTAAGGTTTTACATATAACTCTGTAGACAATACTGTATATTGCCATTATGTTAACGGCGTATGAAGAGTTGAAAGCCTGTTAAATCAGGCTTTCAAATTTCAGAGAAAACTACTGATATTTTTCCGGTGACACAAAACCTACGCAGATTGGTATTGGTTTCGTTTCAGGTTCAGGCTGGAAAAGAAACTCCTCAGTGCTGTTTATTTTCAGTTTGGGCCAGTCTTGTAAAACGCTGTGAAAATCTTCCTGTTCACAGGTTTTACCTTTTCCTCCGATCAAAATAGCGCCGTCGCGTACAATATCGCTTGCTTTAACATGGCGGTTATAGACATTTGGCGTTTGCCCTTCCAACGTCCAGGGTTGGATCGTTTCCGGTTGACTTGGTGCGTAGAACGTTAGCCACTGATGCAAGTATTCGCCCCCGACATAATGTAAAGGTGTTGGATAGAGCTGATGCCAGCGTTGATCCAGTTGCCAGGAAAAATCTTTGATACCTTCAAATTCATGGCCGGCACCGCGGACATTAGCGGCCATAACAAAAACATATCCCATCAAAACCAATACTGCGGTGACTGCCAACCCTCGCAGGGTACTGAGTAATGATTTTTGTGGAAAACGGGTAATGGAACCGACCAACAGCGCTGACGAAACAGACATAAAGGGTTGCAACCATTCAGTCATTCTTCCGCCCTCATTGAATGAGAACCAGCAATAGATAATCAGTAATGGCAACAGAATAACCATATTTGCCAGTCGGCCCGGTTGCTCTTTTGGCCAGCCAATACGGCCTCCAAGCGTGTAGATAATGATGCCAACAATCATCAGTGGATAAAACACGGATAATAACGATCGGGTGGTGTGCAGATTAAAACCGCTATCTATCTGTGAATCTACCCATTTGAAAGCAGCAAAATCATTGTTCCACAGCCACCAAACGTTAGGCAGTACCAGCATAAACCAGATAACCAGTGCGATATAAAGAGCCGGTTGGCGGTAACATTGACGAACTCTGGGTACAAACAGTGTCAGTAGAAAAACTGAGCCGACCAGCGCCAGGGAGGAGTATTTCCCCATCGTTGCCAGCCCGGAGCTGAGTGCAAATGCTATCCACCAGTATGGGTTGTCATACACTGCCCGCAGAAAGAACAGCATACTCCACGGCCATAGCATAATCAGTAGATAATTATCGTTGTAAGGAATAATATCAAAGTTAATAATACCGGATAGGTTCAATGTCAGCATGGCAAGCCATGCCAGCTCTTTTTTCTTTGTTAGCCGGAACGCCAGATGCCATACACCGAGCATACCAATAGCGATAGCGATAAAGTGTATGAAGTACCAGTAAAAACTTAATGAAATACCGCTTATATGGATAGCCGGCAGCATCATTGCGCCCACCAGCCACGGATTTTTAGGTGAGCCCCATTCTCCGTTTTTACCCCAGTTTAATGCTTCGACGGCATCATAGGGGACGGTTGGGTCAAATGAATAACCCACTATAATCCATAACAAAGCATAACCAATTACCCATAAATAGACGGGCTTGTAGGAAGAAGTATCAGAAAAAAGCATATCAATTCATCACTTATTGAAAGCCAAGATTAATAGAATATTCGCTGATGGTTAAACCAATCATGAATAATAAAGGACTTTGACTAGATTTTTAAAGAAAAAGAATTATCTGTGGCGCTTTTCTATACGTGTGGTTTCTGCTAGATTCCGCCGCAGCAATACCCTGATAAACCAAACTGAGTAACGGGCTATGAACCAGTTAAAGAAAAAAGCACCTGCGAAAGCATCTGCTGGTAAACAGAAAAGAAAAAGCCGCGAAGAATTGAATGCGGAAGGTCGTGAGCGTAAGCGCCAGAGAAAGCACAGTGGTAATCCGGCAGGTAGCCGTCATAAGGAGCAAGATAGCGACAAGCATCGGTCAGGCAGCAAGCAGCGTGATCCTCGTCTTGGCAGTAAAGTGCCTGTTCCACTGATTGTCGGAGAGAAACCGGTGAAACCCGTGGCGGCCAAAGCTAAAGCGGAGACAAAACCTCGTCTGTCGCCACAGGAAGAGCTGGCAATGTTGGAAAACGATGATCGTTTGGATGCATTGTTGGAGCGTCTGGAAAATGGCGAAAAACTGTCTGAAGAAGATAATGTCTATGTTGACACCACACTGGATCGCATTGATGTCTTGATGGAAGAGTTGGGGGTTGAGCTAGGTGAGGAAGAAGGCGAAGAAGAGAAGCCAGATGACATTATGCAACTGCTGAAAGGCAATTAATTTAATCTTCCATGATTAAAGGCGGGTTAACCCTAATAACCACACTATTAGTATGTTATTTGTTGTGGTTATTGGGTAAACTATGGCGATTGTCGCGGCGTAAAACCCGGCTGCGCAGAGTCACCACGGCGCAACACATCAAACATCTGCAAACATTGCGCTTTGGTAGACAGAAACATCGGAAGGAATAAGAATGTCTGAGCAAGCCATAGTTTGGGATCTGCCTTTGATCCAGAAATACAATTACTCCGGCCCCCGTTATACTTCATACCCTACGGCGCTGGAATTCAATCAACAGTATGATAATGCAGCATTTATGCAGGCTGCTGTCCGTTACCCTGAACGACCGCTTTCTCTTTACGTCCATATCCCGTTTTGCCATAAACTCTGTTATTTCTGTGGTTGCAATAAACAGGTGACTCGCCAGAAGCATAAAGCAGATGAATATCTGCAACTGCTTGAACGTGAAATCCGTGAGCGTTCGAAACTGTTTTCTGGCCGTAACGTTAGCCAGATGCATTGGGGTGGTGGTACGCCAACTTATCTTGATAAAAACCAAATCAGTAAATTGATGGGAATGTTGCGTAACCATTTTAATTTTTTGCCGGATGCTGAAATTTCCATTGAAATCGATCCGCGTGAAATTGAACTAGATGTGATTAATCACCTGCGCAGTGAAGGTTTTAACCGTTTGAGCATGGGTGTACAGGATTTTAATAAAGAAGTACAACGTTTGGTTAATCGTGAACAGGATGAAGATGTTATCTTTGCTCTGGTAGCACGTGCTCGTGAAACTGGTTTCAATTCTACCAGTATTGACCTGATTTATGGCTTGCCGAAACAGACACCTGAAAGTTTTGCTTTCACTTTGAAACGAGTATTAGCGTTATCACCGGACAGAATGAGTATTTTCAATTATGCTCATTTGCCGAATCTGTTTGCCGCCCAACGTAAAATCAAAGAGCATGATTTACCAAGCGCCGAACAAAAGTTAGATATTTTGCAGGAAACCATTGCAACACTGACGGGAAATGGTTACCAGTTTATTGGCATGGACCATTTTGCGCGCCCGGATGACGAGTTGGCGGTTGCTCAGCGGGAAGGAAGGTTGCACCGTAATTTTCAGGGTTATACCACTCAGGAAGAGTGTGATCTCCTGGGAATGGGTGTTTCTGCTATCAGCATGTTGGGCGATAGCTATTTTCAGAACCAGAAAGAGTTAAAAGCCTACTATGCACAGGTCGAAAAACAGGGGCATGCCCTGTGGCGTGGTTTAACCTTGTCTCAGGATGATTGTATCCGCCGTGATGTGATTAAGACGCTGATCTGTAATTTCCGGCTAAATTTTGCCGATATTGAGCGACAATATAATCTGAGTTTTACCAAGTATTTCGCGGAAGATTTGCAATTATTGACACCATTAGTCGCAGATGGTCTGGTGGAAATAGATGAAAAACAGATCCGGGTGACACCACGAGGCCGGTTGCTTATCCGTAATATCTGTATGTGTTTTGATATTTATCTGCGCCGGCAGGTTCACCAGCGACAGTTTTCGAGAGTGATTTGATTATTCAACTAATTATGGGGCCGGGTGATTGTCCCTGTCCCTATATCTTGAAAACATCAAGATCCTGAAACCCATATGGTGCTTACAGCAGCCCGTTGATAACGTCGTCACAAGCAATCAATTCTAGGCTCATTGCCACCCCTAACCCGGCCACCGCAGCTTCAACTATCAAGAAATGATGATCAGAATAGCGCTTTTATTTTGGCGGAGAAACGTGTGTTTTGACTTTGTTGATGTTTTATACTTTTCAGTAAATTATACCGGTGATATTTATGGCAGAAATTATATTATATTTACGGTTAATACAGACAATCTGACCAAAGCATAAGTAGATATAGTTATGGCATTGTCAGATATGAAAAAGATTATCCTCTGGCTATTTAAGCAAAATAATTTTTCAAAATAATATACAGGAGCCACCTATGATCGATTTACGTAGTGATACTGTTACCCAACCCAGCGAGGCTATGCGTAAGGTTATGGCATTAGCGGAAGTGGGTGATGATGTTTATGGCGACGATCCTAATGTTAACCAGCTTGAACACGAAGCTGCTGTATTGGCTGGCAAGGAAGCAGCGCTGTTTCTGCCTACTGGTACGCAAGCTAATTTGGTGGCGTTGCTCACCCATTGCCAGCGAGGTGATGAATATATTGTGGGTCAAAATGCGCATAACTACCTGTATGAAGCGGGTGGAGCTGCCGTGTTGGGAAGTATACAGCCGCAACCGATTGATATGGCGGCGGATGGCACATTGCCTCTGGATGTTGTCGCCAGTGTTATCAAGCCAGATGATGCTCACTTCGCCCGAACCCGTTTACTCAGTATAGAAAATACACACGGTGGTAAGGTGTTACCACTGGCATATTTGCAGCAGGCCAGAGTTTTTACGCAGGAGAAAGGCTTGGCATTGCACGTTGATGGGGCACGTATTCTCAATGCGGCTGTGGCGTTAGATGTGCCACTGAGTACTCTCTCTCAGTATTGCGACACTCTGACCCTCTGTCTGTCCAAGGGGTTGGGAGCGCCAGTGGGTTCTTTACTGTGTGGTGATGCAGAATACATCAAGCAGGCACGGCGTTGGCGCAAAATGACTGGGGGTGGAATGCGTCAGGCGGGAATATTAGCTGCCGCAGCGCGTTATGCATTGCAGCATAATGTTCAACGGTTACGTGAGGACCATGATAATGCCCAGTGGCTGGCTGAACAATTGAGTGCGCTGGGTGTGGAAGTTTTGGCGCCTGGGGCACAGACTAATATGGTATTTTTACGCATACCAGCGCATGAAGCCGCGCAGTTGGGACCTTGGATGAAAGAACGAGGTGTGATTTTGAGTGTAGATTCTGTCACTCGCTTAGTGACACATCTTAATGTTTCCCGTGCTGATCTTGAGCGACTGATTACGTTGTGGCGTGAGTTTCTTACTGTTGCTGAATCTGATAAGCGTGAGAATGTGACTGAAACTCGTGCTATTTATGGTTAAAATTCTGGTTATAAGTAGTGGTTTCATATTTGTTTAAACATAACCTGCTCTGAGGCACGCAGATTCAAATGGGTTTTTGGGGAAGGGATAGGTAATTAACCTTGTTGCTACGTTTAGCAAAAAGCCTACCGAACTGCGTGCTTTGAATGTCTCATAGTTCTGATTGAGCAGGTGCTTAATAAGCTTATCAACGAGGATGGGCGGGATTTCATCTTGTTTTCCCTGCTATGTTTAATTCATTTCTTAGATGGTATCGTCATAAGATATTTAACCAAAGAGCAAGACAGCGGATCTGAACAGCGGCAAGAAATGATGCACTATTTTTAGCATAACGGGTTGCTATCCCACGCCAGCGTTTAAGAGGGAGAAACGCATTTTCAACTAAATGCCTGAGTCGATAGAGGTCCCGGTCATATTCTCGTTTAACCTTGCGATTTTTACGGCTGGGAATTTGCGCTGCCATGCCTTGGTGTTCTGCTTGTTCAATCACTGTATTGCTGTCATAGCCCCGATCCGCCAATAAGTGTTCTGCATCTATTCCTTCAATCAAGGCCTCAGCTTGTGAGCAATCCGCTGTGGTACCGCTTGTAATAAGCGCTCTGACCGGCATACCATGCGCATCCACGGCCAAATGTATCTTGGTATTGAGCCCCCTTTTGTACGCCCCATATCCTGATTGCCGCCTTCTGCGCCTGCGGCATGGGGATGAACCTTAATGTGACTGGCATCAATCATCAACCATTCGAAATCCGGTTCAGAGATGAGCTGCTCAAGCAATCCTTCCCATATTCCTTTGTCACGCCACCGACAAAAACGGCGATGCGTATTTTTCCAGTCACCATAATCGGGCGGTAAATCTCGCCAGGGTGCACCTGCCCGTAAAATCCAGAACACGGCATTAATAAATAACCGATTATCATAAGCGATGCGTCCCCAGGCACCTTTACGTCCTGGCAGGTGAGGCTCAAGTAAACACCAAACATGATCAGAAATATCGTGACGGCGGTGTGCTGGTATGTTCATGCTTAAGTAATCCATTCATGTAATATGGAGTTATTATGACATGAATTTATTTATGACGACACTATCTAACACTTCTTCCTTTGATAATTTAACTTTCTCATCTTCTTTTATAGAAAAATACAGCTCATGAGCATTAACCGTTTCTTTTCTTAGCCATTTCACATACTTATTTTTCATAACCTCTGAAAGAGGAGTTTCATGTATTTTTTCTCCAGGAATTTTTTGGTTATCACCTCGATATGGCGTTCCTGTAACATGAAGTATTTTAGCTTCGCAGAAATATTCTAAAACCTCACGCCAACTCTGTGCAGGAGCATGGTGAGCTTCATCAATAATAATAAAATCAAAAAAATCCGGCGGAACTCTGCTTATTAAACTTGTCTCACGATTACTTGATACTCGATGTATATTAGAGTAAACAATATGACTGACAAACAAATGCTCATCACTGATATCTTGAAGATATTCATTCACCACAGGAATATCTTTACTATTAAATATAACATCACAATTCACCCAAAAATTGTCCTCTAAAACCTCTTGCGTTTTTCGTATACTATCTTTAGTAACAAGCCCAGGGGTTATAATGAGAACTCCTTTATTTTATACTCCATATGGTGCAATAGAAATCAAACCACTCTTCCCTGTACCTGTAGGCAGTACTACTAATGCCTCTTTATTATCTGGTTGACTAAAATAGTCTCTAATTTTGATGTATGCTTCAATTTGAGGCGTTCTTAATTTCTTATTTCCTTCAATATTAACTGCTGTATCAAAAAAATAAGACATACACATTTTCTTTATTCAAATAATTATCGCCATAAATATTAAAATGATTTATTTGCATATCACTGAAATATCTCTCTGCATTCATAAAGAGAATAGTCATCTATTCCATGAATCACATACTAATTATATCTCAACATAATCAACATTAAACTCATATTCATATAAAATAGTCGACATATCATGGTCAAAATCGTGACCAATAGCACGTATTTTAGATCAATAAATTGATTTACACTTTCATTGCTAATTATTTTATTAATAATTTTACCAAGTAAAGAAATGACTATGATGACGCTATATCTTCATACATTTTATAAGATTTACCCATAATTAAAAATGGCTTTTCTAATTTCAACACTCTTTCGAGCCGAGTAGCCATAAAGATAATGCAAAATAAATCATTGATTTTTAATCATTTTATTATATGTATCAATAGGCTTTATACACATTCCCATACACAGGATCTCTGGAATAGGCCAGTGTTAACTCTGGAGAAGAGTTTTAATCTTTTCTGCTAGTTTCTGTGGATTGTCTTTATAAATCATATAAAGCTTATCTTGAAGTGATGGTAACTTCACAGAAACAACTTCTTTATATTCCTCTTCCATTAAGGTAAGTAACTTTGCTTTTCCTTTTATTAGCGATACTATTACAATCAGAACTTTGTATCAGCACCAACAAATTCTTACCACCTCTTTGTTTAAGATAGTAAGTTATTTCACTACCATCATAGCGGAAAAACTGTTTATGCGTATTTGTATTTCAGTAAGCGAAACCTATACAACATGAAAAAAGCAGAACAGAAAGATTATTGCCACTTTGTCCGCCTCAGCTTTTATAGATAGAAGGGTATCTTTGACTTCGTTTAGCGATAAGTCCGTATTTACAAGGTTGATCAAAGCTGAAAATAAAATAAGGATATTATTATGACTATTGCTGCCGGGATTGATATCGCTAAATATAAAACGGACTCGCCTTTAGGTAAGTCCGTATGAAATTGTTGAATCAATTACTGGCACCTATCTGTTTCATAAGCACGCCCTCGTCCCAGAACAGATACTCTTCATCCATAACGACTCCTTCAAATCCTTTAGCTTTGACTTTGCTCCAGTGCCCAAGTGTTGCCATAGGGAGGTGATACGACTTACCTGTAGGTTTGATAACCTTACCATCACCCAGAACCATAGGTTTCGTAAATGTTCCATCAGTAAATCCCGTTACAGCAGTCCATTCCCCATCATTTGTACCAAACCGCACCGGGTGCTCTGTGATTCGGTTGTCAGGGGCAAATGTCCACATATACTTCAGATCCTCAATGTGCTGTTGAATCCCCTTGGTAGTATGACCATCAGGATAGTGAACAAGAATGTCCATGGCATGGCTCTTATGTAGCTCCCACCATTTTTGGTTTGTATAAACTTTGAAATCAAGGTCGTCAAAGTTAGCCAGATTCTTTGCCAGAACTGCGGACATACCTTTGACTTTAGGTGCGGGTTGGTTTACTTTCGTGCCGGGCCAATTGTTCTGCACCGCAAACGCTATTGGGCTGGCAGTAAATAGTAAAAGTGTGAATAACGATAACCTCTTGAGACTTTTCATGGTCTTTCCTCTTTGTTAGTGCTAAAAGAACTAAAAGATTGTTCTATAGCGAATTAAGTACTGTTGGGCCCCCTTACATTGGATAGATTAAAAATGATAGTTCATCAGTTTGCTTGACCTTGATTAGATGGAGAAGAACCCTCCAAAACAACACGGTTTCATAAAGAGCAAATGACTCAACTGACTCACACACCGGATAACTATCGTATAGAAAGTCATCAAGTCCTCCGGATACTACGCCTAATAGAAAAGCATGTAAATAGTCACAACAAGTAATTATAACGATAAAAAACAAACCAATGTCGATTGGCCGTTTCGACATCAAAATCGATTTCCATCAGTTTCAGGCAGGTATCACACAAAGGAGCGGTGAGATCATTCTATCTTCATGACTTCAACAGGCGCTTTCTAAAGGTATTTTTCAAAATCAATATTTTCCCACCGCGCAAATCGAAGTTCTTGGGTACAAACACCCGTTAGCAGGATGATTTGAATGGCGGAAGATCACAGGAGTCGAACCTGCCAGAGACCGCTGGCGGCCTCATCTGGATTTGAAGTCCAGCCGCCCCACCGGGGACGATGATCTTCCCTATCAATACGAAATAATTATGAAAATATGCCGATTATAGCGCGTGCTGTAAGGCTTCTGAATCGATCTGTGGAAACAATTCATCAATTTCCTAAAAAGCATTAAATTTTGTTGTTAAAAAACTCGATATTCGCGTTGAGTTTGCCGAATTTTACCTACATCTTATTAGCCGATACCCATTACGATACACTGCTCATTCAGCAATGTATCCCAAACACAAACAGGACCCTATATGACTAATCCGTTACTCGTTCCATCAGGTTTACCAAAGTTTTCTTCTATTAAACCAGAACATGTTGTTCCTGCTGTAAAAGAAGTCATTGCAAATTACCGCCAAACCGTCGAAAAAATCCTGGCCGAGAATACCATTTTTACCTGGGACAATCTGTGTCAGCCACTGGCTGAAGCAAATGATAAACAGTCCCGTGCATGGTCACCAGTCAATCATTTGAATTCGGTTAAAAACAGTCCGGAGCTGCGTGCAGTCTACGAAGAAAGTTTACCATTGCTGTCTGAATTCAGTACCTGGTTAGGTCAACACAAGGGCCTATATCAAGCGTATAAGTCATTACGTGAGAGTGCTGAGTTTGAGAAACTCTCTCAACCTCAACGCAAAGCTGTCGAAAATTCACTGCGCGATTTTAAACTGTCAGGTATCGGTCTGCCTGAGGCGAAACAGAAACGTTATGGCGAGATTAGTGCACGTTTGTCAGATTTAAGTTCTCAATTCAGCAATAATGTGCTTGATGCCACTATGGGCTGGACCAAGTTAATTACTGATGTAGAAGATCTGTCTGGTCTGCCTGAAAGTGCGATTGCCGCAGCTAAAGCTCAGGCAGAAGCGAGAGGAAAAAAAGGCTGGCTGCTGACTTTGGAAGCGCCAAGTTATCAGCCAGTTATCACTTATGCAGAAGACCGTGAATTGCGTCGGGAAATTTATCACGCTTATCAAACTCGTGCTTCTGATCAAGGCCCAAATGCCGGTAAATGGGATAACAGTGAAGTGATGGCTGAACTCCTTGCACTACGTCATGAGCAAGCCCAATTGCTTGGTTTCAAAAATTATGCTGAACAATCTCTTGCAACCAAAATGGCAAAAACCCCTAAGGAAGTTTTGGATTTTCTGAATGATTTGACAAAACGCGCTCATCCACAAGGTGAAGAAGAAGTAGATGAGTTAAAATGTTTTGCGAAATGGCATCATTGCGCCTACGAGCTGGAAGCTTGGGATATGGCTTATTATGCCGAAAAACAAAAACAGCATAAGTTTTCTATTAATGACGAACAGTTACGTCCTTATTTCCCTGAGCAACGGGCTGTTGAAGGGCTATTTGAAGTTATTCGCCGTATCTATGGCATTACAGCCAAAGAGCGCCATGATGTAGAAACCTGGCACCCGGATGTCCGTTTCTTCGATCTATATGATGATAAAAATGAGCTGCACGGCAGTTTCTATATGGATCTTTATGCGCGCGAACATAAACGAGGCGGTGCCTGGATGGATGAATGTATCAGCAAGATGCGCCATTCCAATGGCGAACTGCAAAAGCCTGTCGCTTATCTGAACTGTAACTTCAACAAACCTGTTGGCGGTAAACCAGCGCTGTTCACCCACAATGAAGTAAACACACTGTTCCATGAGTTCGGCCACTGTCTGCACCTGATGCTAACTCAGATTGAAACTGCTGCTGTTTCCGGTACTAATGGTGTGCCATGGGATGCGGTTGAGATGCCAAGCCAGTTCATGGAAAATTGGTGCTGGAAACCAGAAGCACTGGCATTTATTTCTGGTCACTATGAAACTAAAGAGCCTCTGCCACAATCTATGCTGGATAATCTTTTAGCCGCGAAAAACTATCAAGCTGCAATGGCTATGCTGCGTCAGCTTGAGTTTGGTCAGTTCGATTTCCGCCTGCATGTTGAGTATGATCCGGCGAAAGGTGCTCAGATTATGCAAACCCTGAAGAAAGTGAAAAAATTGGTTTCCGTAGTACCTTCACCTAAATGGGCCCGTTTCCCTCACTCATTCAGTCATATTTTCTCCGGTGGTTATGCCGCAGGTTACTACAGCTATCTGTGGGCTGAAGTGCTGGCAGCTGATGCCTTTTCACGCTTCGAAGAAGAAGGGATTTTCAACCGCGAAACCGGCCAATCTTTCCTTGATAACCTTCTGTCCCGTGGTGGTTCCGAAGATCCAATGGAACTGTTCAAACGTTTCCGTGGCCGTGAACCCAAACTGGATGCCATGCTGCGTAGTTCTGGTATCAAGGGATAATCAGGGTGGGTATCTGTTTAATCTGTGAACAAGGCGCTGATAGCAGCGCCTTATCTCAACTGGCAAAGCGCTGGCAACTGGTACATGACGAAAGCGCTGTCATGGCATTGGTTCTTACACCTCAACACCTCGAACTCCGCAAAAGGGATGAGCCCAAACTGGGCGGCATCTATGTGGATTTTGTATCAGGCACAATGGCACATCGCCGCCGCTTTGGTGGCGGACGAGGTGAAGCGGTTGCTAAAGCCGTAGGGATCAAAAAAGATTATCTGCCAACCGTCGTAGATGCTACCGCTGGTCTGGGACGCGATGCCTTTGTACTGGCATCACTGGGTTGTCATGTCAGAATGCTGGAACGCCATCCTGTGGTCGCGGCATTACTAGATGATGGGCTTCAACGTGGTTACCAGGATGAAGAAATCGGCAGCTGGCTGAAAGAACGCATGACATTGCTCCATGCCTCCAGCATCACAGCGCTGACCGATATTACACCACAGCCCGATGTGGTTTATCTTGATCCTATGTATCCACATAAGCAGAAAAGTGCATTAGTGAAGAAAGAGATGCGGGTGTTTCAGTCTCTGGTTGGTGCTGATGAAGATGCTGATAATTTGCTATCCCCTGCACAAGCTCTGGCAAAACGCCGTGTCGTGGTAAAGCGACCTGATTATGCAGAACCCTTAGCTGGAGTAGCTGCATCAGCAGCTATTACCACAAAAAACCACCGTTTTGATATCTATCCTTGTTAAAACATCAGCCGCAATATGCGGCTGATCACGTTAATTTACAAGATACCCTGAGAGAGCATAGCGTCAGCAACTTTTACAAATCCGGCAATATTCGCACCCTGAACATAATTGGTCTGTTTGCTCTCGCCACCATATTCAACACAGGCGTGATGAATATCCAGCATGATGTGATGCAAACGTGCATCCACTTTCTCAGCCTTCCAGCCTAAACGTGCTGCGTTTTGCGCCATTTCCAAACCAGACGTTGCCACGCCACCCGCGTTGGCTGCTTTACCCGGTGCGAATAGCACACCTGCTTCAATAAAGGCTTCAGTCGCTGAAATGGTTGCTGGCATATTCGCGCCTTCAGCTACAGCTTTAACGCCATTCTGGATAAGGACCTTAGCCGCATCTAAATCCAACTCGTTCTGGGTAGCGCATGGCAAAGCGATATCAACTGGCACAGACCAGGGTTGTAACCCTTTCAGGAAAGTCAGCCCCCGCTCTTTGGCATATTCTTCCACCCGGCCATAGTGCTGGTTTTTAATCTCTTCAAGGTGAGCCAGTTTCTCCAGCGTGAAACCTTCTTCATCAACCACTGTGCCACCGGAATCAGAAGCGGTAACCACTTTCGCCCCCAGCGCCATACATTTCTCAATAGTATACTGTGCGACGTTACCAGCACCAGAAACCGACACCCGCATACCATCAAAACTCATACCATGACGTTTCAGCATGGCATTGGTGAAGTAAACCAGACCATAACCGGTTGCTTCCGGGCGAATCAAACTGCCACCGAAAGAGAGACCTTTACCAGTAAATACACAAGCGGTGTTATTAGAGAGTTTTTTCATCATCCCTGACATAAAAGCCACTTCACGGCCACCCACACCAATATCCCCCGCAGGAACATCGGTATCGGGTCCCAGATGGCGGTACAATTCTGTCATTAATGCCTGACAAAAACGCATCACTTCGCCCTGACTTTTTCCTTTGGGATCAAAATCTGAGCCCCCTTTACCACCCCCCATCGGTAAGGTTGTCAGCGCATTTTTCAAGGTCTGTTCAAAGCCAAGGAATTTCAGAATAGAGAGATTCACCGATGGATGAAAACGCATACCACCTTTATACGGACCAATGGCTGAGTTGAACTGCACCCGCCATGCACGGTTTACCTGAACCTTACCTTGATCATCTACCCAGCAAACTCGAAACTGAATAACCCTTTCCGGCTCTACCATACGCTCCAGCAAGCTTTGTTCACGGTATTTCGGGTTTTGTTCAAGGAACGGCCAAAGAGAGGTGAATACTTCCCGGACAGCCTGAAGATATTCTGGTTGATATTCATCCCTGAGTTGAATCGATCCAAGAAATGAAGACAAAGATAGTAAACAGCTCATAGTTATTCCTTATTTCTACTTTGGTTGTAATGTCTCCTCAGCAATTTCCTAATTATTATTTTTGTCGAAAATGTGAGGTAAGTTGCGTTTGCCCTTTGAATATATCACTGTTCTATATTCATCTTTCAAGAAGTTTTTTCGCAGAAAGGTAAAAAAAATTTCTTGATTGCATCGGACATAAACCAAACAACACCTCATTTCATCAAAAAAAACGCCTGCATAAGCAGGCGATTTTATCGAATAAATTTTCAGTTTATGGCTATTCATCGTCACGCAGAGGAACGATCAGCATATCAACATGAACAGTGTTAATCAGCTGACGCGCAGAGGACATCAGTTTGCTCCAAAAATCCTGATGATGACCACAAACAACCAGATCTATGTCATATTTCTTAATCGCATCAACCAATACCTGAGCCAGATCACCGCTACCACTCAAGGTTTCCTGAATGTCATAATCGGTACCTGCGGAAAGCTCTTTCAACGCATTGCGTGTCTCGTCAGTAATACGTTGCTGCATATCACCGAGATTAACATCAATCAAACCGGTGTAAAGATCGGAATAGTTAACATCAACATGAATCAAGGAAACATTAGCATTGTACGGCTTTGCCATGGAAATGGCTTTTTGTACCAATACCTGACTTTCCGGAGATAAATCAACCGCAACAAGAATATGTTTATAAGCCATAAGCGAACTCCTTCCATAATGCCGATTAATGAGTTGGCAGGGCAAATTGCCACTATCCTGTGTTTATTACTATAACTACTTAGAATGTCCTTAAAATGCTGTTTCGATCACAACTCATCATTGGCTATCCAGCAAAGAACATTCACCAAACAACATATACCACAATAGCTATTCCTGCTACTTGATGAATAACAAAATCAAGTTCTGGAGTTATGGCTTTTCTTAAAACCCAATATATTTGCATGAACAACCGACAAGGATTAACCGCCATTCTAAGCTCTGAACAAATTTAAACTATGTAGAAGGGTTTTTTGTACTATCTGACTATCTTTCCTACAATAAATATAAGGCGTCACCGCCTGCAATTTTGATTTTTTTCCTTTTGTGACAGCTTTGGCTAACCATTCTAAGGAGGGGATTATGTTCAGTTCAATTGCACTGTTTTGGGCGCTGTGTCTTGTCTGCATTATGAATATGATGCGCTACTTCTCTTCACTGCGGGCATTGTTGTCTATTCTTCGCCAGTCCGATCCCTTGCTTTATCAATCAGTAGACGGTAACGGTTTTTTTACTGCTCATGGACAGCTCAATAAGCAGATAAGGCTCGTGCACTATATCAATTCGCAACGTTACCTTGCTCATCATGATCCAGAAGTGGTGCTTCGCTGTGAACGGCTGAGAAGGCAATTTATTCTGACGAGCGCGTTGAGTGGATTAGTTGTTGTTTGTCTGATTTCTATGTTGATTTGGTATTAAAACGAAAGGCGGTATAGTTAACCCATACCGCCTTCAAATTATTCGTCAAAACAATTAAATCAGTTTCAAAGCGAACCAGTAGAAAATACCGGATAACCCGATTGAAACTGGTAACGTCAGTATCCAGGCCAACATGATGTTCTTGATTGTTTTACCCTGAACACCACCACCATCAACCAACATCGTCCCCGCTACTGCAGAGGAAAGAACCTGTGTAGTCGAAACCGGCATTCCGGTATAACTCGCAACACCAATTGAAACAGCCGCTGTCATCTGAGCTGAAACACCCTGTGCGTAAGTCATACCTTTCTTACCAATCTTCTCACCGATAGTCACTGCAACACGTTTCCAACCAACCATGGTTCCCAAAGACAGTGCCAGTGCCACTGCTATGATGATCCAGACAGGTGCATACTCAACAGTGTGTAGTAAATCTTTGCGCAGCTTATTCAGGAAACGGGCATCTTCAGTACTGGTTTCCGGCAGTTTAGCCACAGACTCCGCAGTGTCAGCGATACACATCAACATGCGGCGCATATTGTTACGCTGTTCAGAATTCAGACCACTATAGCTCTGAATGCCCTGCAATATGCTTTCTGTCTGATTAAGAACAACTACAGCGCGAGTGCTGTCACAATGGAATCGCCCTTCCGGCTCATCTTCAGCAACAGCAACCAATGGCGTCAGTTCAATAGCATGAGATAACGCGGTACCATGCTGCTGATAATATTGTTGCAGGTGAGTAACTGCATCGTAAGTCCGGGCAATGTCATAACCATTAGCATTCATGTTTACGACAAACCCCGCCGGAGCTACGCCGATCAGCACCAGCATAATTAAACCGATGCCTTTCTGACCATCATTTGCCCCATGAGAGAAGCTGACTCCTACCGCAGACAAAATCAGCGCAGTACGCGTCCAGAAAGGTGGCTTACGCTTACCATCTTTCTTTTCACGTTCAGCGGGTGTCAGATGAATACGTTTGCGTTTCTTAGTGCTACTCCAGTAACGGCGCAGCAGAAACACGATTGCCCCGGCGATGATCAATCCGACTAAAGGAGAGAGGATCAACGACAGGAAAATCTGTATCATCTTCGGCACATTCAGCGCATCAACCACAGAAGAACTGGTCACGATGGCATTGGTCAAGCCGATACCAATAATGGAACCAATCAGGGTATGAGAACTGGATGCAGGTAAACCGAAATACCAGGTACCAAGATTCCAGACAATGGCAGCCAGCAGCATGGAAAATACCATGGCAAGACCATGAGCAGAACTGACATTGAGCAGAAGATCGGTAGGGAGTAAATGTACAATCGCGTAGGCGACACTTAATCCACCAAGAAGAACACCGAAAAAGTTAAATACCCCAGCCATGACGACCGCGAACTGTGCTCGCATAGCACGGGTATAAATAACTGTTGCTACCGCATTCGCGGTATCATGAAAGCCATTAATGGCTTCATAAAACAGCACAAACAGCAGTGCCAGTACTAACATTAGGCTGGTGTGAAAATCCAGGCCAGTAAAAAGATGTAGCATAAACGTTAAGCCAGTTAGTTGGACATGAACGCGGCGCATTATCAGTGACAAATGCTAGCGGGGAAAGTGAAATATGAACTTTTTTTGATTTCATGACAACCCAGTAACAATAAGAAATGAAAATATTCCTTATATATCATAAAATTGCATATCTTTTAAAAAATTGACAATTTTAAGACAAAAAATAAATTTACCTGACAAATTCAGGTCATACGGGGACTTTTCTCCGCAAAATTATCAAAAATGCGACACTTTAAGGGAAGTTCCCGCTAAATTATTCGGTCATAAAGAGAAAAACAGTGGAAAGATTTGATGTAGTTATTGTTGGTGCCGGTGCAGCCGGTCTGTTTTGCGCAGCTCAAGCCGGGCAACGCGGTTTACGGGTGCTGGTTCTGGACAATGGCAAAAAAACCGGGCGTAAGATTTTGATGTCCGGCGGTGGGCGTTGTAACTTCACTAATATGTACACAGAGCCATCAGCTTATCTTTCTGCTAACCCCCATTTCTGCAAGTCTGCCCTGGCCCGTTACACACAATGGGATTTTATTGAACTGGTTCAACGCCATGGCATTGCTTACCACGAAAAAACCCTGGGACAGCTTTTTTGTGATGATTCAGCCCAGCAGATAGTTGATATGTTGTTGAAAGAGTGTGAGGCTGGTCAAGTCACTATTCACCTGCGTAGCGAAGTTAGCCACGTAGAAAAAAAGGAGCTGGGTTTCGTTATCACCGTTAACGGAAAGGGAGTAAGTACACGCTCATTTATCATCGCTTCCGGTGGGTTATCTATGCCGGGTCTTGGCGCAACCCCTTTTGGTTATCGGATTGCAGAACAGTTTGGTCTGCAAGTCTTGCCAACCCGCGCCGCTCTCGTGCCTTTTACTCTGCATAAACCACTACTGGAGCAACTTCATGTGCTTTCCGGTGTATCCGTTCCCGCCACTGTCACCGCCGAAAATGGCACGCTGTTCAAAGAAAATATCCTGTTTACCCACAGGGGACTTTCTGGCCCGGCAATCTTACAAATTTCCAGTTATTGGCAACCGGGAGAGTTTGTGAGTATTAACTTACTTCCAGATATTGATCTGGAAACGTTTCTGGAGAAAGAACAGAGTTCTCACCCGAACCAAAGTGTAAAAAATACTTTGGCAAAATTATTACCGAAGAGGCTGACAGAATGTCTGCAAACACTCGGTCAACTTCCGGATGTTTCTCTTAAGCAGTTGAATTCCGTCCAGCAAAAGCAATTAGCGACAAACCTCCAGTCATGGCAAGTACAACCCAACGGTACTGAAGGATATCGTACTGCTGAGGTTACTATAGGCGGCGTGGATACTCATCAGCTTTCATCCAAAACAATGGAAGCTAATCAGGTAAAAGGACTCTACTTTATCGGTGAAGTAGTAGACGTCACCGGCTGGCTTGGTGGCTACAATTTCCAGTGGGCATGGAGTTCCGCTTGGGCGTGTGCGCAAGCGTTGTGACTTTTGTGAGGAGTTTAGGATTATTCGTTAATAAAGTGTCAGCGGCTAACTGAGAAGAAAATTCTGGGCATGTCAATACATCTTCGCCTCAAAATCGAACTGTACCGAAACTTTCTTACAGTCATATGTAATTGTATACGCAGCTGTCTGGCATCAGATTTCAGTATGTTTTCTATAACAAAAAATGCATTTAAGAATGATTACTACCTCAGTTTAAATTCTCTGTATCTGGGAGCCAGTTTTGTGTCAACCTCAATGTGAGTTTGAGCTGAATTAAGACGCCCTTTAGAAAGGGTGTTTACCTTTCTGTGGAGGAAGGGGTAGTCAGGCCGTCCATTGAAGCAGGAACCCACCGAAAGTGTTCAGGTTAGGTAAAACCAAAGTTGTTTTGCCGACCTGGAGAGGACCAAGCAGACACACCACTAACGTATCAGTCAATGCTGCCTTGAGATGTGGTTCTATGTATCTTGGATATAGTGCATTGTTCTTTATGTACAATGTGAAAAACGCAGCTTAAATCGCTCTGTCTATTTGTTGGCTATGTCATCGTCTAAATGCTGGTTTGTATAGCGTCTATTTGTTGGTTTAATCTCCGTCTATTTGTAGGCTTCTGACGTTCTTACACAACAATCAAAACTTTTTGAGTGTTTATCACCCCTCGTCTGAGCATCAGGCGCAACCTCTGAACAATCAGTATTGAGAAAAGGCACCTAAAGCCAGGGCCGAGTTTGATGGTATGACCTATAATGAAAGAGATCGCATTGTGAACGTCATGGAAGAGCTGATGAAACTTACCCTAAGGACTCACGACAGATCAGACTAACTGGTTAACCTCTACAGTTAACATAAAATGAAATGGCTTATACATACGTATTCCTCTTCTCAGTTAATTTATACTTTTTAAATAAAAAATACAGGAATATCACTGCAAGCAGAATACTTGTTAATTTGAAAGTAAATTCGATAGAAATAAGTTTTGCAGTATATCCCCCAATAATTGGCATCAAAATCGCCACTATAGATGAAATTTTCTGTATACCTCCTGTAGCTTTCCCTACATGTTCAAAACCAATAATATTTCTTACACCGTATCTGATTGCGAAAAATGTCACACCAGAAGCCGTACCAACCAAGAAAATTAATAAATAGTATGTAGCATAATGATTTGTTTTTGCGTCTAAAAAACCAAATCCCCAAAAGGCCACAAAGTTAACCATAACGGAGAATAACAGGAGATTCTTAGCTGACAACTTTTTCAGTAACAAGCCAGAAATTCGCGTCCCTACTATGCCACCGACGCCGAGAAGTGAAATTATGTAGCCTATGCTACTTTCACTTTGTCCAATCTTCTCGAAGAAGATACCAAGCATATCATTGCTAAGAAAAAAGCTAAGTTTGACAAAGTATAGGCCGAAACAAGTAAATATAAATCCGGTTTGCTTTTCAATTGCTGTATGAGTGAGAAATGCTCTACGGCAGTAGAATTTATACCTCCATTTGCATCAGGCCGAAAAGTATTATCAAAGTATGATGTCAGCATGCCAACCAAGTTAAATATTATTGATAATGACAAGATAAACCATAATCCATAGTACGTATTTAAATAAACAACAAATAAGGGAATGACTATCCTGCTAAAGTTAGTAATATATCCATAAATTTCATAAAATCTTTGAGATTCATTATCATCTACATTCAATTTTGTATTTGATATTCCAAGGCCACACCGACAGGTTGTCTTGATTAATGTAATTACATAAAGAAATATAATTGGATCAGCTACAGATAAAAAAGGCATGACAATGCCGTTAATAAAGAACAATAGCATCCTCCATTTTAATATACTTCCGTTGTCAAACAGCTTGCCGAATAATCCACTTGCCACCAAAAATGGAATAGCAAAGCAAGCACCTAATATTCCCATTTCAGATGGCGTAGAATGCAGACTATATATAGCTATGATGCTTCAAATAGCGTAATCAAGATAAGTATCAAGTTCATTTACACCTATACTAATGTACTTTTTCATCGGTTATCACTCAGATTAGGATAGTCATAAACACATATTCATACCTATCCTTAGCTTGTAAAAAAATATATTATCTAGCCAGTGTCTGGCAATCCACAATTACTCCTTTCAAAGTTTAGTTTAGGTTGACATTACATTATTTCCCACGAGGGAGATTAAATATAAGCAAACATATTCCTTTATGTAAATCATCTGTTAAAGTAAAAATCTTATTATTGTGAGCCAACTCATGTTTTTCTAACTTCCCAACATTCCTTATTCTTGTATTTTAAAAACCATTTAAATACATACATATACCATATGAAATATTGAATAATTTTTCCCGCATTAATCTCATTGTCCACATTTATTTACATTCAGAATTAATAAATTCATTACATATACCCTATAGATTTCAAGATGCATCGAGACGGCAAGGGAGCGAATCCCCGGGAGCATAGCGAACTCTGTGACCGGGGTGAGCGAGTGCAGACAACGAAGAGGCAACTTGAAAGATAACGGGTATATCAACACGTATAAAAAAGAAGCCCCAATCTTGTATTCACAAAACCGGAGCCTAGTGCCTTTCGCTTTATGTCGGGGAACTGAGCACCATGACAAAATGGGAGAAGAACCGTCAACTAGCTACGCCTTGGAAGCTGGCTCATAACCTGAACCGCTTTCCTATTTTTACCGAAAAAGCATTTATTATCGAGATAACGATCGCACATAAACTGGGTAGTAGCTGCGCAATAAAGCCAAGAATAGTTCCCTGGCTTACCTGGGAATGATGATGCGCCTCGCCCCCCATAGCAATCTGCATGAAAGCAGAGTTTGTCAGGTAAGCATAAACCAAACCGCAAATCCCCGTTACCAGCGGAAAACTTATCAGCATAGCGACCACCGCCCCCACCATCTGAGGTAATCTTGTTCTGATTGAATTGATGGTAAGAGCGGTCAGGCAACCTGGAGCAAAACCCCAGCCCAATATATACCAAACAATCATTAACCCTTTCAGCGCAGTGTTGTGCGCCATTTCCAGAATATCGGCACGCCACAATATCAAATTCAGGCATGCAGCCAGCACAGCCAGAAATACGGAAATAGCGAAACTGTTGGGTAAACTCGATTCTTTATTCACTAAAACACCTTTAGACAGTCAAGGAATCTTGCACCTTTTATCGAGTTAAGAAGAAAACTGCCCAAAATGCCAGCAATGAGTGCAGCAGTGTATCCCTTAATCAGGAACAACAACGGCATTTCTATTGAGCCCCAATAATTCAGCCCCACGTTGTGATCCAGCCCCCAGCAAAGTGTCTGGCAAACACTGAAAAACAGAGCGCTACTCACTGCGGTCATGATATAAGCTCCGGCGCTTCCAGGCATAAAACGGGCTGAGAGCAAATAAGTCAATCCCCCAACAGCGGCCCCCATGCCGATACCACATAAACCAAGAGCCCATACCAGACGCCATACCAACGGGCCATTGTCGGGAAATAAAATAAAACTCATTAAAAGAAATCCAGCCTCTGCGATAAAACCCAGAGAAATAAATAGCTTAATCGTGCGTATAGCACGTTTTTCACCTTCTGCCACCGCATATTGCCGATGTTGTTCATTCACAGTTTGATTAGACATTTTTCATCTCCTTAACGTCCGTTAAGCATCACAAAATACTGCGGAAAATGGTCTGATAGTGCTTTTTAAATCTGAATCCAAATTGTCTTTTTCCAAAACAGAAAAAATTGCACTTCCTTGATAATTTACCTCTAATTTATTTCAATCACTGGTTTTGCTTAATTATATGAACTATTACTGAATAAAGTCCGAATAATAGATCAAATAAATTATTTGAGAATACAAGAAAATCAACAGGTCAAAGAAAACAAACTCTATATGATGTAATTACTATGGTATGAGGATGAAAACCTGTCAATGTAAAAGAAGAAATTAAGAAAACAGTCCAATATATGGGCTTAATATTTTGATACTTTATCCGGCCAACCTGACAGAGCCCTTGCGTTATTATCATATTGATCTCCAGAGATAAACAGCAGGAATAAACACTGAATTTGAGTTGGCAAACAACGCCACGCATATTCTGGCTTGCCAACTTGACTGCCTCACTCAAGGAACTGGCTTTCAAATGATAAAAGATGTGATGCCATTTATTGCTACAAGAAACAACAGCTTTCATTTCTGCGTTCTTAATTCCAGAATATACTTAGCGTAATAATTATTTCATCATAGTTAATAACTTGCGATTTTATTATTTATCACTAAAATATAATAAATAATTCCGAGCATTTAATTTTATAATAAAAATATTCAAGTATAGGCACAATTTCAACTTTATGGGTTTGACAATAGCCTGATACTTAGTTATGACTTTATTTAAGAAGCAACAAAATAATTATTCAATGAACTTATTGCTATCAAGACAGAATAATGACAACCATGATAACCAATAAAGTGCAATATTTGGATTTTATTGGATCATATCTATAGGGAGATATATAACTGCCATGAATAAATCCGATCAAGAATTTAATGTTAATGAAAGTACTGTGAAAGTAGATGGAAAGGATGTCAGGTTCTTCACAGCTAAACCTCCGGGCCTAACTAAGGATAATGCCAAGAGTAATACTGTGGTGTTAGTGCATGGTACAAGCGGAAATACAACGCTGCATTTCTGTCATCTATTTCCACTACTTGCCACAAAACACGCCGTTATATCACTGGATTTTTCTCAACCAGTGAAAGCAGGCGAAACCCTTACTCTTGAACATCTTGGAAAACAGGTCGAAGCCGTTATTGAAACAGCTGCGCCAGGGGAATCTGTCACACTGATAGGTTATTCTCTGGGCGCAGTCGTTGCTGCTTCTGTTGCCGCTAAACGTCCGGATCTGGTTCGTAATTTAGTGATGCTCGCAGGATGGATGAAAACAGATTTACAGATGGAAAGACTTGTTGCTGTCTGGCGTCATTTATGTGAGACCAACTCACCTGTTCTTACAGAATTCGTCATGTATTGTGCTTCTGGTGTCCCTGGTCATGTGAATATGGTTCCAGACCCACCTGCAACCGGATTTGAAAATATCAATCCGGGGGAATTCGATGTGTTGCAACTAGACCTTGATGCCCGGGTTGATATCACTCAAATTGCTCCTGAGATAAAAGCCACGACTCTGATTATTGGCTGTACACACGATAACATAACACCCACCTACCATAGCAAAGCACTTTTTGGCGCAATCCCGGATGCACGCTATACAGAGATAGCAGCCGGACACGCTGTCATTTATGAACGCCCTTCGCAGTTGATGTTGGCTATTGACCAGTTCTGCACGGAACCTTCTCTTTACCCTGCCGGGACCATTATTCCCGCTGACCGGCCATAATCCCTTTTACGCTTTGGAGAACTATTATGAATAAAAGTACACCAGACCATCATCCACAAGCAGATATATCGCAGGTCACAGATGCAGAGATTATTATCATCGGCGCGGGTTTTGCCGGCCTTGGTATGGGAGCCCAGCTTAAGCGCCGATCTCAGCACAATTTTCTCATTCTCGAACGTGCCGATGATGTAGGGGGCACCTGGCGCGATAATACTTATCCCGGTATAGCCTGTGACGTCCCCTCACACCTTTATTCTTACTCATTTCGCCCCAATCCTGACTGGTCTCATGTTTTTTCACCAGGGAATGAAATATTCACCTATCTTCAGGATACCGCCAAGGATGAAGGGCTATTGCCTCATATCCACTTTGGCGCCAACGTTGAAAAAGCCTATTGGGATAACCAAAAAGAGCGCTGGATAATTATCACCACCGCGGGTGTTTTCAGTGGACGGTTCTTGATAACAGGCACCGGGCATTTAACAGATGCAAATCTTCCACAGATCGAAGGTTTGAGCAGCTTTACTGGGGAAGTTTTTCATTCAGCCCGCTGGAAACATGATGTCTCTCTTCAAGGTAAGCGAGTAGGTATTATCGGATCGGGTGCTTCAGCAACTCAGATAGTGCCAGAAGTAGCTCAAAGTGTCTCTGAACTTGTTATTTTCCAGCGAAACCCATCCTACATTATTCCACGTCCTGACCGAAGTTATTCAGATAGTGAAAAACAGCGTTTCCGACGCGATCCAGAATCTATTCCCGCTGTTCGTTCAGATATATTCTGGCATTTTGAATCTCTGTACCCATCCCGTCGTTCTATTCCGCAATATCTGGCAGAATTCAAACGAATAGCCTCAGATCATCTTAAACGGCAAATCCCCGATCCAGAATTACGTGCAAAATTCACCCCCAGCTATGAAGCGGGTTGTAAAAGGCTTGTGATTGCAAGCAATTATTATCCTACGTTTCTACGAGATAACGTTAAACTCGAAACATCAGCCTTACAACGTATAGATGGGCAAAATGCAGTTTCAGTGGCCGGCAACAGTTATCCACTTGATGTACTGATCTTTTGTACTGGTTTTCAAACCACCCAACCACCTTATTCCCGTCTGGTTCATGGCCGTGATGGCCTCAGCCTTGCTGATCACTGGGCCCAAGGCATGGAAGCTTTCGCATCAACCACAGTGACAGGTTTTCCAAACCTATTTATTATTAACGGACCGAATGCAACACTTTCTCATAACTCAATTATTTACATAATTGAGTCTCAAATAGAGTACATTCTCGGAGCTATTGAATACAGCAGGAAAAATAACAACTGCGTACTTGAGGTTTCTCCCGAAGCTCAACATCGTTATGTAACCGAATTACAAGAGCAGATGAATGGCACAGTATGGGTTGGAGATAATTGTACAAGCTGGTACCGTGATTCCCGAAATAAGCGCTTAACACTGATATGGCCTGATTTTGCTCACACATTCAGACAGCACAATGGCAAATTTGATCCTGCTCCTTATCTGTCTCATTCGACAACCGAAATCACTAATCCATAAGCTTTAAACAGCAATGGGATATTCATTCTGTGAGACGGCAAGGGAGAGAGCTTGTCTCCCTTGCCGATACCAACAATCGCTTTAGAATGGCTTGGTCGGCAAATACTTCCCATCGAGCGTAATCACAGCACGAGAACCGCCATTAGGGTCATCAACCTTTTTGATATCAAGTTTGAAATCAATCGCGCTGATAATGCCATCACCAAACTTCTCGTGAACCAGCGCCTTTAACGTTGAACCGTAAACTTGCACCATTTCGTAGAATCGGTAAATAGTCGGATCAGTCGGTACACCACCTGGGATGCTGCCGCGCACAGGGATAGTTTGCAGCAGAAGGAAAGCATTCTCGTCAAGTTCAAGCCGGTCAACTACAATCCTCGCAGCGTCGGCAGGCAATGGATGCTGACCTAGCAGCGCAGCAGTAACGAATGCGAGACTCAGGCCAGTTCCTTGTGCGATGTCCTCAAACGTCAAATTCCAGCGCATTTTGGCGTCGATGATAGCATCGGTAAGGATCTGGCGGGGAGTTTGGGAATATTGAGATTGTGTCATAATGATTTCCTTTGGATTAATGGGCTATTAAATGCCGTGGTGAAACATGGATTGTGTTGCAGAAACATGCGGATAGTCCGCAAGCGAAACAAATTGACCGAGCAAGCCGTCTAGTGCATCGATCGAACCAGCCTCTATGTCGTAAATCCATCGTGATCGATAAGAAAGCTGATGGATGAAGAATGAACGAATTTATCTATAGCGTCAAAGATCGGATTTCTATCACCTCTATAGTATTTTCCAATAGTTAATTGTCGTTCTGCGGAGACACATTTGTTAATAATCCAGTAGTCACATATTTTTATTTCAGGCCCTGGCATATAGACTTTGCTACCTACTATTGGTCGGCTTTGGAACCATTTGAGAAAGCTGCACGCGATTTCCCAAATGATGCGGATGCAATTATTGCAACGTATAAGCAGTTAAAAGAAAAAGATTTTGAGAACCCTGCGGAATTACGAAACCAGTTCCCTAGTCTTGATAATTTCAAGTACAGAAATAAGTGGTGGGTGATAGACATAGGCGGACAAAACTTACGAATGATTGCCTATATAAATTTCGTTAATAAATGATGCGGCTTTTTTATCGTCTTCATTCTGTTCAAACCTTACCACCGGGTTGTCAGGCAAGCGGCCTATCACCACTTGGTAAACAGGGATAAGCTGCGGGGTAATACCCTGTCTTTCCTACACAAATCTCTTGGTCTATTCGAGGGATTTTTTTGAACTTTTGCTTGTCTTGCTGATCTCAACAAAAAACAGTGATTGAGGTAACTTAGGATGTTTTCAGCCAACACCGAGCAATGGGCAAAAATATAAAGAAAGGAGTCTTTCATGGAGCTGTCTACGCGCAGAATTACTACTGTATTGATGTCAAATCACGTTTTTTGCAGAGTGAGCTACTTCAAGCTCATGAAGTACATTATTTGGATGATTTTATGCAGAAACCATTAGCCAATGAGTCCAACATCAAGGTTGCCCCTATTTCCCGCCGACCAAAAACTAAAAGATGCCCATTTTTTTAACTGGGCATTTAGTTGAGCATCTTAGAGTCAACTTATTTGCGCTATAATTTTATTTGAGATCTCTTCCACCTCATACAATTTGTGGATCGCGATATCCCGGATTAATGTTGGCTTAAGCGGGATGATAATGTCGTGAATTGGGTTGTGCAACCATAGAGCCACGAAATGACACCAAGGTAAATTAAGTTGCCGCACTTCATAGCTTTGCTGTTGAACCCTACTATCCATTTCCGCTGCAAGGAGCGCCTCAACTGTCGAGACGGGTATCGGGCCATCAAGGGTCATCGAGGAAACGATGAGATTTGCATCGTGCATGTTCAAATGGAGGTCGGACACGGCAGAGCTGCCTGACAACAATAGATACCTCCAACCTGTAGCATGAGCAGCTTTGATCAAAGATTTCGTTTTTTCAAATTCACTGTGATCGACATAGTACATTTTAATTGGGTTCGACGATGAGACGTCGTTGGTATTTATTTTATTGTTTTTGTCAGCTTCGCTAAGCGAGCCTCCATCTATAATACCTTGCAAAAAAGAAACGATAACACTGTCCGCTCCGCTTGGATCGTTCACAAAGGAAATAGTCATTTACGTGCCTCATGTATTGTTGTTGGTTGTTTTGTTGGTTGTTTAGTAAAGCAGGTTTGCCTCCAGTCAGCTTCTGAATCTCCATAGTAATATAACGGGAATATATGGGCATTCTCGAGCGTTTTCGTATTGTCCCATGGATTGCAAACCTCCCAAACTGGATATGGATTTGTCGATGATTGTGGCACCAGATCGAATCCGCCTGATATCACTACTGCGTGACCCCCAGTATCACCCAAGGCGGGAATTTTCTTTGAGAAAATAACGGCAACGACAAATGGACTATTATTAGCCAGTTCTTGTGCACAACGGTTAAAATCAGCTCTTCCTTTTATTTCTTCCTTAAGCGCCCCTATCACCTCCAAGGACGTGTTTGGCATTCCCTCCTTATTGCAATTATCACCACCTGGAAAATGGTTGTAGGGAGCTACACAAGATCCAGGGTTAAGCTGTCGGGCACCAGAATAAATCGGCTCTTGTAGGTAACGATACGGTTTCCGCGCATAATAACTGCCTACACTCGCAGCCACAGCGATCCAGCACCAAAACGTTTGCTCCTGCCTCTGCGCGTACCCTTTACGCCAGAAATCCGTGACATAGGGTTGTTTGTCGGCTTCTATGCTACGTTTGGAGGCAGAAAGCGCCACTCTCTTTAAAGAGAGGCATCTCGGTAAATTGCCATTTTGAATATCAGTCATGTTGTCCTCACTTGTTGAAAATGCGACTCCAGTTTTAGAATTTCAGATCACTAATCACATTAGATTTTAAGCTCGTAAATTATAAAAATCACATATAAAAAAAGACGCTATATTAACATATTGTGGTAGCGTAGTTAATTTGGCTCTCAGATTAGTAGTTATTTTTTTGTATAAACATGGGGTGTGAAGAGACATATTTAAATGTAAATTGCTTTGTATTAACTTTAAATGCATACACTATGTACAAGCTTTAATGGGAATCATTTTGATGATTTGTTCCACACTTTATTTATGTTCTCCGAACATAAGCTCTAATGAAATAATTAGTAATTTGTTGACATGGCTCTGATGAAGTTTATATTTTGTATAAAAATAAAATAGATCTTATATTGTGTATGACAAGTAAAAAATTCTATGATTTCTTGATTTTTCTTAAACACACTATATATAACTATATGTGAATTTTATCTTATAAATATCTAAAAAGGAGTATGTTATGATTTATTACAGGTTAACTAGCGCAGAAACAGGTTTATATCTCGGAGTTCGAGAATCTAGTCCATCTAATATAGTTGGAGGGTTTAGTCTTGATGAAGTATCTGAGCCGAGAAATAATATTCATGTGGTATGGGTTATACCACAACGGTTGGACGGAGCTCAGACAGGAGCAATAGACGCGTTAATCCGTAGTCAAACTTTTAGGTTGGCAAACGGTTATGAAAAGATAGAAGTAGATGGCCGTATTTATGATGTCTTGACTGTTGGAAACAGTCCTGATGGTGATAGCCTGAGATTTACAGTCAGCAAACATCATAATGGTTTTTACACTATACAGCCAGCGAATGACCGTAAAGCCTATTTGAGTATACCACCAGGCCAAGTGGCCCCCCATCCAAGAGTAATTTGCGGGCATAAACTCTTTTATTGGAAGCTAGAACTAAACACCTAAGTAACTGTTCTGAATAGTAGATCACGCCCCAAAAAATGAACTCAGTCCAAATTTAGTGATCTGATCGATGGCTAAACATCACAAATCACTAACAGGACTGAGTCATGTCTATCATAGCCCCGATACCGAAGAGCCAAAAGTATCACGTTGATACGGGATAACTACATCATCCATAAAAGCCGTAAGACAGAGGCTTGGTTGAAAAATAACCCGAAGTCCAAATTGTTATTCCAACCCATTTATTCGCCATGGATGAATCTGATTGAGAAACCTTGACACGCCCTGCATGAAACGATAACACGTAACCACCGATGCCAATATTATGTGGGAACGCCTCAGGAAAATTAAGCATTTTATGCACAACGTATCCCCCTTTCCTGGAGGCGGTCATGGTATGACAAATATGTAGCACAATGAGGATCAGTTATTTAGCCTATTTCATAGTTTCTATCCTTTCAAAGGATTATAATAAGTAGATAGAAAAGATCCCAATGAAAGGAGCTTTTATATACTGATACTTACTAGTAATAATGAAGTTTGTACGTAGTGTATGTATTTTAAGTTAATACAAAGCAATTTACATTTAAATATGTCTCTTCACACCCCATGTTTATACAAAAAATAGCTACTAATCCAATGTTAAAATTAACTATGACGGCATAATATGTTAATTGTGGCTGTTTTTTTATATATGGTTTTTATAATTTACGAGCTTAAAATCTAATGTGATTAGTGATCTGAAATTCTAAAACTGGAGTCGCATTTTCAACAAGTGAGGACAACATGACTGATATTCAAAATGGCAATTTACCGAGATGCCTCTCTTTAAAGAGAGTGGCGCTTTTTGCCTCCAAACGTAGCATAGAAGCTAGCCGCTCATATGTTGATCGGACAGGCTACTTCACGGATTTCTGGCTTAAAGGGTACGCGCAGAGGCAGGAGCAAACGTTTTGGTGCTGGATCGCTGTGGCTGCGAGTGTAGGCAGTTATTATGCGCGGAGACCGTATCATTACCTACAAGAGCCGATTTATTCTGAAGTCCGACAGCTTAACCCTGGATCTTGTGTAGCTCCCTACAACCATTTTCCAGGTGATGATAATTGCAATAAAGAGGGAATGCCAGACAAATCCTTAGGGGCAATAGGAGCACTTGAGAAAGCAATAGAAGGAAAAGCTGATGCGAGTCTTTGTACAGAAGAACTGTTTAATAGTCGACCATTTGTCGTTGCCGTTTTTTTCTCAAAGAAAATTCCCACCTTGGGTGATACTGGGGGTCACGCAGTGGTGATATCGGCCGGATTCAATATGAAGGAGTCACAACCACCGTTACATCCAGTTTGGGAAGTGTGTAACCCGTGGGACAATACGAGATCTTTGGAGAATTACGAGACATTCCCGTTATATTACTATGGAGATCCAAAAGCTCGCTGGGCGCAAACCTGCTTTACTAAACAACCAACAAAACAACCAACAATACATGAGGCACGTAAATGACTTATATGGACACCGACTCAATTCAAGTGGGTGAGTAAATTTTTCTGACAACGTAGTCGCAAACATATATTCGGCTTCAATGAGCCCTGATGAAAATCCGCACTCTCTGCCCTCATTATTTGAACAGCCTCGATAGACTGGGCTATTTACCAGGTTCACAGAGAGTCGGTACTACCTGTCAATTTTTCCGGTACATAACGCATCCCCGGACGACTGTCTGCTTCCACAATAGCTACTGCATCATTTTTATCATTCTTGCTGCCCATTCTGAATGGGGCAACATATTTGGGGCTGATTTGCTTCACCTCATGACCAAAGCGTTTAAATTGGCGGCTCCAGTAATTTGCGCTGCCACAAGCCTCCATCACTATTTTTGAAGGGGGTTATTGAGCAATGTACGCAGGAGCTGACTTGACGAGTGATGGAAAGATGATTGACCTGGATACGCTTGTGGAGAGCTGGAACTAGGGTGACGGAAAAATCGGCGGTTCTGGCGTAGAACCCCTATTTTGCAACAGGGAATTTATGTAGAAGAGACAGGTAATACCACCAGCGTCAACACTAGCTTCGGAACGGGCCGCTACAGAACGACAAACCGACGTTGACATGCTCGGGAAGCCCTTATAGTCTTCACTCCATCGTGGCCGATAAGACAGCTGACAGGTGAAGAATGAGCAAATTTTTCTATAGTTTCAAAGATCGGGCTGTCATTATTTCCATATTACTTTCAAATAGTTAATTGACATGCTACTGCGACACATTCGTTATCTTCTGGCGATTGCCGAACATCAGAGCTTCACTCGCGCCGCAGAGGAACTTCATGTCTCGCAGCCGACCCTATCACAACAAATCAGACAGCTTGAGGAATCACTGCATGTGCAGGATTTAAGCCTTGGATTGCTCAGGCTGGCAATGACACCCACCTTCACTACTTACTTCATCGGCCATTGGGTAGAACGTTTCAACGCACGCTATCCGGGAATTGCATTGAATATCAAGGAAATGACGCAAGATCAGATCGAGGTAGCTTTAGCGGAGAACCAACTCGATCTCGGCATCGCGTTTTCAGCGGTGCGATCCCCCGACATTGATAGCGAGCCATTGTTCATCGAAACACTCAGTCTGATCGTTGGTCAATCGCATCGATTCATCAGTCAACAAACATCATTGACAGCGAAGATGCTGGAACATGAAGGATTAGCGCTATTAAGCAAAGACTTTGCAACGCGAAGCCATATCGATTTGTACTTCCAGAGACAGGGGATCACGCCGCGCATTGCAATTGAGGCTAACTCAATCAGCACAATCGTAGAGATTGTCCGCCGGGGACGGCTCGCGACTTTGTTACCTGATGTCATAGCCTACGAGCAGGCCGGGCTCAATTCCATTGCCATTCAACCTCCGTTACCGCAGCGCAATGCCGTGCTGTTATGGCGCAGCGGCGCGTATCGAAGCGCTGCGAGTCAGGCGTTTGCCAATTTGATCACGCACCGTTTCGATGTACACCAAGAAAGTGATAATTTCTGATAAACAGAAAACACAGTGCGCTTGGTGGCTTCCGAATTAAGACAGCCAATCTATAAGCTTGTTTCTAATGTAATCAGATGAAAGACGTTCCTGCTCTAAACGTGAAGACTGGAACCGGCCAGAGATGAGATTATTAAACAACTTTGCTTCATCCTCATTTAGCGATGAAGGATTGGATTCAACTGGATTTGGTTCAGGAACCATTCTATCTTCATGAACTTTAACGGTTTCAACATCCATCATCAGGGATTCAATATCCACAAACTTGTCTCTGGCGTCACTGAGAATAGACAAGCCCCAGGTATCAATATCTCCCCAATACCCTACACGCTTGCTTCTCAACCATGTCGCATCCATCCATGCAACGTTTTTCCCTCCTCCTATCACCGCAACTGTGTCAGGCATGTCGGGTAATGCCAAACCAGACTGTAAGTTTTCGACTACTAATATATTCGATGCTGGAAGTTCGTGCTGTTTAAGTAATTCACCAGGTATTTGAAGTATCGGAATTCCACCAAGCGCGGCCATCGCAGTATGGCAAAGCGGTCTGATGGTTAACCAGCCCTTGGGATTTGTTAAACAACCCAACCAGGCAGTAAGACCTCCAAATGCAGAAACCGCACCTTTGTGAATCACATCGGTCAGCTCTTCGATCAGGATTTGGTGGTTCTCAAGAAACTTAGTATCAATACCAATGAGAGGTAATGCTCTTAAATATTGTCCTTCCCCCAAGCCTGGCTTTAATTGTGGAAGAAGCTTTGCCAGTAATTCCGCATCTCTCAAAGAGAGTTTTTCCACAATATCTATACACTTAACCAATGCAGGATAGAGATCTTTATCAACCCGCAAGAATGGCTTCATATTTCTTTCCCATACCTTACTTCGCGCAAGAGCATCATTCCCTAAAAATTGAATCAAATGTTGCATTGATTCAATAGCAACAAAAGTCGGGATTCGCTGCTCAGACAACTCCCGGAAATTTTTGGAAGACCACTCCACATGGTCTTGATAGGGAAATGATTTCCACTCATCAACAAACCGCTGAAAATGAACCATATCTGATATGGCAGAACTGCCTCTCGGTGGTTTTAAGCCAACACGGACAGGGAATGCTTTGATGCCCAGTAACCGGGCCTTTAGTGAGGAAAGATTATCCCACTCACGTTGCCTAATGATGCTCTTAACTTGTGCCGGCAATAACCCCCAGCGCGTTTCACACAGCCCTTTTTTCATATCAGTTTTTCAAGTTCGATGCCCAGACCAGCAACCTCAGCAGCTAACTTTTTCTCCTTCTCTTCACTCATTCTCCGATCAATCTCTTCCCAGGTGACTTCACATAAATGGCTATCGTGGTTTTCCTGGTCTCTTTCTGCAATGAGCAACGAGCGGGCCGATTCTCTCGCCAAATTCAGGTTTTTATAAGGCGTAATCAAATTAACGTGAATATGCAGTTCCCTAAATACCCGGAGCACACGCCGGCTTACTGTTTCGGCCGTATTCGAGAATGCTTCGTCCAGGAAAACAGTACAGTAGACAGGTCGATCATAGCCATTCGGCGTCAAAACATAGGCCAAACTTGCCGCAACAATAGTTGCCGCAAATGACTCTTTCTCCCCACCTGACTTTCCACTGGATGACTCCAATACATCACGAATCTCACCCGTATTGATATCCAATTCTTCGGCATAAAATGACATCTGATAACGGGAATCAAGCAGCCTTAAACTTTCCAATGTATTTGAGGAACCTGGCGCACTTGCTTTCCCAAGGATCTCAACTACCTTAGCCAACTGACGGAACCGTGCTTCATGGTCATCACTGGTTACCTGACTAAGCACCTTACGCAGATGCTGTTCAAATTCATTAACATGCGGGAATTTCTCTCTTTTTGAACCCAACTTTAAATGTGTCTCTGATCGAAACTCTGTACGCTTGAGGACCCGGTTAATAATGTCAATCCGCTCGAGGATATCTTCCCGTTCAGATTCAAGCTTAGTTTTAATCCGCGCCAGCGACTGCGTTGCATGCTTATTCAAACGTTCAATAAACTGCTCTACCAGGTTGGGAAGCCCTTCCTCTTCCAGTTGTCGTAAATGATTAAGATAATCAGGTAAGCTGCCAATATCACTTTGCCAGTCAACCGTGAAGACTTGCCATTTATCGTTAGACCTGAACGAAACCATAATGCTGATGGCTGATCTTTCCGCTCTGTCTTTATTGTTCCGGCTAGAATCTAACAGACGATCCAAATCTTCTTCAACTTTCGACACCAATTCAGCCATCCGGCTTAAATCGTTTGTATTAAGCACGCCAACCCGCATCGCAAGTAACTGCCTGGCTGAATCAGGTAATCCCCTCGACGCTTTTGCCTGCGCTTTGCTCCATTCTTCTTGCGCATTTTTCAGCGTATTTTTAACGCCACCAGAATCAGAGTTAAGCTGATTTAATGCCGATTGAATTTGAGCCAATTGCTCTTTAGCCGATTCCCAACGCTCTCTGGCCTTATCAAGATCACCGCCTGATTGTTCTAACACCTTAAGGTCAGCTTGCAAATCAGAAAGCTTTTCGTGCCAGTAAGGAGCATTAATATCATCCCAGCGGTAACTTTGGATCTTCTCCCAAAGTATTTTACGATCAGAAACAGAATTCAAATCTTGACGGGCCTGACTCACATTTTTCCCGGTTTCCGCCAGTTGCAGAGTTAACTCTTTTTTATCGTTATTAAGAATGGCTAAACGTGATTTATTTGAAAAACCCAGACACCAGCGTCTCCTGTCATCTATCCGGTTCTGATCTTTTTTATCAAAGCGCCCCTTATCCATGTGCATTAACCCCTGTTGCGTCATCGAAAACGGGGTTTGATCCAATTCTTCCGTATTCGAAACACATTGCAGGTCAAATCGCTGCAAGTGATGCTTGAGCCACTCCCGATAAGGGTGAGTGCGCCATACCAGTTTCCTTAAATAACCGTCAGGCTTAAACTCCGCCGATTGACCCAGGTTAGTCGCAGCATCATTCACAACTTGAACACGTACATGTAAACCCGTATGCCGGGCGTTTAACCAGCGAGTCACCATCGAATAACAATGATGTGGCACAGCAAGTGTTGTCCGTAACCCGCCTAACGCCCTCTCTATCGCGCCTTGCCATCTCTTTTCATGATCTTCGACATCGATAAGCTCACCGATAAATACACATTGGTCTTTACTTAATTCTAAGGAGTTAACCAGTTCATCCCGCAGTTGCTGATATTTCACATCAATATTAGAATCCGGCCTTGCCTCGATTTCCCGAATTTCCTGAGAGATATCATGGATATTTGCTTGCAACTCACTGAATTTAGCACTGATGGTGGCAAACCTATCCTGATACTCTTCTTCGTCACGCTGAATACTAGCAAGCCTGACTGATGCTTCGGATTGATTTTTGAGAAATACAGCCTCCTCTAATACAACAGGGAGAGCCAGATCTTTGGCATGAGTTTGATATTGCGATGAAATTCGAACCACCCGATTCAATTGATCTTGGGTATGACCCATTTCTTTTCGAAGCGACTCTATTTTATCCCCGCCAAATTGAAGATATTCCTCATGTCTTCGTTCAACCAGGTTATCCGCATCGACTTTCTGCCCTTCAGCTTGCTTAATTCCGAGGGATAGTGCTTCAAGTTCAGCCTCAATATCGGCAATTTTCTCACTCCACAATTGTGCGAAGATTTCCCCAAAGTAGACCGGGAGACTGTTTTTTTCGGCCGTTAATTCCTCAAATTCTTTCGTCTTTTTTTCGATAATTGAGCTGAGTTCAGGTAACCTGGATAAATGCTCTTTTTGTGCTCTTGCATCCACTAATTGACTATGAATTGCCACTAGATCAGCAAACTCTTCCACTACCTTTTTGGCATCATCTTTGACTGTACTCGGTTCAAGTACCAATTCACGAATCAACCCGGTTAAATCATCAATTTTTTTCAGGCCCAACGCCCGCGACAACAATGCAGGCGCATTCTTATTGTCCATATACAGAAGCTTTCGGTACAGCTCCTGATAATCGGAAAAATTATCATCACAGCATGTCATTGCCGGATCATCACGGAGCCATTGCTTGAATGATCGGGCATTACCATCCCCAAAGGCATCAAGCATTTCCTTAAGAGTCAGGTCTCTTTTGGCGACAATATAAACTCGTGTCACGTCCGCAAGCACATTCGTCGATTTAGTGATCCAGAAAAGTGCCGCAAGCGTGATTTTTGAGCCATCGTTACCCTGATATAAAGCTCTAAGCCCAGTCACCACGCCAAATTCACGCTTACTTCTGACTCTCGTACCCGCTCCATCATGGGCAGATCCAAAACTTCCCCGCATATAAGAAAGTAAAGTCCGGTCAGAACGATCACCCTGCGCCGCAGCCACATTAAAGGTTGCCCTTCCGGCAGGAAGGAGCAAGGCCATAAGGCCATCAATAAACGTCGATTTTCCCGCACCGTTATCCCCAGTAACCAAAGTTCCCATAGGATCGATCAACGCGGTATGCAAGCCGTTAAATGACCCCCAGTTATAAACTGAGAGTTCGGCTAATCTGATTTGACCAACATGAAATAATGAATCAGCCGAAAGAGTTTGATCAGTCATTTTCATCTCCTGTTTCCTCCTCTCCATCTTGATAATCAACAGCGTTGCTGCCGTTTTTATTTAGCTCAATACCCTTCTCGCCCGCCATTTTCAGGTATTCATTAAGCATATTTTCGAGAAATTCAGCGCTGACTACGTAGCGGATCACCGGTGTAACCTCGAAGCGATCCTCACTTCCCCGCACTGAACTCAATATTTTTTTCGTCACCATTTTCTCAAGAGCACCCTTGAGTTTTCTCCGGTCAGATTTAGTACTGTTTGTCAGCGGTAAAAACGGTGTCAAATGGGATTCTATACGCTCGATATCAATGATAATCCTTTGCTCACCTGACGTTTCCCGATCCTGGTAGTGTTTGCGCAGCACTAACAGCAACAACGTATCGTATAAAGAGAGCGTCCTTCGGCTAATCAGAGAGACAACCTCTTCATCATCTATACCCAATGACTCGGTATCTTCCTCATTTTGAAAACCGGCTATAAAGGCGACACCCGCTTTCTCATCTAAAACCAGCTTCAAATAGACTTCTGACAGATGTTTGCGTACAGCACATTGGTATCGACAAAGCGATTCAAACAACTTGGCTTTCTGCGAAGACAATATAACGCCCTGACGCAGCAAGCTAACCAGCACCCGGCGCGCATCAGGTGGCATGCTACTACTTGAACTTTCAGAGTGATCACTGGCTAACACATCATCAACTTCAACGGATGAGCTTTTATTGGCAGCGACATCAGATTCAACAGCGGATGTGCCTGTAAGCGGGTTATACCCTGATTGAGTATGATGTTTTATCAACTGATCGAAGAACCCTGTTTGCTGTTCTTTCTGAGGATCTGAATCAGACTTCTCGAGGGTTGCGGGGGTACCATTATCTTTATTCAACTTTTTGTCTTTATGCATTCCAACCCTCACACAATGATATCTACAGCCACTTTCTATTCACCATTACAGGACCAATTCATCCAAACTGTCTGGAAACAGGTCGGCACTCAGAAGAAAAGTGGGGATAGACGCCCGCAAGCGAACTCCCTGTTTGTCACTAATTTCAATTGATTCCTTCTCTTCCAATAATGCCGCCCCGACAGATTTCGCAACCCGTAAATAGGCAACTAACTCCTCCAACCCTGAATTAAGCGGGTGATAATGTGCAATAGATGCAATCGTCATTGGACCAAACTCTTTTAACGTTTCTAATGCCCTCTCAGCGATCAATCGGATTTGAACAGTATCAAGGCAATCCAGCATCTGTATACTCGGTTCTCGAGAGTTAAACCGCTCTTCAACACCAGAGGTATCCAGCTTTTCATCGGGTGATTTAAGGAGCATGCTTTCGGGAGAACTAATACTTGCCGCCCCAACGGGCAATGAAAGAGCTGTTGTTGTTTGCAAGTCGCAATCAGCATTCCTCAATTCAACAGCAAGTCGTTCCAATTGACCAAGCAATCTATCAACAGCACGATTTTCTTGAGCAGTGCCACTCTCTATGTAAGCACGCAAGCTCTCTTCTGTTCTTCGTCTGATTTGAAAAACTCGGTCACTCTCACGGCTCAATTCTCGCATGAGCTGACTTAAGAATTGCCGTTGCGGGGTACTTAAGTGTTCTGCGACCGGGCGATTTAAAATGCTTCGAAGCTGATCCCGCAACTCCATAGTTCTATTTTGATCACATAACAAATCAAAAAAGCTTTCAAACGCACTACCGGCATCCGTTTTAGCCAATAGCGCTTCTTTTTCCAAAACAGAGAGAAGAACATCTCCTCTGGTGGAATCTCCCTCAATAATTTGAATACGAATTTCCTGATCCAACCGACGAATTTCATCTTCAACACGGCGAAAATCACCCGTTAAAACAGAAGCCAACTGGTAGATTTCACGAATTCTTTCCCGCTGCTCAACCTCGGTCAGTTCGGTTACAACGCCAGCCCTTAGAGCATCAATCTCTCTCTGAATTTCAGATTTTCTATCTTCCAAAAGCGTAACACGCTCATCGACATTTGGGCTAATCGCCACCGCAAAGTCCCTGACCGCTTCCTGAACAATTCGAAGATGAGACGCAGTAGTTCCTGAACTGCGCTCATCAAGTCCCTGACTAAAACGGAGCGCAATTTCACTGGCATCCGTTTTAGTTAATGTGTCATCCATCTCACGCAACCAGCCTTCCCGAATCCATTTATTGAGATAAGTGCCAGCCCCCGTTTCCGTTTCCCACAGACCAAGTTCACGACAGCGTACCAGCTCTGCATCAAGTGACACACGGGCACGACTAAAAGGGACTTCACTATCCTCCGAAAATAACTCACCCAAAAATGCCAAAATTAAAGGGGAATTATCAGCTCTTAACAGTTTCCAGGCTGCACTTTCCTGAAATAGACGGCGGTACTTTGCCTGTAACCCTTGGAAGTTCAACTTGCCTCCCTCTGTGTGGTTATGAGTAAAAAGCGATTAAATGAGTACTGGCTCGTCACCACCCTTTCCAAAAAGCCACCACTAAGAATTTTGTATAATTCACAATCAAATAAAAACCATATCATCATGTTTTTTATTATGTCAACGCCTGTTATTAACTCTTGTAATTATTAGGCGCTGTGATCAGAGAGAATTAAGCTTATAAAGCCATCCATTTTTTGAAGAAGGCAGTAAGATGATGAAAAACAAAAGCGATTAGCGCAGATAATTTAAGGTGATAAACAATGTCTCAATTATCATCAGCAAGGGAAGCGGCGGGAGTCCCCCTTTGAAGTTAAAGATGGGCGATCTGTCCAGACCGCCCCGATGCAAACAGTGGAAAATTCCTGCGCGTTACTTCCTGCGGACAGGCAAACCAGTACCGCGAACGCCATCCTGTGGTAAAACCAGCACCGCTACCGACCAAGCCGGCAACGTAACCGAGCCATCTTTTGCTATTTTGATACCAGCCGCCAGCGAGGTGTTGCCCAGCTCGCTTTGAATATCGTTCAACTTCAATCCCTTGACATTAAGATCTCTCACCGTAGCAAACCATGGTGCAGCATTGATCACCACCACCAAGCCGTCAAACCGCAAATCGCGGTCATCATCGGTGGTATTACCATCATCTATCGTCATCACCAGTAATCCGAGTTGCTGATTCGGCCCGATATTACGGAAATCGACACGTTGCTTAACCGATGCACCATCACCAAGCGTCATCAGTGGTGAAAATTGACGCAGGCGCAGCAGTTCCTGATAAAAAGCGGTCATCTGCAATAACTCAGTTTGGCCTGGTTTATCCACTACGTTTTTCACTCGTTCAATCAATGCGTAATTTCCACCATCATCACGCAAGCCTGGCATACCAACATCATAGTTATTGTCTTGGTAAGTGTAGCTGACACGGTTAAACCAATCGCCGGCATTATAGGAATCACGGGTAAAAGACTTAGAACGTAGTAGTTCCGATCCATGTTGAGCGAAAGCCAGTCCCTGCCCAAGGAATGTAGTAGCGAGGGATATTGCCTGCATACGAACCCGTGTCGCCAGATCCGCCTCGCGCGCAGCTTTGTAGCTGATTATGTCCCATAACGTTTGATTATCGTGTTTGGATACATAATTGATCACCTCAATTGGATCAGCAGCATAACCGGCTATAGCCCCTTTGTAGTCAATTTCTCTGCCGGTTTTCACCGCCCCATCTTTATCGATCAACACAAAATCAGCCAGATTGCCCGCCATCCCCAAACGTACCAGATCCGCCAGATGACGCACCTCATCAGCATTTAACCAAGACTGTTCGTTAGGTAAAGTCCCGGCACCATTACCCACTCCCTGGTTAATACGAATGCTGTCAGCGGAATCGAACGGTCCACCACCCTGTATTGCATCACGCAATCGATCAGAGAAAGTACCAATCCCAGTACCCTTAAGATTAATCTGTGAAGCCATCTCGAAACGGTCGTCCTGCCCGGAATTCCAACCTTCACCGAAGAAGTAGACCGATGGGTTAATCGCGCGTACTTTTGCCAGCGCCGATAACATCTGTGCCTTGGGATGAAAACCCATTAAGTCAAAGCGGAATGCGTCGATCTTATAGTCCTTAACCCAGGTAACCAATGAGTCTTCGATTAGTTTAGCGAACATGCGGTGCTCTGGTGCCGTATCGTGACAACAGGTGTTAGATTCAACGTTACCACTGATTTCATTCAGGCGATGATAGTACCAAGGGACTATCTTATCCAACACGGAAGATTTGTTTGTTGGGCCCGCAGCATTGGTGTGGTTGTACGCTACGTCCATGACCACATTCATTCCCAGTTGCTGCTTGATGGCCTGAATCATAGCGCGAAACTCTTTTATACGTACCGAACCTTCCGCATCTGTGGCATAAGAGCCTTCCGGTACTGAGTAATGGAACGGATCATAGCCCCAGTTGTAGGAATCGGTTTCCGCAATCATCGCATTCAGCTCTTGTACCTGCGGGTTATCGGCATTATCACCACTCAGCAATTCCTGTAACACTTCACCGACTGTCTGTGACCCATCGCAATAATCAGCAAAGCGGCTGTTTCTCACCATTGTATTGATCTGGCACAAATGACTGAATGGATGATTAAGATCAGCTACTTGGTCGCTGAATTCACTAACAGAAGCCAAATCAAATACTGGCAACAGCTCCATATGAGTGATTCCTGCCCGGCTCAGTGCTTTAAGATGTTTGAACATATCGCTGTTGTTAGCAGTCAGAGCCAGATATTTACCGCGCCAAGCTTCCGGCACCGTGTTATCTGCAACGGAGAGATCACGAACATGAGCTTCATATATGGCCATGCGTGCAATGTCCGCCGGTGTACTTTGCGAACGCGGCATAATCAGGCTATCCCAGTTTTGTGGTTTCAACGTCACATCATCCAAGTTAATTACTTGACTGTATTCCGAATTGGTCGACAGACTATGGGAATAGGGATCGGTAACCTCATAATGCTCCACATTGCGGGAACGTGGATGGTACACCGTTACAACATAGCGGTAATAAGCACCAACCAATTCCTTGTCACCTTGCCATGACCAAGCGCCACTAGCAGGATCACGGTTCATTGGATAGTTGGCGATTATTTGTTTATCTGTATCGTAGATAACCAGCCCGACATCCTGAGCAGTAGGTGCCCACAAACGGAAAGTAACACCTGCATCATTGATCAGCGCACCATACTCCAACGTGTCAGCCGCATCGGCAAAACGGTCATCCAACACGCCGGCAGTTTGTACTTGAGTCGCTGATAATAACAGGCCTTCTTTATTGGTCGCCAACACGACCAGATCACCGGTGAGTAACGTTTCAATATCCGTGTCTTCTGGCAGGCGGAACGCTGTTAATTTCTGCAAGTGTGGGAATCGATCCGCCGTTTCCTGACTCAAGGTAGTCGGTGTTAATGCCAGATAGCTATCGGTAAAGTTTCCTAGGTCATTGGCTACGACTTTACTCCGGCTATGATATAAACGGACATAAGGCTTATCTGCTCCACCTGACCACAACAGTGTCTGATTGTCGACCCAGTGTGCCGAAGCCTGGGAAACACCGAACACAGATTCAAAGGCTTCCGCCCGACTACTATAGATTTGATTACTGCCGGGTATGACAGAAACAGTACGGTTACTGAAATCGGAGAAGGAAATTCTCAGGTCACTGTCGATCAATTTAGTGTTGTTACCATCACGCACGATAAAATTAATACAGCCCTCGTTTTTGTTTAACGGCACAACCCAGTAAGGTCCATAACTATCGCTGCCCGTAGGAATTGCACTGAAATCATTCCAGCTTAATGAGGGAGAAGCCAGGGCATCACAGCTTTCATCGTTCCATAGGTAGAGGGTATTGGTACTGTAATCACGGTTTGTTATCGGATCGCGTTGACTTAATTTATCAATATCCACCAAGTGGATAACGGCCTGAAGATCACCGGCACGAGCAACTTCACCCGGTATTTTGATAGGGAGATGCGCTATCGGCTCTTTAGGGGGATTAGGTGAAGAACCATTGTTATCACAGCCTGCCAGCAAAACGAATGAACCGCTTAATATGACCGAATAAGCCTTTTTCAAGAAGTGAGCTACCATAATCAGACCTTTTAATAGTAAGAAATTATCGACGATATTATTGCGAATGAATTAAATTGGAAATATTAAATAATGTCTCAGATAAAGCAGCATCCTCCTAATTTTGATACTAATAGGGAGGAGGAATCAGGAGGAGATGCCTTTTCGTGATATCGCACACAATAATTATGCAATATTCTTTTATTACATAATGCTGATGTGAGTTTTATGTGTATTACTCTATATATTTTCCATGCTGATGATATTATTTCGTCCCGGTTTTATTTAGCTTTTACCTTCAGTACCCGCGCTCATTTTTCCTTTAGCGAAAAACGTACCTGATAGGTTAACTGTTATTATTAACCGGGATTCCGTTGCAGTAGGTAATACCAGACGAATAGCATAAAACTAAATAATTTTCCAAAATAGTGCTCCACTTCGGACAACGCCTTGTGTAGCAAGGGTTGTGCGCTATGCATAGCAGAGTGATGAGTTAGTGCGGCTTATCAGGTATCAGACTTGCATTGCTCGGATATTAATCAAATAGACCAACTGTATCGGTATTATGAAAAGCTATTTAGATGTGCCAGAAGATTTTGAATCATCATATATTTATAAAGCTTCAACAGAGAATATTGATGATTTTGGTAGTTCTGTATTCGCTGTATCTTACAATGATATTGTTAGAATCATCGGAGCAAAACGACGTATCTTGAGATATGATAATAATGGTTGTGGTTATTGGGAAGATATTCCTAAACCCGATTTCTATGAAACAAAACTTTATAAAGATGAAGTTAAAGAAATAATTGCCAATATAAAAAAATATTATATGTCATTGTAATATACCTAATAGATTTCGAGTTGCAACGCGGCGGCAAGTGAACGAATCCCCAGGAGCACAGATAACGATGTGACTGGGGTGAGTGAAAGTAGCCAACAAAGCAGCAGCTTGAAAGATGAAGGGTATAGTTAATCCTGTAAAAGGTTTTAATAGAATCTCATATTCTTGTTATTGGGTTAATACTGTCATTTCGTCACTTCATTTATCAGCTTAAAACTCGTTTTTCCTGACATTTTCTCTTCCAATATCGGTATAGCATTGCGTTTTTTACCCGCTTTAAACAATCTTTCATTACGACCTCTTACCTTTAATGATGAAATTTTTTACTGGTCTTTTCATCGTGGGAGCTCGTTCTTGCTCGATTGCCAGAGACCCTCACGCAAAAACTGAAAGAGTCCTGCCTCTGGCGCAAGGAAACAATATCTCCAGCCTTATCGTGATTTTCCGGCATTTAATATAACAGATTCCCCATTGTAAGGATTAAAAAACCTATCGCCGATCACATTTCATACTATTCATTCTGACAGTCAATTAATTACACATTAGAATGGTTTAATGATGTCACTATTAAATCATCAATATTCTCTGTGGGTAGATGACCCTTTTATCACCGCAGCCTGACCGCAGAACCGGGTCATTTATTGGTCAGCATCACTGACTTTGTCACACTTAAATTAAACAAAAGGGAAAGTACGATGAGTAAACTCAACAACTCTGTGGTGAGAGGCACGAGTTATCTTTTAATTTACCTGACGGCAATTCAGCCACTCCACCCGGCGATTGCTGCCGGAATAACACCGGACAATAACCATACTCAGGTACAAAACCAGGGCAATATCCCGGTGGTGAATATTGCCACGCCGAATGACGCGGGGATATCCCACAACACCTATAAAGAGTTTAACGTTGCCACTCAGGGTGCTGTACTTAATAACGCCACTCAAGCGGCTAAATCACAACTGGCAGGGCAACTTAACGCTAACCCTAATCTGCATGGAAAAGCAGCGGAACTGATTATTAATGAAGTGACCGGTAGCGGACAATCTAACCTGCAAGGCCAGTTGGAAATTTTCGGCAATAAAGCCAATGTGATGATTGCCAACCCCAACGGCATTACCTGTGATGGCTGTGGTTTTATTAATACGGCCAGTGCCACACTGACCACGGGTAAACCCCAATTTGATAAACAAGGCGCGTTGGAAGCATTAGAGGTTAAAAAAGGCCAGATTACTATTGGCGGTAAAGGGCTGGATGGCAAGGCGACGGATTATGTCGATATTATCAGTCGAGCGACGGAATTAAATGGAAAAATTCAGGCGAATAATCTGTCCCTGACGCAAGGTGCCAACCGAATCAGCTTAAAAGACGGCACAGTTAAACCTATTGCTGGCGAAGGAACTAAACCTCAATTAGCGGTTGATACCAAAGCGTTAGGTGGTATGTATGCGAATAAAATCCGCTTGATTGCCACAGAAGATGGTATCGGCGTTAATCTGAAAGAGTTAACCAGTGACCAGCGTGATATTACCTTAAATGTTAATGGCAAAATTGAACTGGGAAATATTAAGGCTAAAACGGACCTGAATATTATTGGCAAAGAAACCCATATTGCGCCCAATATTACAGTACAAGCGGGACGAGATATTACTCTGGAAAGTACCACTCTGGGTAATAAAGGCAGTGTGACTGCTGGCCGAGATATGCGAATATTTGGCGACACGGTGAAAAATACAGGCAACAAAGCTCTGCTACAAGCCAACGATAATATGTGGATACAGAAAAATGCACAAGGAGATAAAAGTCATCTTATTGAAAACAGATCTGCTACCATAAAGACTAATAAAGGTGATTTAGTTGCCAGGTCTGATAAAATGCTCAATATAAGAGATCTTTATCTCCTTTATAATATTAAACCTGAAAAAAACTATTTTCTTGATTTTGGTAATGTTGATGATCTCAGTGACATGAAAAATTGGTTCTTTATAGAAAATTATGATAGCAGTTTAATTTCATCCGGAGGAAATTTATATATAAATAGTGATAGTTTATTAAATGTAAACAGTGAAATACATGGAAAAGGCGATGTATTTTTGACCGGAAGTCATTTTACAAGCACTAAATTTATAAATACTGAAGGTCTATATAATGAAAATACTTATCAACATTTTATAATAAATAATTCACATCCTATATTTAATAATCCATACTATAAATACAGAAATAAGCTGGAAAACTCTAGGGAAATACATGTATTAGATAGAAATAACACAGATATAAAACAGCAAGATTGGGATCTTATTCGGAATAATCCTTCTAATAAAACAAAAATTGACCCATTCATAGATAAGACAATGCTATCTTCTGGAAAGAATTTAGTTATTGATTTTCTTGGAGAGGTTAAAATTACATCCAATAAGGAACTTATTAATGAAAATGACTTGAATACGCCTGGCTGTAAAGAAAAAGCATTAAATTTATTAAATTCAGAAACTGATGATATCAAAGTTAAAAATAATCTTATATTAAATGCCAATGGATTTACCTTAAAATCAGCACGATTAAATGCCGAAAAAGATATAAACATTATCTCATCAGATGCTAACTTTGTCGATCTTGCCGATTCTAAAATCATCTCTAAATCAGGTGATTTATCTATACTTTCAACCTATTACAAAGCACCGTATGAATTTTTTCATACACTATCATTTCCATCTGCCATTAATATTTCCTCCACTGTATTAAAAGGACATAATGTTTCATTAATAAGCAAAAATTCAGGAATATCCGCTAATAAATCTACAAAAATTAGTTTTGGACCTGATATTGATGATCGAAGTAATATAATAAACTCCTCAGGAGATTTAACACTTTCTTCAGGAACAAATTTAGATTTAAATTTCGTTAATTATTTTACAAAAAACAAGAACACGACTTTAACTGCGGCCAGAGATATTAAAATAAATATAAGTAAAACCAGTATAGACTCATCCGAGTCCATATCCATTAATGGTGGTATAAATCTAGATATTGGTGGTTTAGAACTAACCGCAGGAAAAGACGTTATATTAAATTCTTCTCAAGATTCTAAATTATGGGGAGTTCCTATTACAGCTAATAGTATCTCTATATTTACGGGGAAAGATTTAAATATAACTAACTCTTCATTGAATGCAACAGAAAATATATTAATGAATTCTGGTGGAGATTTAAATTTATCTGCTGCTTATGGTTATGCAGGTAGTCTGATAAAAGAAGGTAAAATAAGCCATGTTACTGCTGTTAATGCAGGGGATAAATTAAATTTAATAGCTAATGATAATATAAAGTTAGAAGGTTCAAGTTTAATTTCTAAAGGTGATATGACCCTCACTTCTGGTGGATATACATACTTTAAATCCGCAGTAGACACTGAAAATAAAGATTCCAGCTCATCTATTACACATAAAGAAGCCAAATTAGATAGCGGTAATAATTTAACAATTCTTACCGGAGAAGGTCTTTTATTTCAAGCAACTAAACTTTTAGCTAAAGGTGTAATGAATATTGCTGCTAAAGGTGGTTATCTTTATGCACAAGCACAAGAAGATGTTACTGAATATACAACCTCCAGTACTAAACGTAAGTGGTACGGTAAAAAGAAGACTTCAACTACCACTCATCATTCAGTAACCAATAAAGTGACTGAATTTATTGCTGATGGAGATATTAATTTACTCAGCCGAGATGACAGTACTTATGAAGCCAGCAAAATTGAAACAAATAAAAATGCCAGACTGACCAGTACACATGGAAAAATAAACTTTAAAGCCGTTAAAAATAGTTCTTTTGAACAAACCATTAGCCAGTCTAAAGGATTTTTCATTAAGAACAGAGATAGTGGTCATCGGGCAGAAACATGGGTGCTGCCTTCGGTTCACATCGGTGGAAAATTAACGATTGATGCCGCAAATGGAATCAGTGCTGATATCAAAACACAGAAAGGACAATCCTTACAGGCGGTATTGGCTGCTCTTGGTAACACTTCTGAAACAGCCTGGTTAAAAGAGTTAAGCCAACGTCAAGATGTAAACTGGAATGAAGTTCAGGATGCTTATGAGAATTGGGATCATAAGAGCCAGCATTTAAATCCTGTCGTTTCTGCTGTTATCGCTATCTCCGTTGCTGTAGTCACAGCTGGGGCCGGGGTAACTGTAGCTGCTGCTAATGGTGCCGCTGGTGCAGCCAGTGGTGCCGCTACCGCAGCCGGAGCCAGTACTGCAACAGCAGCAACAGTGAGTACCGCCACATACGGCGCAGTTTCTGCGGGTATCTCATCTCTAGCTGCTACGGCAGCGGTTAAGCTTATTAATAATGAAGGAAACCTATCGAAAACCCTTAAGGATATGGGAAACAGTGAGACAGTCAAATCAACGGTCACTTCAATGGCGATAGGTGGCGCTCTGGCTGGCTTTGATAACGTCATGGGATGGGATAAAGCCGCCAACGGCACGCAAATTAACCCAGCAAAAACGACATTACCTAAACTCAGCAATGGTGACTGGAGCAAAGTGGCTCAACGGGTAGCAGGTCAATCCATTATCAGTTCCAGCCTGGGTACAGCCATCAATGGCGGTAGTTTTAAGGACAATTTTATCACCGCATTACTGGCCAATATTGGCAGCCAGATTAACGCCGAAGGGGCCGGGTTGATTGGCAATAATGGTCAGGTGTTAGGTTTACCCGGAAAAGCCATCAGCCATGCGGCGGTTTCTGCCCTTGCGGCGGAAATTGGCGGCGGAGATGCCAAAGGGGCGGCTGCGGGGGCATTAGCCGCAGAACTGGCCGCGATAACATTGGATAAAACATTCAATGATCCAATGAAAATTCAGGCGGGGGGCAAAATCATTGGTAGCGTTGCAGGGGCCATTGCAACCAATAGCGCCAAAGGCGCTAACAGTGGGGCTAATGCCGGGGAAATTGTCATTCTCTTTAACCACCTAAACTCCATGAATGCCTACAATCTGGCTAGAGAGCTTCAAGAAGCTAATAAGCAAGGAACCCCTACCGAAGCAATCTGGAACAAATACAACAAACTGAGTGCAGCACAACGGGCAGACATGTTATCTGACTGTGCCGGGAACGGTGGATTATGCACTCTGACCTATCAGGCCGAAATGGACGGTGGGATAAAAACAGCGGATGCTATTAGTGGCTTAAGATGGATGTTTGACTTATCGGCTGAGGATGCCCATCGTATCAGCCAGTTTGTGACGACAGAAAACCAGAACGATTTAGGGCTGTTGTATAACTCGCTGCCTGCCTGGGAAAAAGGTGCACTGATAGCCAAAGAGGCGGTAGAATCTGCCGGTATTGGTGGTGCTATCGGCAACAAAGCTTCGGTTGCTTCGATTATTGAAGGAAATAAATCAACTAACATAGGGAAGGGAAGTAATGTACGTACTAATAGTGAATCATCTGTAAGATCAAATAGTCAGGTAACTATTCCTAATTCACGAGTTGGGCATATTTTCCGCAAAGCAGAAGGACACATTGCCGATACACCTGAAAATAGAAAATTAATATTGGATGTTGCAAATGATAAAACGGCTATTTTAGGTGGTGATCGTTATGGTAACAGTTGGTCTGCACGCATGTTGCCGGATGGCACTCAAGCTTGGGTTCAAACTCGTGGAGATACAGTGATAAATGCAGGGATAAATAATCCACCTAAATCATATGACCCTCAGACAGGATTATCTTCACTGAAGCCAAGAGGTAGTAAAAATGGACAATAAGATGATTACAATAGAACAAGCTTACAAAGCTATGTTTTATTTTTTGGAGCATGAATACCAATTGACAAAGTCTGATGATATTGGTTGTTTATTAGGATCAATGGATTGGACGATCTGGGATGATTCAACTGGCCCAGCAGATCCAGCTATGTGGGAAGATTGGCTAGCGGCAGTTAAACGGACTGTATAATAGATTAGACCCCGACCAGAAAGTCGGGCTCTTTCCCCTCTTTGAATCCAGTTGTTTTTACAGTCATTGCGGTGGCTACAGTGATAGCGGGGGACGGAATAAATTACCGCCAGCACCGCCGCTACCATTAGTTCCGTGGCTTATGACGCGACGGCTTTAGACTAAGCCGGAAAGGGGATCAATTTTACTTAGATGGTAAGCATAAGAACCATTTAGAAGTATTTCATAGTAAAGATAAGTTCAAGTTCGCTCTTAACTTGGATGGGACTATAAACGATGATAAAACTCGTGCAGGAAAGGGAAGGAGGCTAAAAGTTGACTAGAATCAGTTCATTGAACGAATCAAAAGAAGCGTTAGTTAGACTGGCTCAAATCTGTAATATTCCCAAACGTGAATTATATGATGAAGGAAATACAGATTATACACTCAATCTGGATGAGGAACTGAATCTCAGTATCAATCGATTATTGGATGCTTTTTCTTTATTACAAAAAGCACTTGATCAGGAAGATATGATCGCTGTTCAAGCTGCTTTAAATCGAGCACGAGCTAACTCAATGGATCTAAGCAATTTTTTCGCGAATATATGTGAAGATATAGAAATGATAGGTTGGACAGATCGATATAATTGGCCGAAAATTCCTGAAAATTATAAGATCCCAGACCACTATAATTATCCTGAAAATAAGAAATAATAACTACCCCAGCTAAAAGGCTGGGGTAGTTATTAACAACGTACTGATTTTTAGTCGGTATTTTTCTCCTATAAAAATTTGCTAACATGTCAAAGCCATCCAAATTTTTCCTCCAGAAAGGAGCTCTCTTGAGTAACTGATGAAGCTATCGGCAGTAAAGCTTCCGTTGCTTCAATTATTGGGAAGAATCATAATGTTGGCAACACAATAGATTCAGGCAAAACTAAAGAAACTCAAATATGGACGGAAACGAAGAAAAAAAAACCTGTAGCAAATGCTTATGGTCACTGGGATAAACATAAAAGTGAATTCCCTTAATATCAGAATTCAAAACAATATGTTGAAGCCACCCATAATTTTATTAAAAATCCTCCAAGAGGAACTTTAATCAAAACCCGGGCTAACGGAGATACTTTATATTACAATTCAGAGACAAATATTTTCGCAGTAAAAAATGCGGATGGTGTTCCTAAAACAATGTTTAAACCAAATCCAGTAGATCATGGATATAAAACAAATTTGGATTACTTCAATGCACAAAAATAATAGATTATATGTATGCCGTGTATGTGGCGCAGAACAATTAGATCCTCCGTGGGGTGAAGATGGCAATTCACCAACGTTTGATATCTGTGATTGCTGTGGGGTGGAATTTGGCTATGAAGATGCTACTTTAACAGCATTAAAAAATTACAGATCTAAGTGGTTGGATAAAGGCGCAAAGTGGAATTCCGAAAAATCCAAGCCAGAAAATTGGTCACTAGAGGAGCAGATATCAAATATACCTAAAGAATATTTGTAAAATTTAAGAGTCTACAAATGGATTTGTGTGATCTCTTGTTAATGAAATGATTATCCTCCCGTGTTAACAGTACGCTAACACGGGGAATTTATAACCGACCATATCAGCCAGTTGGTTGATTAAACACACGTTCAAGCAAGCCCTGAACGTTTTCAGTGCCGGGAATCGACATACTCATAAGTTATCTGTTCCAAAAGAATTGCGAAATTTTCGACCTATCGTATAACAGACGGAGAACAGAAGACAGAGAATATAAGTACAGTTACTAACTTTTTCCCGGTGATACAATGAGTAATAAACGTCTTTTTGAAAAAATAGATTATAACAGTGATTCGGAGTGGGTTATGAAGGAGTTTTTTAATTCTATATAAATAACTTTTCAAAATAGTAGATCACTTTGAGGGAACTCAATCCGGTTTGAGCGATCTGATCAATCACCAATAAAGAAAAAAACCACCCAACCGGACTGAGTGATGCCAATCATAGCACCTATACCCCGAAACGAACGTCGCCTGATGCAAAAAGTTGTTCATCAAACGCAGGATAAAAACCACGCCAGAAGGTTAATGGCGATGTTAATGTTACATCGTGGCGATTCTGTCACTCAGGTAGCTAAAACGCTTTGTGCTGCCCGTTCTTCTGTTAACCGATGGATAAACTGGTTTACCTTGTTCGGGATTGACGGTTTGAAAAGTCTTCCTGCGGGACGACCATCCCGATGGAATTTAAATCCGCTTTTTCCTGTTTTTTCTCTGTTGTTACAGTACTCTCCCCAACAATTTGGATGGCTACGCTCACGCTGGAGCCTTGAGTTATTAGCTATAAATATCCAATCGTTATTTAATATCACGCTTCCCATTAGCACACTTTATCGGTATTTCTCCCGGGTAAATATCGTCTGGCGCAGAGCAGCCCCGACCCTCAAAATACCGGATGCGGAATATCCTGTATTTTATGAAGATGAAGTCGATATCGCGTTCAATCCCAAAATCGGTGCTGACTGGTGTTTGAAAGGTCAGCAAAAACGTATCCCCATCCCCGGCCAAAATCAGAAATATTATCTGGCAGGGAGTGTTGATGCCCGGACAGGAAAAGTCGATTATGTTGGCGGCCAAAGAAAGAATTCTGATTTGTTTATCAGTCTGTTAGAAAAACTGAAACACACTTATCGTCAAGCGAAAAAACTGACGTTAATCCTGGATAATTATGTGATCCACAAAAGTTGTAAAGTGCAAAATTGGTTGAAAAAGAACCATAAATTTCATCTTCTGTTTTTACCTGTCTATTCATCCTGGCTTAATAAAATAGAACGACTTTGGCAGTCTTTACACGAGACCGTCACACGAAATCATACTTGCCAATATGTGGCAATTACTGGGAAAAGTAAATCGATTTATGGCCGCCGCTTCACTCTTCCCGGGCAGTCGAGCAGGAACAGTAAAAGTGTAGCGGTATTATGGAAAGTTATTTAGATAATCTGAGTCCGGTACAATACCGAATGTGAAGTTCGTTACCTAAAAAACTTCAATATTCCATGCTTAAATGTTTCAGCCTGAACAATTTCAGTATTAAAACCAAAGTTATTTCTTATGAATCCCGAAACTGGTAATAAACGCCCTACGGAGGGTCTGTAATGACCAGAATGATTCACTAAATACACGGTGTTCCTATATCGATACATATAACCAGCACTGATAACTCTACTTCCTCCCTCCCTTGACGCTAAAACTGGGTGAGAAAGCATCTTCGAATTAACCTTTTTACTGATACTCCCGATAATCAGTTGTCCTTCTACATTAAAAATAAATTTATATGATTTGGTTGTATCAAGCAAAATATCCAGATCTCTAGCCTCAGTGATGGTCTGTACAGACGCATCACCATAACGTCGCGCCCAACCAGCTAAGTTTTCTTCCATATCAAACAGATTTAGTTTGGTATTTCTCAAATAACCTTCAAACATCTGCGACTCCCCAATGGGGTTTCAAATACTTGCCTTGTGACATATTAATAGATCCTCATACTATTTTTATTTTTCATCTTCCAGCTTACTATTCTAGATACCAAACGATAAAACCACTTTTATAGCTTATAGTTATTTTCTAATAAGTGACAAACGTAATAAAACATTTCCCTATTATTTCTGACTTGTCAGTAAACGAAGCATTTTTTAATGTGGTCGATTCACATAATAAGTGCAACACCTTTACTCCAGAAAAAAGAAAGAGGTTCGATGCTATACATCGAACCTCTTTAAACTAAAAAACTTAAATTTATTTAACACCACAACAAAAATTAATTATTACAAACACCCAATTAACAATCACGACAATTCATATTATAAGCTTCAAAACTCTAATGAAACCTTTTGAATTGCATCAAGGGCACATTGATGATCTAAATGACCCCCAGGTGCACCACCAATACCAATTGCACCAATGATTTCACCACCCGACCTCACCGGAACACCACCAGCCATCAGCAGGAAACCTGGGATGTGCACCATATTTTGAGCACCAAGATTTGATTGTGCAGATTTCATTACTTCATCTGACGTTCTTTGGGTAGATAATGCCGTATAAGCTTTCATTTTGCTCGCCTCAACGGTATGTAAACCCGCTTTATCCATACGCTGAACAGCTTTCAAAACCCCACTTTTATCAACAACAGAAACCGTCACGTTATAATTATTCGATTGACAGGATTGAATTGCCTCAGAGGCTAATTTATTTGCTGTTTCAAGCGAAATATTACGTTCAGTAATTGTTGATGTAGCAAAAGCCATTTGAGCAAATAAACCTGTCGCCAGGATAGTACAGAGAAGAGAATGTTTCATAGGTAAACCTCATTAAGTTGATGAATTATCCTGCTCTAACTTAATGAGATTTATAGACTCTATCTATTAGGTTGATTACTTATCCGGCTTAGTAGAAATACTTAAACATAAGATAATGACTTAAATAGCTCATATTCTTTTACTAATTGTGGTAAGGAATGAATATCTAATTTATGAAATATATTAGCCCGATGAACTTCAATTGTACGTGGTGATAATGCCAATTGTTGAGCAATTTGCTTACTGGTTTTTCCTTCCAGAATAATTTCCATTACTTCACTTTCACGCTCAGATAACTGGCTGAATTTAGTTTTCAACTGCTTATATATCTGACATTGCTTAAATATTTCCTGATGAGATAATAATGCATTTGAAACTGTTTCAATCAATAAATCTGCATCAATAGGCTTAGTTAAAAATTCAAAAGCCCCATTTTTAAAAGCACGGCGACAAATATCAATATTTCCGTGCCCTGTCATAATAATCACCGGCAATGTATTGTTGAGTTTTAGAAGTTCATCATGTAATGTCAACCCAGGTTTTCCCGGCATACGAATATCCAATAAAATACATCCCTGAAGATCTGAAATATTTGTCTTATCAATATCATCAAGAAATTCTTGAGCGCCAGGAAATGAAGTTACCGACCAATTCATTGTTTCTAACAACATAGATATTGAATCACGAATCGCTTCATCATCATCAATGAGATAAATCACTGCTGCCATTACTCCTCCTTACCTTTATTGACTGGTAACCAAATAATAAAACGAGCACCACCTGTTTCACAATTTTCAGCACGAATATCACCACCAAGTTTCTGAATTAATGTCTCCGTTAGAGTCATACCTAACCCCATTCCCTGCTGGCGTGTTGTAAAGAATGGAATAAAGATGTTTTTCAAAACTTCATCGCTTAATCCTGGTCCACTATCTGCAATTACGATTTTTATCATGTTATCAGTATAGGTGATATCAATACAGATCCAATTCTGATGGTTTGTGTGATCTTGCTGTGCCTGAATTGCATTATTTATTAAGTTATGGAATATTTGCTCTACCCATAATGGTTCGGTGAATATCATTGGTAAATCATCACAAATATGTTTTATGACCTTTATTTTCCCCGCTTTGATTTCATTTCCGAGCAATATTTCAACCCGACCTAATATCGATAGAATATTTACAACCTGTAGTACAATACTACCCGTCGTCAGCTTTTGGCGGTATTGTGTTAATAAATTTGCGATACGTTGAGTTTGTAAGATTGATGAATCCAGTATTGAAGTGATTTTATCATATTGCTGCTTTTTCATTAGCCGCAGTGCAGTTTGGTTATAACTCATAATCGCCGTCAAAGGCTGGTTTAACTCATGAACAATACCCGTTGCCACCTCATCCATGGTATTCAAACGGGTGAACTCAAAGAAATGTGCCCGTAAATCAGAAATTTTCCTTAATCTCTTATTCTTTTGAATTAAAAAGATAGAACAAATAATCACTGCCCACAAGAAACTGAGACAAGTAATATAACCCCACGGCAGTTGCGACCATTGTTGATTATTACTGGCTTTAAGCACGAAAGGCTGAAAACGACTGGTCAGCTTTTTCTCCCAGTGCCAAAAATGCTGCTCTTTCTCCGGCCCATATGTAATCAATTGACGATTATTCCAATCCAGTTGTACCGATCGAAATTGTGACAATAATGATAATTTTTTCATAAGGATATTGAGATCAATCAATAATCGGATACTGTTGTTTGTACTATTAAGCCAATATCTTCCATCTCCCTCTTCACTGATTACAGGGAATATTAATACATTCACCGGGATCTCCTGTAATCCGATGATTTGCTGAAAATTTTCCTGTAACTGCTCCAATCCGATATTAGCATCCATCAGCGATATAATGGCATCATGCTGTGCAAGCTTTTCACTCAATTCCCGATAAAGGATATTAAATGAAACTGTTTGTTGTTGATAATTTTGCTCTAATGAATGATTAATCATTCCCCAGGCTGTCAAAACTGTTAACACGATCCACGCAAAAAAATGCCACATATGATTACCGAAAGGATATATTTCATGATGTTAAGATATTGTAAGAATATATAAATTAAACAACTATCAGAACAAACAAATTCAGGGTAAATTGGATTTTAGATAACGTTTGTAATTTAGTGTCACATAAAATTCATTACAGTGTAATTATTTCATCAAAACATTCCTCAAAAAAGTAGTTGGCTACAGTAATGTTAAATTCCCGCTTTTTCATTTTCTCTGAGCGTTTTTTAACCATTAATAAAATAATTTCGATAGATGAATACTGGATAAGCGTTTACGACGGTTTTTACTAAGACGCTTAATGTCATGTCAAATTTCCTGAATAATTTAAGGTAACCATTCAATAAATCGACTAAGAGAAATGGTTCTCATTCTCTTAAATGCCACTCCACACCTATAAAAATATCAATATTTATCAAATAGTTGATAAAATTCCCCACAATTTTTTCCATTTAATCAGAAAAAACACTTTACAATCGATAGTGATAATTATTATCATTCGTATCGCTTTCAGATGAACCGCCTTCCGGGTAAAGATGAAAGCACGACATTGCTCACATTGCTTCCAGTGTTTACTTTAGCCAGCCGGGTGCTGGCTTTTTTTTATTGATCAATCCGATTGTTATATTTTCAAAATATTTGAATAATTAAGTTAGGTTTTTAGACTTTTATGTTATCTCTTCTCAACTAGACTGTAAAAACCATTGAGGAGATTTGAATATGATCTATTTACGCAAAGCATCAGATCGCGGCCACGCCAATCATGGCTGGCTAGATAGCTGGCATACCTTCTCATTTGCCAACTATTACGACGCTAATTTTTTGAATTTTTCAGCGCTGAGAGTAATTAATGAAGACTTCATCGAAGCAGGTCAAGGCTTTGGGACCCATCCACATAAGGATATGGAAATACTGACCTATGTGCTTTCCGGTGCAGTTGAACATCAAGATAGTATGGGAAATAAAGAGCAGGTACCCGCTGGTGAATTCCAAATTATGAGTGCAGGTTCGGGTATTCGTCATTCAGAATATAACCCAAGCAGTGATCACCCATTACATCTGTATCAAATCTGGATTGCTCCAGATAAAACCGGCTTGACACCACGCTATGAACAGCGCCGTTTTGATGATGTACAAGGTCGCCAATTAGTGCTCTCTCCCGATACCCGAGACGGCTCACTAAAAGTCTTCCAAGACATGACCTTGTGGCGTTGGATACTGAAAAATCATGAAACTCCCGAATATCTTACAGAGAACGGCCGTTATATCTGGATACAAGTGATACGTGGAGAAGTGACTGTTAATGGTGTACAGGCAACCACCAGCGATGGTCTGGCGATCCGGGATGAAACCCATCTTCAACTTAACGCCGGTGATGATAGTGAAATATTGCTGTTTGACCTTCCTGCGGCATAAATCCCCAATAAACCTCACCCATACGGATGAGGTTTATTTATACTCACAATTACAGCTTAGGACCCGCTTTTACTAAAGCTTCCCCTGCTGGGGTATCCGTGTATTTATCAAAGTTGTCGACAAAACGATGTGCCAAATCTTTCGCCTTCTCTTCCCACTGAGATTTATCTGCATAAGTATCACGTGGATCAAGAATATCAGTATCAACACCAGGCAACGCAGTCGGAACCGCCAGATCGAAGATAGGTAATGTCGTGGTATCAGCTTCCTCAATATCACCACTTAGGATGGCGTCAATGATTCCACGGGTATCCTTAATAGAGATTCGTTTACCGGTACCATTCCAGCCTGTGTTCACCAGATAAGCCTTGGCACCTGCGGCCTGCATGCGTTTTACCAAGACTTCCGCGTATTGAGTTGGATGCAGACTTAGGAAGGCGGCACCGAAACAGGCAGAGAACGTTGGTGTTGGTTCCGTCACACCGCGTTCTGTACCAGCCAGTTTTGCCGTGAAGCCAGACAAGAAATGATATTGAGTCTGCTCCGGTGTCAGACGGGATACCGGAGGCAACACGCCAAACGCGTCTGCCGTCAGGAAAATGACCTTGGTCGCGTGACCTGCTTTAGAAACCGGCTTAACAATGTTTTCAATATGGTAGATAGGATAAGAAACACGGGTGTTTTCAGTTTTTGAACCATCATTGAAATCAACCGTGCCATCTGCCAGTACAGTCACGTTTTCCAGCAATGCATCACGTTTAATTGCATTGTAGATATCAGGTTCCGCTTCTTTGGATAGATTGATAGTTTTCGCGTAACAGCCCCCTTCAAAGTTGAATACGCCGTCATCATCCCAACCGTGTTCATCATCACCAATCAGCTTACGTTTTGGATCAGTAGAAAGCGTGGTTTTACCTGTACCTGATAAGCCGAAGAAAACAGCAACATCGCCCTTCTCACCCACGTTGGCAGAACAATGCATTGAAGCAATACCTTTCAATGGCAGCAGGTAGTTCATCATTGAGAACATTCCTTTCTTCATTTCACCGCCGTACCAGGTACCACCGATAAGCTGCATACGCTCTGTCAGGTTGAATGCGACAAAGTTTTCAGAATTCAAACCCTGCTCTTGCCATTGTGGGTTAGTGCATTTTGCACCGTTCATCACAATAAAGTCTGGTTTGAATCCGGCCAATTCTTCATCTGAGGGGCGGATAAACATGTTCTTAACGAAATGAGCCTGCCATGCAACTTCTGTAATAAAGCGGACTTTTAGGCGTGTATCTGCATTCGCACCACAGAAAGCATCAACAATAAACAAACGTTTGCCTGAAAGCTGTTGAGTAACCAGACCTTTCAGATGTGTCCATGTTTCCTGTTGTAATGGCTTGTTATCATTCTTGCCTTTTCCCTGGTCAGCCCACCATACGGTATCACGGGTAACATCATCACGGACAATATACTTATCCTTGGGGGAACGACCAGTGAAGATCCCCGTATCGACAGCCACAGCCCCCAGGTCGGTCAAAGTGCCACTCTCGTAACCCTCCAGTGAAGGTTTAGTTTCTTCTAAAAATAACAGCTCATAGCTTGGGTTATAAACAATCTCACTAACATCATGGATTCCATAGTCCGCGAGTTCCTGCGGGGTAATGCCTTTAACACTCATGTTATTGCTCCTGGGTCCTGGATAGTCACGCTTTTTCTGTAAGCAATAATAAATAGTTATGATTAATTAACAGCGATTGTTATCAAAAAATTGAAAACCTATCATTTTTTTAGGCGTAATCTGAAACGAAAGACACGAAAGAAGCCTTTGAATATTATAGATATTGATAGAAAGGCGCGGATCCGCGCCCTAAAACAGATAAATATTAGTGTAACCGGCTCTTTTTTTCTGACCTGATTTCAACGATATCATCAGCATCAAAAATATAGTGTGTACCGCAGTATTCACACTCCATATTAATGTTGCCATCTTTCTGCAAAATATGATTAACATCCTCATCAGAAAGTGTGACTAACGTGTCAGCACAACGTTGACGAGAACAAGTACAGCGGAATTCAACGGGTTGCGGCTCATATAATACAACATCCTCTTCATGATAAAGACGATGCAAAATCTCCTTAACTTCCAGTGAAAATAGCTCTTCACCTTTAATGGTTGCAGTAAGCTGTACCAGATGATCAAATACGTCTGCACTACCCTGCTCCGCTGCTGGCAAAATCTGTAGTAACATACCGCCGGCAGCGATACTTCCATCCTGAATACCGGTACGGATAAACAGACGGGTTGGTAACTGTTCAGACTGTCTGAAATAATCATCCAGACATTCTGCCAGCGTTTCACCTTCCAATGCAACGACACCCTGATAACGCTCACCATGAATTGGTGTAATGGTAATGACCATATAGCCTGTGCCAACCATCTGCTTCAGACTACTATTTTCAGCAACTAATCCGTCAATACGGGCGACACCGCGCATTTGTTGCTGATGATTACCGTTAATGACTGCCAGTTTTACCGGGCCATCTCCCTGAATTTGAACAGTAATATCACCATCAAATTTCAGTGTCGCCGTTAATAAACTGGTTGCTACCAACAGTTCTCCCAATAATTGCTGTACCGGCTGCGGGTAATCATGATTTTCCAGAATATGCTGGTAAGTTTCACTGGCTAAAACCAGCTCACCACGTACAGAATAATTCTCAAACAAAAAGCGGTGTAATTGGTCTTGTTTAAACATAAATATCTCTCACTGGAGCAGGTTATTCCTGCTCACTTAATTTGGTGTTTTTAAACTTAATCAGCGTGCGTCTTTCTTTTTTATCCGGCCGGCGATCAGGATGAGGCATAGTTAATGCGTTCATTTTACGGGCTATCGCTATTTTTTCCCGATTAGCCATACTCGCTTCAGTCTCCCGGTAAAGTTGTTGAGCTTCCGGTGCACCGCGCCGATGGCTGCTTAACGCAAGAACTTCAATCGTACGTTCATCATTACCCTGACGCAGTTTAATTTCAGCTCCGAGTTCAACCACTTTACTCGGTTTACTTCGTTGACCATTATAGTGAACTTTACCACCGTCTATCATTTCCCGTGCCATAGCCCGTGTTTTATAAAAGCGGGCAGCCCACAGCCATTTATCCAGACGGACAGCTTGATTGGAGTCTGAATTATCTTTCATTTTTTTCTCCCAATATCAGCTCCGGCGAAAAAGCCAAGCCTAACACACCATTGCTGATTATCACCAACGTGTAGGTGGGAAAGCCGTATCAAAACAGCTATCGTAATACTGCCTGATTTTGCTTAGACGTTGTTTGTTTTGCCGATTTTTCTTAACAGCTAACACCGAATTAATGACCAAAATAGTCAAAAGCACCAAAAGTAAAAGCGTTGTGCCAATACAACGGATCAGCGTCATGGAATCCAGTGCACTATGTAACACAATCCGGCGGGTTCCATTAGTATCTACGGACAATTCTGTAATAATTCCTACTGTCTCAAATGGTGTTTGCAACACCGTATCCGATAACCGCTGTAACTCACGCCATTGTTCTAACGCGCTATGGTCATAAGAAACAATTGCCGGCGTGATATATTCAACCAGCTGTTTACCTTCATCACTAATCAGCAGAACACCACCCGGAGAAGGGCTATTAAGCAGGATTGCTATTTTATCTATTTCCCGGTAGATAAATGACGATGTCGTCGCATCAACCAGCTTTCCCAGAGCTTCAGCCCCCGCTGGACGCAATAAAACATGGATATCATCAAACTTGCCATCCTCTGTATTCTTTAACAAAGTTGTCCAATCATTGGCACTACCCAAGTTAACCAAAGCATTCTTCAATCGAAAACAGTCTGCTTCTTTTCCACATAATTTTTTAGTTTTCAAGATGATATCAGGAAAATCATCCAATAAAATCATACCAGATTTAGCAATTTCCTGAGCAAGACCTGGATTAATTACATCGCTATTTTCCTGTAAACGTAATTGCTTATTAACAGTTGCAATCAGTTTAGCCGCATTTTCTATAACTTCCGATTCTTGGATTGGCAGTGAATGAGTACTATTCCAATATATCCCTGAGCAATCGAATGGAGAAAAATAAGTGTCTCCTTTGCCGTTCATATTATTTGGCGGCATATAACACATACCAACCCCTTTTGCTTTCAGGACATCCCCGACCCGCAACGCCATCTCTTTCATCGTATTAGCATCAGTGACAACCTTCGTGCTGCTACCACGCAACCAGGCAAAACTGAGTTTCATTGGTACACTAACCGGCTGATAAAAATAGAGCAGCAGCATAATAAGCAAGCTGCCGCCAATCATCATTAGATTTTTCCCATAACGGTGATAAGGGTGATTTTTCTCCTCATCGTGCAAAGAGAGATAATGCCCTTGCCTGACTACCTGGCCGTTAGTGTAAATATCGATATTGATTTTCTGATCAAGATCGTAGGTAACATAAGATTCCCAATGAGGTGGGTATATTAAATCAATCCCACCAAGAGAAATATTACTCATTTGCCCTTGTTCAAATTCTCCAAATAATCCCCACCGTTTTGGCATACCGGTAAAACAGTGGATATCCTGGCGCCTGCGTCTTGAAGACGGACAGAACAACGGCCAAAAGCTGACAGCCATTAAAGTACCAGCAATCAACATCAGCCACGGCAAAAACAGTATCGGTGAGAGTAACGCAAGGAACCAAATAAAAAATCCGAGACACAAGAATCCTCCCTCCCAAATACCCGATGAGTGATTTAACCGGTATTCTTCCGAAGTCTCTTTACGGATACTTTGTAATTTTACGCTGGTATCGCCATTTTTTTGGATCGATGCCTGCTGATGGGATACATCTGAAACTACCGGAGCGGAAGGAAAATCCCGTTGAAAATCTTTCAGGAAGTGACCATTAATCGAAATAACAAGTGGTATTCCCGCAGTGTGAACAACATCAATAATATTCTGTTGTTTAATAAAAGGCTCAAGGAAAAATGGCAAATGAACTTCTGCCATATCAATGTAATAACGCCAGCTATGTGGTTCATCTGAGGCAACAGAAAACCGGGTAATGGAATTACAGATAGTATAAACCGTATCATTTTTGTCCGTCAGAATTAACCCGCTTGTTTTATTGATACGGTCGGTTAAAACCAGTGGCAACACCTGCTTCAGATAACATTCAATGGCCTGATATTCATCAGCATGAAGTTTACGATAGGTCGGGTCAGCAACAGAAGGCAGATAACGGGCGTTATCATGCGGCTTCCATCTGAAAATCAGAAAAGAAGCCATTATAATCAGGCTAATCATCAAGATAGCCAATATAACGGCTGTTGAGTTCATTTTTCCCCCACATCCATGACAATATTGCTATTGTTGTTTGCAAAATAGCAACCACACGTTCAGTTCTGAATCAGGTTATTTCTATCTATCTTTTTAATTTATTTTACAACAAGTTATATAATCACTCTCTGAATTATCTATAACACAGATCTATTTCCAAAGAGGATAAAAATAACAGTAACAACAATGACAAGCGATAATCACTATCATTTATCAAAATAATCGGCCATATTTAGTCAAGCTATGGAGTGTACCTAATTTCATCATAAAACCTAAGGTTAATGAAATAATTTATGACGTAATAATGCACAGACACTCAAATCAACCAAATATTAATGCCATCAGGGGCAACTATGAATGACCAGAAAAACCCTAAAATCCTGAACATAGAGAACATTGCCCATTCACGTCTATTTCATATTCAGTCAGTAAATCTCGAATTCAGTAACGGTGTAAAACGCGTTTATGAACGGATGCGTCCAGCAACCCGGGAAGCAGTTCTAATCGTCCCGGTCATTGGAGATGAATTGATACTCATCCGTGAATACGCAGTAGGTATTGAGCAATATGAATTAGGCTTTCCCAAAGGTGCTATCGACTCTGGTGAAAGTATCCTTGAAGCAGCTAACCGTGAATTGAAAGAAGAAATCGGTTTTGGCGCCAGAAAAATAGAGCAACTAGCCAAACTCACTATGGCTCCGTCCTATTTTTCCAGCAAAATGAACATTGTTATTGCTGAAAATCTCTATCCGGAAAGCCTGGAAGGGGATGAACCTGAACCATTGCCGCAAATACGTTGGCCAATAGCCGATATGATGTCATTGCTGGATCACGCTGATTTCAACGAAGCGCGAAATGTCTGCGCCCTGTTTTTGGCGCAAAAATACTTACACCACCGCTGAAATTAACAGGCACAACGGATTTCCCGTTGTGCCTGATTTATTATCAGAATAGCTCCTGACTTTCACCATTCTCGATCAACGTTGTGCCAACTTCCTGCACCGCACTCGCTGTAGGCTGAGTTCCGTCAATGAAATACTCACTGCGGGTATCTCCACCTCCACCAGCAAGTTTACCTGTTTTACGATCTATCACGACGGAAACAATACCCGGAGGGGCGGCTACTTCTTTTTCAGGAACACCCTCCAGTGCAATTTTCATAAAGTCATCCCAAATTGGCTGCGCACTCTTAGCACCCGCTTCACCGCCACTGGCTGCTGTACGACCAAGGCTTCTACGGTGATCATCAAAACCAATCCAGACGGTCGCCACAATATCCGGCCCATAACCTGAAAACCAGGCATCCTTTGAACTGTTGGTTGTCCCGGTTTTACCACCAATATCGCGACGTTTCAGATCGCGCGAGGCACGCCACCCCGTACCGCTCCAACCTGGCTCACCAAAAATATTGGTATTCAAAGCATCATGGATCAGAAATGCCAAAGGGGTACTGATAACGTGAGGCGCATATTTTTGCCCATCTTCACCACCATCAACTACCGGAACCTTCTCTAATTCAGGCAGCGGTAATATCTCCTGCTGCCCGACCTGAGATTGAGCTACATTTTCAATCGAGTTTTCAGAAAGTTCGATTGAACGCACAGTATCACCATAAATCACCGGAATATCGCATTGCGGACACGCAATCTTCGGCTTTGCCTCAAACAGAATATCCCCATCTTCATTTTCAATTTTGGTAATGAAATAAGGATCTATCAAATAGCCGCCATTGGACATGACCGAATACCCACGCACCATTTGCATTGGTGTAAATGATGGGGATCCCAAAGCCAGAGATTCTGTACGAACGATATTTTGTGCCGGAAAGCCAAACCGTTGCAGATAATCAGCGGCATAATCAACCCCCATCGCACGCATTGCCCGAACCATCACAACGTTCTTCGATTGTCCTAATCCCTGACGCAAACGAATTGGCCCCGCATAAGTTGGTGGGGAATTTTTCGGACGCCAGTCAGTACCGGCTCCCGCATCCCAGCGGCTGATTGGCAGGTCATTAAGCAATGAAGCCAGCGTCAGCCCTTTATCCATCGCAGCGGTATAGAGAAACGGTTTAATATTGGAACCAATCTGACGTAATGACTGCGTAACACGGTTAAACTTACTTAAGCTGAAATCAAACCCACCCACCAGCGCCTTTACAGCACCATCATTAGGATCAATAGAAACCAAAGCCGCATTAACTTCCGGCATTTGTGACAACCACCAGATATCTTTTACTTTCCGAACCCAAACCTGTTCACCAGCCTGAACCACTTCATTCACACTACGTGGAACCGCACCCTGCACACTATCAGATTTGAATTTTCTGGCCCAACGGACACCCGCCATCGGCAATTCTGCACTGCTGCCATCAACCAGCATCACCGTCGCCTGATCAGCTCCCGTGCTGGTCACAACCGCCGGCATTAACGGCCCATAATTTGGCAGGGCCTTAAGCTTCTTAACAATCTGTCCCCTATCCCAGGCAGGTTCACCCACTTTCCACAACACTTCCTGCGCCCCGCGATAGCCATGACGCATATCGTAATCAATGATGTTATTACGCACCGCATCCGTGGCAGCCAACTGAAGTTTGCGGGTAATCGTGGTGTAAACTTTATAACCGTCGGTATAAGCATTCTCGCCATAACGCTCAATCATGTCCTGACGTACCATCTCAGCCAAATAGGGCGCAGAAAAAGCAATCTGAGGCGCATGATAATTAGCCACCAACTTTTCACTTCTGGCTTGATTATATTGCTGCTGAGTAACATAGCCCTGATCGAGCATACGGCTCAGAACCACATTCCGGCGGTTAATCGCCCGGCCATAAGAATAAAGCGGGTTAAAAGTAGAAGGCGCTTTTGGCAGACCGGCAATCATGGCCATTTCACTCAATGTCAACTCATTGACATTCTTACCAAAATAAACCTGAGCCGCAGCCCCAACACCATAAGCCCGGTAACCGAGATAAATTTTATTGAGATAGAGTTCAAGGATCTCATCTTTATTCAGTAACTGCTCAATCCTGACGGCCAGAAAAACTTCCTTGATTTTACGCATCAATGTCTTCTCAGGACTGAGAAAGAAATTTCTCGCTAGTTGCTGAGTAATGGTACTGGCCCCTTGAGAAGCACGGCCTGAAGTCATCGCCACAGATGCCGCCCGGATAATTCCTATAGGATCAACGCCATGATGTTCATAAAAACGACTGTCCTCCGTTGCAATAAATGCCTTCACCATCACAGGTGGAATTTCGGACAGAGTAAGAGGCATACGGCGCTTCTCACCATACTGCTCAATAAGCTCCCCATCCGCACTGAACACCTGCATTGGTGTCTGTAATCGAACATCTTTTAATGTCGCCACATCAGGTAACTGAGGCTCGATATATTGGTACATGCCAAAAATCGAGGCTGTTCCCAGAAAAATGCAACTCACGACAAAGATTAAAAAATACTTTACGAACTTCACCTGAAATTTCCCATGCCACGTTAGTTGGGTGGTTTATAAACAATCGGCACGTAGTATAAAGGTTACACAGCACCTTGAATATGGTCTTTTATTAAAATTACTGATATGGAGATCGTCATATGTACTCACCAAAGTGGTATGTCGGACTGGACATCCAAAATGGAGCCATTCGTGCCGTCGCAGCCATAAAACGCCGTAATGGCTGGCAGCTTCGCCACTGCTGGCAATATCTTTTATCTGATGCGGTTATGCCAGAAGGTCGTTTACAGCGGCCAGAGATATTATGCGATATATTAAATCAATGGCGCCAAAAATTACCCAAAAAAATCAGTTTCAGACTTGCCTTACCTGTACAGCAAACATTGCAGCGAAATCTGACTTTACCTTCAGATATCAGTCTTAAAGAGCCGGAACAAGGCTGGTTTATCAATGCCAGCGCCGAAAAACAATTTCCTTTTAACACCCGTGAACTGGCTCTGGATTACCGTATTATCGAGCAAAACGCCTATATCAGCGCCGCCCGTCAGAAAGATCTGAATATCTGGCTACAATGCCTTGCACAAGCAGAAATCTTTCCGGACGCCATTGATATTGCCCCCTGTGCACTACGCTATATAGCGCAATATGCTGGCGTTCCGGCTGATAGCTGGCTGTTACACCGGCAACAATCCAGTTGGTTGTGGGTATCTCCTGCTAATGCCCCCTTTGCTTATGACCTGGTATCAGCAAATACCGCAGCTTCTCCACTACAGGTTATTAGCCAATTACCGGCCTCATCCATAACTAAAAAGAATATTTATTACAGCAGCTACCAGCAGGAAGCTCTGCCTGAAGGCACTTCCTCCTGGGATATGCTGGCAGCATTCCGTCACTATCAACCACCGCTCCCAGTTCAACTGATGGAGTATGTGATAGCCGGTGGCTTGGCACTCAGACCGGATGACAAATGATGTATCAAGTTAATTTTCTGCCCTGGCGACAAACCCGACTGAAATCCCGCTATCGTTGGTGGACCATTCTTCTCCTATTGCAATTAGCGTTGTGGCTGGCGGTACTCATTTGGATGTCGTTTAAACAACTGGAAACGATTAACAAGCATCAAAGACAATTACAACAACTTAACCAGCAACAATTACATTTACAACAACAGATAACTCAGACAGAAGAGGCATTCAATCTTCACAACAAACTAGCCTATAAATTAAAACAACAACAAACGCGGCTGAAACAGAATCAGCAACATTTGAGATTATTCAATGAATTACCTGAGTTACTACCGGAAGGAAGTTGGCTAACCGCTTTCGATGACCATGCAGGTCAATTGAAATTGGTTGCTAACAGTCTGGATTATTCCAGTATGACATCGCTGCTGGATAATCTCGAAAACAACGGGCAATTATCTGAAATTCAACTGAAAAAAATGACCACCACTGAGCAGCAAATCAGGCAATTTATTATTGACGCGAACTGGCAGACGGAGATACCCGATGATAAAAAATGACTATTTATGGTGGTTTGCCAAACCCACCTGGCTGCTCTTTATTTGGCAACAAACTATCATCATCCTGGTCCTGACCCTGTTTTATCTTTTCTCCTGGCAAGAGAAAGCTGAACGGGAAATTGGGCTGACACAGGAAATAATCACCCAACAAACCAATACAAAATCAGCCAATAACCAGCTAAATCAGTTACCTCAGTTGGAAGATATACGGCAACAGATAAACCAAATAGAAAATGAACTTAACCAGCCACCACAAAACACCGTAAAAATTACCGCAGTAAAACAACTGCAACAACCGTTGATAAATTCTGGCGGGCAAGTTATTGAGTGGCAACGTAAAAATGAAGGGGAAAAAACGCTCTGGCAAATAACGATTTATTTAAACTATGAACAAATGCTGAATTTTCTTGATGCATTACAGGCGTTATACCCGCCGCTGCTGATTAAACAGTTTTCTGTTTCTCCATCAGGCGAATCTCTCAATGTCAAAATGACTTTGTCAGAAACCTCATATGAAGAATTTTATGACTAAAATATTTATTCTGTTTATCATTTTTCTGCCTGCTATCTGCATTGCAGAAATAAGAAACCCTTTTGCTCCACCAATAACAGAAATAGCAGAGCAACCTATTGAGTTATTTGATCAATCAATCAATGAAGCTGAGATTCAGTACCTCTCAACAGCATTACAATATGCAGACGCAGAAAAAATTGCCCTTAATCTCAGACAAAATATACCCTCACTGATGACCAAAGAGGGTAAAGCTGATTTTGATCCTGAAACCAACAGCCTGATTTTGCAGGATAGCCCCATCGCAATCGCTCAGATAAAAAGCTGGCTAAAAGAAATAGATACACCACAACAGCAAGTGCAGATTACCGCACATATCGTAACCAGCAGCAGGGAAGCATTGCATGAGCTGGGAATCTATTGGGGGATACCGATAGGAGATCAACTTAATACATCAACAGGTATAAACCGCCTCAATATCAACCAAGCCGCCAGCGACAACATGCACCGATTTGCGTTCAATATTGCCCGCGTCCATACCAGTTTGCTGGAAATGGAACTCAGCGCCTTAGAACAGGAAAACCAACTGGATATTATTGCCAGCCCAAGACTAACCGCTTCACATCAACAGCTAGCCAGCATTAAACAAGGCTCTGATATCCCCTACGTCAGTCAGGAAAAAGAGAAAAGTACCGTACAATTTAAAGAAGCTGTACTTGGGATGGAAGTCACACCTCATATACTGAGAAAAGATAAAATCAGACTCTCACTGAAAATCAGCCAAAACATGCCGGGAATCTCAATCAGTCAAGGTGGAGGTGAGAATTTAACCATCGATAAACAGGAAATCATAACTCAAGTTACTGTAAAAAATGGCGAAACCCTTATTCTCGGTGGGATTTTTCAACAGAAAAAAGGTGAAAAAATGCAAAAAGTACCTTATCTATCAGACATCCCGCTACTCGGTTCATTATTTAGCCAAAAAGGTCATAAACACAGCCGCCGTGAGCTGGTGATATTTATTACGCCTCAATTGATGGATATTTAGCCAAAACAAAAAATATAACTGTTATATCAATGAATTGACAATGAAAAATTCAGCTATTACGTATGATTATGCGCAGATTTTTTCATCTAACCCTGTTTATAGATTTGACGCTGAGTCCGATTTAGCATACAAGAGTTAGCTAATTGAGTGGTCGGGTTAACATCACAATAATAAGCCAATAAAACCGGGGTTTCTATCACAAGAAGCTCAAGGTTGATTTATATAGTTGCAAAACTGGCTGATGTACTGAGATAATTTTCTCATCTGATCTCACATTACCGCTCATGAGGTTTCAGTTTAGGTCCCGCTGCTAATTTGATTGGCGGGGCGGGTTATCATTAACGAATAGTCTTAGTAATACCAAAAACATGGCAGAGAAACGTAATATCTTTCTGGTTGGGCCTATGGGTGCCGGCAAAAGCACTATTGGTCGTCAGTTAGCTCAGCAACTCAATATGGAGTTTTATGACTCCGATCAAGAAATTGAGCGACGTACCGGAGCTGACGTGGGCTGGGTATTCGATGTGGAAGGTGAAGAAGGCTTCCGCGAACGCGAAGAAAAAGTGATTAACGAACTCACTGAAAAACAAGGCATTGTGCTGGCGACTGGCGGGGGCTCTGTTAAATCCAGAGAAACTCGTAATCGCCTGTCTGCCCGTGGTGTCGTAGTCTACTTGGAAACCACCATTGAAAAACAGTTAGCACGCACTCAGCGCGATAAGAAACGTCCTTTACTTCAAGTTGATGCACCAGCACGCGAAGTTTTAGAAAATTTAGCAAACGAACGTAATCCTCTGTATGAGGAAATTGCTGATGTCACTATCCGTACCGATGAACAAAGCGCTAAAGTTGTCGCTAACCAAATCATTGAGTTACTGGAAAAGAACTGATTCAAGCAAGTCTGTACAGCGATAAATAATGAAGGCGAAGGCTGCTATGGAAGAGATCACTGTTACTTTAGGGGAGCGTAGCTACCCAATTACTATCGCCAAAGGGTTATTTGATGATCCTTCTGCTTTTGCACCACTAAAAGCAGGTCAGCAGATTATGCTGGTGACGAATCAAACTCTGGCTCCGTTGTATCTGGCAAAAGTAAAAGCCACCTTGCAACAAGCCGGGATTCAAGTAGATGAAGTTATTCTGCCTGATGGTGAACAGTACAAATCTCTTTCCATATTAAATGACGTATTTTCTGCTTTACTAGAAAATAACCATAGCCGGGATACAACCCTTATTGCTCTCGGTGGCGGCGTAATCGGTGATTTAACTGGTTTTGCCGCTGCCAGTTATCAACGTGGTGTCCGTTTTATTCAGGTTCCTACCACCCTTCTTGCTCAGGTTGATTCCTCTGTAGGAGGAAAAACCGCAGTAAACCATCCTTTTGGCAAAAATATGATAGGTGCGTTCTATCAACCAGCCTCTGTGATGGTCGATCTTAATTGCTTGCAAACGCTCCCAGCCCGTGAGCTTTCTTCCGGTCTGGCTGAGGTAATTAAGTACGGTATCATTCTCGACAGCGAATTCTTTAGCTGGCTTGAAAATAATATGGATAAACTGCTCACTCTTGATGACCAGGCAATGGCTTACTGCATCCGGCGCTGTTGTGAATTGAAAGCAGAAGTTGTCGCAGCAGATGAAAAAGAATTAAGCGGCCTGCGTGCCTTGCTGAATCTTGGTCATACATTTGGTCACGCAATTGAAACAGAAATGGGATATGGCGTCTGGCTACACGGAGAAGCGGTTGCCGCAGGAATGGTTATGGCAGCCAGAACAGCCCAACTGGTTGATAATTTCTCTGAGCAAGATACTCAACGTATTATCCGATTATTGGAGCGGGCAAATCTGCCTATATACGGGCCAAAAAACATGCCACCGGAAGCTTATCTCCCGCATATGATGCGAGATAAGAAAGTTATAGCAGGTAAATTACATCTGATTCTTCCGACAAAAATTGGTAAAGCTAATCTTCGTTCAGACATTGGACATGATTGTGTCCTTGAAGCTATCCGCCAGTGTTTACCATCTGAAAATATGTAATTATCAATAAATTAAATGTTTTTTTGCATACATCTGGTTGTTATGTCATAAAATAGCTACTTTATCAGACAAATTTTCATTCATTGCTAGTTAAGTCAACCTATCGGACCGACTTTAATTGCAATTGGCAGTATTAGCTCTGTTTGGAGGGCATATGGACGAATTCAAATCAGAAAATGAACAAAGGGCAGATAACGAGTTTAGACCAGATACCTCAGACCGCCGTCCTTCACGATCACGCCAACCATTAAACAAACCCAAGTTTGCAGTTTCACGCCAGCAAATGATGATCGGGATTGGAATTTTAGTGCTGCTACTGCTGATCATGGCTATCAGCTCTGCTTTAAAAGCACCAACTGAACATGAGAAACAGCAATCTTCAAATGTTGCAGAAAAAAATATTGATTTATCAGGTTCACCATCCAAAAACGATAACAATCAATCCATCACATCGGAGAATACCACTGCAAATACAATTAACAGGCCACAGGAAATCAATATTCCTCCTGTCAGTGGTACCCCAACACAACCTCAGCAGCCTCAAGTTAACAATGGTGAAAGCCAGCGCATTGAATTACCCGGACATACTCCTGATGCGCTGACTCAGCAACAAAGTAATATAAATCATGCGGTGCAAGATCTGAATCAGACCCAGCAACCGCAGACAGTAACACCGCCACCAGCGGTACAGCAGAAACCAGAAAATATCCGTCCACTGAAACCAGAAACACCGGCTAAATCAAAACCATCTACAAGTCATACCAGCAAAAGTAATGTGGCCGGCAGTAATCCGCTGAAAGCCGCGGCAAACCACTACACTTTGCAATTAAGCAGTGCCAGCCGCTCAGATACACTGACCGCTTTTGCTAAAAAGAATAACCTCACTCATTACAAAGTTTATGAAACTAAACGTAATGGAAAAACCTGGTTTATTTTGATTCATGGTGATTACAGTTCTGTTTCTGAAGCCAAACGGGCCGTTTCATCTCTACCAGCCGAAATTCAGGCGAAAAAACCTTGGGTCAGAACGATGCAGCAAGTGCAACAAGATCTGAGAAAATAAAACAATATTTATTAGGCGCTGATATGCTGTCCTAAACAGAGTACAATCTGCGGCTCTGGAATGATTGAGTAATTAATTGACAGCATGAAAAAAAAACGCGCTTTCTTAAAATGGGCCGGTGGAAAATACCCGTTGGTAGATGATATCAAACGTCATCTGCCAGCCGGTAATTGTCTGATAGAGCCATTTGTTGGCGCAGGTTCTGTTTTTCTGAACACAGACTATGATTCTTACATCCTCGCTGATATCAACAGTGACCTAATTAACTTGTACAACACAGTAAAATTCAGGGCTAATGAGTTTATCACTCATACACGCCCTCTGTTTACCCAGGAATACAACACCGCCGAACATTTTTATCAGTTACGGGAACAATTTAACCAAAGTACCGACCCGTTCCAGCGTAGCGTGTTATTCCTTTATCTCAATCGCCATTGTTACAACGGCCTCTGTCGTTATAATTCTCATGGTAAATTTAACGTACCATTCGGTCGTTATAAAAAACCCTATTTTCCTGAAGACGAATTACACTGGTTTGCTGAAAAATCCCAAAATGCCGCTTTTATCTGTGAGCACTATCAACACACGTTGAACAAAGCACGGGAAGGCTCGGTTATCTATTGCGACCCGCCATATGCCCCTCTGTCAGCAACAGCAAACTTTACAGCGTATCACACCAACAGTTTCAACATTGCAGATCAGGAAAATCTGGCACAGATTGCATTTAAGTTATCATCAGAACGTGCAATTCCTGTTTTGATATCCAATCACGATACGCCAATGACACGAAAATGGTACCATCAGGCTTCACTTCATATTGTCAAAGCACGTCGTACTATCAGCAGGAATATCCTTGCCCGCAGTAAAGTAGACGAACTTTTGGCATTATATCGCTAACTTATCCCCCCTTTTTGCCTCGCAATTAAGGGATGATAGAAATGATTTGGAGAAGATAATGAAAGATTTTCTGATTGCCCCATCCATTTTATCTGCAAATTTTGCGCGATTGGGTGAAGATACAGCAAAAGTACTGGCAGCAGGTGCTGACATTGTTCACTTTGATGTGATGGACAACCATTATGTTCCTAACCTAACTATCGGCCCTATGGTCTGCCAGGCTCTGCGGGATTATGGCATTACTGCGCCAATTGATGTTCATCTGATGGTAAAACCGGTTGACCGTATTATCCCGGATTTTGCTAAAGCAGGAGCGACTTACATTACCTTCCATCCAGAAACCAGTGAACATATCGACCGCAGCCTGCAACTCATCAAAGAGCATGGTTGTAAAGCCGGCTTGGTATTCAATCCTGCAACTCCACTGAGTTATCTTGATTACGTTTTGGATAAATTGGATATCATTCTGTTGATGTCGGTCAATCCTGGGTTCGGCGGCCAATCTTTCATCCCGGGAACACTGGAGAAGCTGCGCCAGGTTCGTAAAATTATTGACGAAAGTGGTTATGATATTCGTCTTGAGGTAGATGGTGGTATTAAAGCCAGCAATATCGCAGAAGCGGCAACCGCTGGTGCAGATATGTTCGTTGCTGGTTCAGCCATTTTCAGTCAGCCAGATTACAAAACCGTCATTGATAATATGCGTAGTGAATTGTTAAAGGTATCTCATGGCAAATAAGGTATTAAAAGGTATTCGTGCTATCGCCTTTGATCTGGACGGCACGCTGGTAGACAGTGCCGGTGGTTTGGCTGATGCACTGGATCAGGCTCTGTTAGCTAAAGGTTTCCCTGCTCCGGGAAAAGAACGGGTTGCTGTCTGGATAGGCAACGGCGCAGATATTATGGTCGAACGTGCGTTGACATGGGCCAGAGTCGAATTGACCACACAACTGCATCAAGAAACCCGTGAGCTGTTTGACCATTTCTATAAAACAACGGTAACAACAGGCAGTCAGTTGTTCCCGGAAGTCAAAGTCACCTTGGCCGAACTGGCAAAACACAACCTGCCAATGGGTATCATCACCAATAAGCCAACACCTTTTATTGCTCCTTTGCTGGATTCTTTCGGTATCAGTGAATACTTTTCATTGGTGTTAGGCGGTGATGATGTTAAAAAGAAAAAGCCACACCCGGCACCTGTTTATCTAACAATGGGCACATTCGGACTGCGTAAGGAAGAACTGCTCTTTGTCGGTGATTCCCGTAATGATATTTTAGCAGCACAAACGGCGGGTTGCCCTTGTATTGGTTTAACCTATGGATATAACTACGGTGAATCTATTGAATTAAGCAATCCAGACTGCATATTAACGAATTTCTCGGATCTGCTATCCACAATTGGACTCCCATCTTTGAAACTTCAGGAAGCATAATAAAATGAATGAACCCACTGTATCTGAAAAACTAAACGCCCAAAAACCTATTGTATTCAGCGGCGCGCAGCCTTCCGGTGAATTAACCATCGGTAACTACATGGGGGCGTTACGTCAGTGGGTTAAAATGCAGGATGATTATGACTGCATCTATTGCATCGTTGATCAACATGCAATTACTGTTCGCCAGGACCCACAAGAATTGAGAAAACGCACTCTGGATACACTGGCGCTCTATCTGGCTTGTGGCATTGATCCAGAGAAAAGCACCATTTTCGTTCAGTCCCATGTACCACAGCACGCTCAATTAAGCTGGGTCCTGAACTGCTATACCTATTTCGGTGAACTCAGCCGTATGACTCAGTTCAAAGACAAATCAGCCCGCCATTCCGAAAACATCAACGCAGGCCTGTTTGATTATCCGGTACTGATGGCTGCGGATATTTTGGTATATAAAACAAACCAGGTCCCGGTAGGTATCGATCAGAAACAGCACCTTGAACTGAGCCGCGATATCGCTCAACGATTTAATGCTATCTACGGCGATATCTTCACTGTGCCAGAACCGTTCATCCCAGCCGGTGGTGCCCGTGTTATGGCCCTTCAGGACCCAGAAAAGAAAATGTCTAAGTCAGATGATAACCGCAACAACGTTATCACTCTGTTGGAAGACCCAAAATCAGCAGCTAAAAAGATTAAACGGGCAGTCACAGATTCAGAAGAGCCACCCCGCGTTCGTTACGATCTCGAACAAAAACCGGGTGTTTCTAACTTATTGGATATCCTCGCTGGCGTTACCGGCAAAACTATTCCTGAACTGGAAACAGAATTTGCAGGCCAGATGTATGGTCATCTAAAAGGTGCTGTGGCTGATGCAGTTTCCGATATGCTGACTGAGTTACAAGAGCGTTTCCATCATTGCCGTAATGATGAAGCCCTGCTGAATAAGATCATGGCAGAAGGTGCAGCGAAGGCAAAAGCCCGCGCCCAGATTACGCTGGATAAAGTGTACGAAGCTGTTGGCTTTATTGCTCATCCTTAATAATTAAGCGATAAAATGTGCACGTTTACTACGTGCACATTTCAGACCGCTGACAATCCAAGCCTATTTAAAAAACGAAGGGGATTTTCGCGTCATCAGAAATGCAAGTTTAAAGAGCCTGTAATTTAAATTATTTATTTGCGGGTTTTATTATGCCAATTTTTTATCACCTATTATTTAACTGGTTTGTGAAAAAGTTTATTCCGTAGTTGAAATTGTTATTAAAGCGGTTCATTTTGGAAAATATATTACTTAACTATCCTATTCATATTTTATTTATCTTTTTCCTCGGGCACATAAACATTAGCAAGGCCAATTTTTTCTTCTCATTTTCCATTGATAGTTTTATGACGGGCAAATTTTAAGCCTTTATTAAAGGCCGTTGTTTTACCTTCTAGTTTTAATCGGCATCAGGTTTTGACCGTTGTTTTTACCACTTTTAACGCCTGCTTTTTATTAAGTTTAATCGGAAGTTTTTTGGCATCCTGATACAGATGTACTACGGCGACCACAACTCACCTCACTTTCACGCCTACTACAATGAACATGAAGGGATGCGCTTAAAAAACGGAAAATATCCTAGAACAATCTTGTTTTTTGTACAGACCGATATCTGATTCACAAAAATAAGTCATTAAAAATCAGTTAACTATAAAAAAATCATTTTTTTTCTCATATTCACTGTAAGAAATTGATGCGCAGTGCGACTAATTGAGTGAAGCAAATGCTTGTTTCAGCAAAGCAGTAATTCACCTTCTACACAAATATAAAAGGAACGTTCTATGACTAAGCAAACGACAAAAGCATTACTGGCCCTAGCCTTAGGCAGCGTATTTATTGCGGGAAGCACTTCAGCAATGGCGGATTCCGGCAGCAAAATGGAGAAATGTTATGGCGTTTCTCTGAAAGGGAAAAACGACTGTAAAGCAGGTGCAGGCACCACCTGTGCTGGTACCTCAAAAATCGATTATCAGGGCAATGCCTGGAAAATGGTACCGGCGGGTTCCTGCGTAAAAATGAAGTCCCCGACCTCCCCGACCGGTTTTGGTCAACTAAACGCATTTAAAGAAGTGTAATTCCGGCACCAGGCACATCAGGCAGGAGCTCATACGATGACAATTTCTTTACCCCCACACAGCGTCTCTCGTGACGCTCCTGACCGCCTAATGCTAAATAGGCTTCCGACCAGAGCAGGGATCGGGTTAAAGCCGGAGCATTTTCGCGCTATCCTGCGCGATAAACCCGACATCGGTTTTTTTGAAATTCACGCGGAAAATTATCTGGTTGCGGGAGGTCCGTTTCATCAGGCACTGACCGCCATTCGCCAGGATTATCCGCTCTCTATTCATGGTGTGGGCCTGTCCATCGGAGGAGAAAATCCTCTGAATCAACCCCACTTACAACGTGTTGCTGCGCTGGTTGAACGCTACCAGCCAGCCGTTTTTTCTGAACACCTTGCCTGGTCGACACACAACGATCTATTTCTCAATGATCTGCTGCCGCTGCCTTATACCGACGTCACGCTGACACTGGTCTGCGAACACATCGATCAGGTACAGAATGCGCTGCGTCGCCCCATTCTGCTGGAAAACCCGTCCACCTACATCGAGTTCAGTGCCTCAACCATGAGCGAAACTGACTTTATCTCCGAGGTGATACGCCGCACCGGATGCGGATTACTGCTGGACGTGAACAATCTCTATATCAGTGGCGTCAACCATAATCGCTGCCCGTGGCAGATGCTATTCGAGCTGCCACTTCACTGTGTCGGTGAAATTCATCTGGCGGGCTATACGGAAAGCCGCGATGGGGCAAACGACCTGCTGCTGATTGATTCACACGACAGTCATGTGACCGAGCCTGTCTGGGATCTCTATAACAAGACCCTGCGTGAAACGGGGCCGATCGCCACCCTGATCGAATGGGACAGCAATATTCCACCATTAGACGTGTTGCTGAACGAAGCCAGCCATGCCCAGCGTTACATTACGGAGAACGCGAAAAATGCAACAACAACTGTATCAAGCACTTCTTGACCCCGACCTCACGGTACCAAAGGGGCTGACAGCCTGGAACGGTAGCGATCCGGCGGTACGTTTTGCGATTTATCGTAATAATGTCATAGCATCGCTGATTGACGCACTGGCCGAAAACTGCCCCGTCCTTCTCGCCCAGCTCGGAGAGTGCTTTTTCCGTGCGATGGCGGCAGAGTTTATACGTCAACAACCGCCTTCTTCTCCTGTTTTGGCGGGCTATGGCGCGCAATTGCCGGACTGGATTGCAACGTTTCAGCCATTAGCAGACTGGCCCTGGCTGAGCGATCTCACCCGGCTAGAAATGTTGTTTATTGAATCGCTGCACGCGGCGGACCCTGCCGTACAAACGGCAGAAGCGGCCCCCGGTGACGATCCCGCACAGTTGCTGATGGAGATCCATCCTTCGGTACGGCTCTTCAGTTCAGATTATGCTGTCTTCAGCCTGTGGGCCTCACACCAACAAAGTGAAAACGAGATGGCGCTGGACCCATTCCAGCCGGAACATATGCTGCTGTGCCGTGTTGACGATGACGTGCGAATAATGTTGCTCAACCGTGCGGAAATGCAATTTGTTGCCATGATCCAGTCCGGTCGGTGTCTTACCGAAGCCCTAGATATCGCCGCCAGGGAAGATGCAATTTTTGAGCCTCAGCAGATTTTACAACGCATGCAGCACTACGGGCTGATCCTTTCTCTATATAGCAACACGGAGCGCTAAAATGGCATTACTCAAAATATTAGTGTTAAAAGGGCAACACATTGCACAGGAAAGTGTTATCCCCCTTCTGGCGCGCATTAGCCTTGCCGCAACATTCTGGTTGTCGGGCCAAAGCAAAGTGGTGGGATTAAACATAGATATTCTGGAGGCACGCACACCCTGGCAACTAGGGATCCCGCGCGTTACCGACAGCTCCGTGTCGCTCTTTACCAGCGAGTACAAGCTTCCTCTGCTGCCACCCGATGTTGCTGCCGTCATGGCCGCAACCGCAGAACATTTGTTTCCGCTGCTGCTGATTGTCGGATTAGCGACACGCTTCTCTGCTCTAGCATTAATGGTGATGACGCTGGTGATTCAGATATTTGTTTATCCGGATGCCTGGCCTGTCCACGCTACTTGGCTGACGGCTCAGTTGTATCTGGTGACGTATGGCGGTGGGAGGTTTTCGCTTGATCGCCTGATTTACCGCCATCGTACCTGATTCCCCTTCCCTACGTTACTTTATTTTGATTCTCGTTTTCGCCACGAGCGAATGCGGAAGTGATAGTGCGCAGGTCGGCAAGCTGTTGTCTGAAGTTTCGGCACCCGTCGCATATTCGCAAATGCAGCATCAGCTGAACATGTTGAGAAAGCACGATTTTTTCATCCAGCGCCTGAGACATCAGGCGCGTAGCTTGGTAACAACTAAGCATATTTATCCTCCTGGGAAAACCAGCGTTGTGACAAACATTCGCGTAAACGCATACGCGCACGCCAGAGCATCACATTCAGGTTGCTGACAGAGAGCGCCATCTCCTGACAGATCTCCTGAGTCTCAAGACCAATAAATTCGCGCATCATAAATGCCCGCGCGTTTTGCGTTGGCAACTGTGTCAGACAAAGCTCGAAAACCGTCCAGAATTGCTCCTGCTCGGCCGCCTCATCCGGTAAATGCCAGCGCTGAAGATGCTCGTTTCGCGGCCAATGACCAGATTCATCAAACAGCGCTTCGAAATTTTGCTCATCAATATCATCAGTCAATTGCACGCTGCTGTGCCGATAACGCATACGCAAGGCGTCCGAGATTTTGTTGCGCAGGATCGTAAACACCCAGCTTTTCCAGGCGGCTCGTCCGGCAAAAGAAGCGGCATTCTTCATCGCCCCTTCCAGCGCCTCTTGGACAACATCTTCCGCCTGATGAAAATCATTCAGCTGCAAGCTGGCAAACTGCAACATCTGTTTATGCAGCATGGAAAAAAACTGCGGATCCCGCAGCAAATTACTGATATCGGACATCTTGGTTTCTATCTCAACAGGATTGTTCTGGATAACGGGTATTATTGTCGGAATCGCTGAAATTCACTCACCTGATTTAGGGACTGTTTGGGGAACGGAGGTAATTCTAAATTAAATCTGTTTTTTGTACAGCAAGGGAAGTGTCTTTTTCCCAGCGCAGCTTACTTATCACTCAACCTCATTGAATCCGTTTACGCGCAGTATCATAGGCTTTTTCGTCCTCGCGTTTACCAACAGCAAGAACCTATATCACGGTAATAAATAAAAAGTGCTAAACCGCAAGGTTAAAACAGCATTAAAATCCATCTGATAGTAACAAAATGCGATAAAAAGACGTTTAATGTCCATACAAACTGCCAGTAAAAACTTTTTCGTTTTATCATTGACGAAAACCTGACAGTGATAGATAGTCACGATGCTAAAAGTCAGCAATCTGAAATGTGCACGTTCACCACGTGCACATTTTATTACTTCCCGAACAATCTACGGTTAAAATCCTCAATCTTTCCAAACATAACCCGCTTTTGCATCGTCAGACTCCAACTGGCGGATAACCCAGCTGTACTCATCAATCTCCGATACTGTTCTTCATCAAATGGCATATTAAAAACAATCGCTATCGCTTCTTTAACCAAAACATCACTATTACGGGAAATAAGAACAAAAGGCTCATCCGGGCTAACATTTCCCGCTAAAATAATTCGGTAAAGCCAGCCACAACGACCACTCCCCTGCATAATGGCAGAAAAATTACTGATACCGGAATGAGAATTGAGTTTGTAACAAGGCGAGCGAGGCTGAGTTACCTGAAGCATGGCCTCTCCCCAACGGAAAATATCACCAATACAAACATTCTCTTCAGTCAGGCCAGTTGTGGAAATATTTTCGCCAAACGCTGGAGCAATAAAGAAATCTTCCTGATCAGGAAATTGATGTTTCCAGAAATCGTAGTGTTCGCGAGGATAATGGCAAAGCGCACGATCGGGGCCACCATGGACGCGGGTTTCAGCCTGTTCATCACCTTCCAATCCAAGAGAAGTCAGACGCAGGCTGCCATCAACCATCCGTTTGTTAATTGCACTGGCAGACAGTTTTTCTGATATTTCAATTTTGCCTGTATATACCTGCGGATAATACATAATTCACTTTCCTTATTGAAATCAGTCTGACGATATCATCATAAACCAATACCCAATCAATAAAAATGCCGGCAGTAATATCAGCCGGCATAGCAGAAAAGAGAAAACGAGTTAGAAAATTATTTCACTTTTTCCTGATAACGTTTTGCAGCTTCATCCCAGTTAACAACGTTCCAGAACGCTTTAATGTAGTCAGGACGACGGTTTTGATACTGCAAGTAATAGGCATGTTCCCAAACATCCAGACCAACAATTGGATAGCCAGAAGCACCGGAAATAGCTTCACCCATTAATGGGCTGTCCTGGTTAGCAGTAGATACAACCGCCAGTTTGCCATCATCTTTCAGTACTAGCCACGCCCAGCCGGAACCAAAACGAGTCGCTGCCGCCTGCTCAAATTTCTCTTTAAAAGAATCCACACTACCGAAATCACGTTCAATAGCTTCTTTTAATGGGCCTTGCAAAGCTGTCCCTAATTTCAAACCCTTCCAGAATAGGCTATGGTTAGCATGCCCACCAGCATTGTTACGTACAAAAGTACGTTTATCAGCAGGTATCTTATCTAATTGCTGAATCAGATCATCAACATCCAGTTTTGCCAGCTCTGGGAAGGCTTCCAGAGCGCCATTGGCATTATTAATGTAAGTCTGATGATGCTTGGTATGGTGGATTTCCATCGTCTGCTTATCAAAATGAGGTTCCAGAGCGTCATAAGAGTAAGGAAGAGAAGGTAGTAAATAGCTCATATCATGTACTCCAGTCATATAAGAATGGTTCAAAGTCCACACCTTGTGAACAACATGATCATTATAGTTAATTAAATATTATTGGAAATGATTATCAATGCCATATTCTCACTATGGTTTTATCATACAACTGTGTTTCAGTGACTTATCAGTCAATTTATCTATATTTAAGATTATTATTGGATTAGGATTTTAAATTACTATTTTTGGTTAGCAATTAAACCTAATTATACCCATTACACTAAATGGCAATTACGTGAAAAATATTCTTTTTATTGCGTGATCTTCCGCGCAAAAAAAAAACAAAAATTCTCCTTACACTTTAGTTAACCTTGTTTTGACATACTATTAACATTCGCAAGGAGAATATTAATATGACTCAAATAATGAAGCACTCTATTCCTGCTGTCATTGCAGAACATGCCCTGATGAATAAACAACAATATCAACAAGACTATCAATTATCACTGCAAGATCCCGAAAGATTTTGGGGTGAGAAAGGTAAAATTGTTGACTGGATTAAGCCTTACACCAAGGTAAAGAATACCTCTTTTGATCCTGGACATGTCAATATCCGTTGGTTTGAAGATGGAACACTGAATCTAAGCGCAAACTGTCTCGATCGCCATTTAAAAGAGCGTGGCGATCAAACCGCTATTATCTGGGAAGGCGACGATCCAACAGAGTCCAAAACCGTAACCTATCGTGAACTTCATCATGATGTATGCCAGTTTGCTAATGCATTGAAAAATATGGGTATTAAAAAAGGCGATGTTGTTGCTATTTACATGCCGATGGTGCCGGAAGCGGCAGTTGCCATGTTAGCATGTGCCCGCATTGGTGCTATCCATTCTGTTATTTTCGCAGGTTTTTCTCCTGATGCCGTATCCGGTCGTATCATTGATTCGAACACTAAATTGGTTATCACTGCCGATGAGGGTTTGAGAGCCGGACGTACAATTCCCCTGAAAAAGAATGTTGATGACGCATTAAGTAATTCAGCAGTTGTCAGTGTATCTAATGTTATTGTTTTTAAGCGTACCGGAAATATTGGTAATTGGCACTCAGGTCGCGACCTATGGTGGCATGAGTTGACAGTAGGCGTAAGTGCTGACTGCCCAGTTGAAGAGATGAACGCAGAAGATCCCTTGTTTATTCTCTATACTTCCGGATCTACCGGTAAACCTAAAGGCGTGCTGCACACCACCGGTGGCTACCTTGTATATGCATCCTTATCATTCAAATATGTATTCGATTATCATCCAGGCGAAATCTATTGGTGTACAGCAGATGTGGGCTGGGTGACTGGACATAGTTATCTGCTCTACGGGCCGCTTTCCTGCGGTGCTATCACTCTGATGTTCGAAGGCGTACCAAACTATCCTGCGGTTAACCGTCTAAGTCAGGTTGTTGATAAACATAAGGTAAATATCCTGTACACGGCACCAACAGCAATTCGTGCCCTGATGGCTGAAGGGGACAAAGCTATTGAAGGAACGAAACGGACTTCTCTGCGTATTTTGGGATCAGTCGGTGAGCCTATTAACCCGGAAGCATGGGAATGGTATTACCAGAAAATTGGTAACAGCAAATGCCCGATTGTCGATACCTGGTGGCAAACAGAAACCGGTGGCTTCATGATAACGCCACTGCCAGGAGCAACTGAACTGAAAGCCGGTTCCGCAACTCTACCGTTCTTCGGTGTTCAGCCAGCGCTGGTTGATAACCTTGGTGAGCTATTAGAAGGTGTTTGTGAAGGAAACCTGGTTATTACTGATTCCTGGCCGGGACAAGCACGCTCACTGTTCGGCGATCATGACCGTTTCGAACAAACCTACTTCTCTACCTTTAAGGGAATGTACTTTAGTGGTGATGGCGCACGCCGCGATGAAGACGGCTATTATTGGATAACTGGCCGTGTTGATGATGTATTGAATATCTCCGGTCATCGTCTGGGCACGGCTGAAATTGAATCCGCTCTGGTTTCCCACCCCAAAATTGCTGAAGCCGCTGTCGTCGGTGTTCCACATAATATCAAAGGGCAGGCAATTTATGCCTATGTCACGTTGAATCACGGCGAGGAACCTTCCCCAGAATTATATACCGAAGTCCGTAATTGGGTGCGTAAAGAGATCGGCCCGATCGCTACACCAGATATCCTGCACTGGACAGATTCTTTACCAAAAACCCGCTCAGGAAAAATTATGCGCCGCATCCTGCGTAAAATTGCTTCCGGTGATACCAGTAATCTGGGAGATACCTCAACACTGGCAGATCCAGGGGTAGTAGAAAAACTATTGGAAGAAAAACAAACAATGAATATTTCGTGACATACCATGCCGCCGTAAGGCGGCTTAATCAATGAATATAATAAAAATAGTAAGAGGACATTCTGATGAACGACGCCATTTACCAAGGGATCGAGAATAACCCTCGTTTCAAAGAATTAATTGAAAAACGAAGCCGTTTTGCATGGCTGCTATCAATAATCACATTAGTTTTGTATGTCAGCTTTATTTTCCTCATTGCATTTGCACCCGAATGGCTGGGTACCCCTCTTTATGCTGGTTCATATATTACCCGTGGGATACCCGTTGGCATTGGCTTAATCGTTGTCTCATTTATCTTAACTGGCCTGTATGTAATCAGAGCTAATGGCGAATTCGATCGTCTTACCTCACAAATTCTTGACGAGGTAAAAAAATGAAGAAATTTTTGCTAACAATAATACTGCTATTTCCTGATCTCATATGGGCCGACACAATCTCTGGTTCCGTAGAAAAGCAACCCGTCAACATTCAGGCCATTATTATGTTTGTCCTGTTTGTTGGTTTCACACTCTATATCACTTACTGGGCCTCAAAAAGAACGCGCTCCCGTACTGACTACTACACTGCGGGTGGACGTATTACTGGCTTCCAAAATGGCATGGCGATTGCGGGGGACTTTATGTCCGCAGCATCATTCCTTGGCATTTCCGCTCTGGTCTATACATCTGGTTACGACGGGCTGATTTATTCTATCGGCTTTCTCATTGGCTGGCCCATTATCCTATTTCTGATTGCCGAACGATTAAGAAATCTTGGGCGCTACACTTTTGCAGATGTTGCTTCTTACCGGTTACAACAACGCCCAATCCGTACTTTATCTGCAATTGGCTCACTGGTTGTTGTTGCCCTCTATCTTATTGCACAGATGGTTGGAGCAGGTAAGCTTATCGAATTGCTCTTTGGCTTGAATTACCATATTGCGGTCGTATTAGTTGGTATTCTGATGGTACTTTATGTTCTGTTTGGCGGCATGCTGGCAACGACCTGGGTACAAATTATCAAAGCCATTCTATTGCTGGCTGGCGCTACCTTTATGGCTCTTATGGTCATGAAAGCGGTAAACTTCAATTTCAACATGCTGTTTAAAGAAGCTGTTGCTGTTCATTCAAGAGGTGAAGCCATCATGAGCCCAGGAGGGTTGGTATCTGATCCGATTTCCGCACTTTCTCTTGGTCTCGCATTGATGTTCGGTACCGCTGGTTTACCTCATATCATTATGCGTTTCTTTACTGTAAGTGATGCGAAAGAAGCACGAAAAAGCGTTTTCTATGCTACTGGCTTCATCGGCTATTTTTACATTCTTACGTTCATCATCGGTTTTGGCGCTATTTTCCTGGTCAGCCCAAACCCGTCATTTAAAGATGCTACAGGTGCGCTAATCGGTGGTACTAACATGGCAGCCGTTCACCTTGCAAGTGCAGTTGGAGGGAATTTGTTCCTCGGTTTTATCTCCGCTGTAGCTTTTGCCACCATTCTGGCAGTTGTAGCAGGACTGACACTGGCTGGAGCATCAGCAGTATCACACGACCTGTACGCAAACGTCATTAAGCGCGGCAAAGCCAACGAGCGCGATGAATTGAAAGTATCAAAAATAACTGTTGTGATACTTGGGTTTGTCGCAATCGGATTAGGTATTTTATTTGAGAATCAGAACATAGCCTTTATGGTTGGATTGGCATTCTCTATTGCTGCAAGCTGTAACTTCCCAATCATTCTTTTGTCTATGTACTGGCGCAAACTCACTACCCGTGGCGCATTAATCGGAGGTTGGCTGGGGTTAATTACAGCTGTCGTTTTGATGATCCTAGGTCCAACAATTTGGGTCAGCATTCTCGGCCATGAAAAATCAATCTATCCTTATGAATATCCAGCATTATTCTCAATGATTGTCGCTTTTTCCGGTTCATGGCTATTTTCTCTTACCGATAATTCACTACAAGGTATGCGGGAAAGAGAACAATTCAGAACTCAATTTATTCGATCACAAACAGGGCTTGGTATCGCACAAGGAAAATCACATTAGTTACGATTTTATACTCAACCTCTCCTTCGGGAGAGGTATTTTTATTAGGAAGCCATCTAAACTCAGAGCTATTTCGCAAGTTAAGCTCTTGTTTTACTCTTAGGTTAATGATTAACTTTATTATTTCAATTCGCTACTTAACATTATTAGCCTATATGCGAAATAAATTACCCATTCTTATTATCTTAATTCTGGCTTTACTGCCAATAATTTTCATTGGTAATGTGGCTAATGAGTATAAGTTAAAGATAGTATTACTGAGTTTTTTACTAGCAAGTACTAACGCATTTCTCTATCGTTTTAAATATTTCAAGCCTTTAGTTTTACTTATCTCTTTATTATGGTCACTTAATATATCTACATCATTTTTCTTCTCTAGTAAACACCAGATAAGCTTCTCTTCAACTATTGCCAATACTTTTATCAATACAAATAGCAGTGAAGCTGTAGGTATGTTGTCTTACAACAAATACTATGTATTATTCTTTATTTTCATGATGTTAATTTATTTTTTATCCATAAGGTGGTTATCAAAAAATACAGATTATCGATTTCTAAAATCCAATATATTGGCTTTATTATTTTCCTGCCTATTAGTACCAGTTGATTATTATATTTCAGAAAAAAAACGTTCAGATAAGATAATTTTGTCAGAGCATTTTTTAATGGGAACACCATTCTATAACTCATCAGCAATGGTAAGAGCAATATATGAAAATCAACAAATCAGGAGAATTACGTCTGTTAAAGTAAATTTTAATTATATAAAAAAAGATAAAGATATTGATACTTATGTACTACTAATAGGAGAATCAGCAAGAAGAGATCATATGTCTCTATACGGTTATAATAAAATCACAACACCAACATTAAACATAATGCAAAAAAATATGCTGATATTCAATCAAGCTATTTCTCCAGCACCAGTTACTATATTATCTGTACCTATTTCACTGTCTAATGTCACCTTATATCAGCTCAAAGATAAGACTCATTATGCTGACAATATTGTATCCTTAGCTAAAGATGCAGGATTTAAGACAACCTGGATAAGTAATCAAGGCAGATCTGGCAAAAGTAACAGCTTAATTACCATTATCGCTAATATGGCTGATAATCAGAAATGGAATAAATATATTGGATATGATGAAGAGTTGTTACCTTATTTAGATGATGCCCTAGAACAAAAAGGTAAGAAACTTATTATCATGCATATCTATGGAAGTCATGAGCCATCCTGTAACCGCTTCCCAAAAAATAAACTAATTTCCTTTTCATCGAATGAAGATGATAACTGCTATGACAGTTCAATAGCTTATACAGACCAGCTAATGAAAAAAATCATCAATAAAATCAAAGAAGAAAAAGCCTCTATCCTCTATTTCTCAGATCACGGGTTACAACGCTTAGATAAGAATGGTGACATCCATTATCATCACGGTGTCAGTAACCCACGAAAAGATACTTATAATATCCCCTTATTTATCTGGTATAACGATAATGTTAATGCACAATATCGCCACACTGGTGTAGTAAACACGCCTTTTTCAACTTCAGATAATTATTATCTTATTAGTGACTGGTTGGGTATTCATCATAAATCTCAAAAACACTGCCGTTCCCCATTGAGTAACTGCTTTAAACCACAGAAAGAATTAATAGTGATAGATGGTAATAAAAACCTGATGAAATATAGTGAACTTCCTGATGAGAAAGATATGAACGATTTTGATAAGTGATTTAAATTCAAGATTTAGATATTTTAGTCTGTTACTATGAATATCAACTAAAATGCGTAATTCATAAATATAAGAGAAAGGCAGATTGTTATTTTAGTTATCGGTTTCAAGCCCGTAGGGTATTTGTATATAGTAATCCTACAATCAAAACCGCTTACATGATATTATTTTTCCAAGGAAATCTTAGCAAAGTCGCGCGAATTATATTCCATGAATAAATTTTTAATACTCCTAATACAAGAGTAAAAATAGAATAATATTCCCCATATAATTTGAGCTAAAAGGCGATTACTCACTAGCTATCAACTGCATTCTAAACGAATCTAGCTGATAATCTCCACGAACGGAGTCTTCCACAAAAACTCTGATCGTACCTCAAGGCACTTTAATTCTCTTTCTAATACCACAGTCGCAGAAACCCCAAGTCCATATTTTTTCTGATGTTCACAACGCAGAGAAACCGCATGACTTAAAAGTTTTCCTATGAGAGTACCTGCTATGAGAAAAGAAAATACGACTGTAGTACTCAGAAAACATCAGGCTAATATATGCTTTTTATTTAGGAAACCCCATTGAAATTAATTATTAGAAAAGAATTTCTAAGCTCTGATTTCACTGTGTAATCAGAAAAACGCCCTGAAACGCAAAAACCCCCAGCTGACGCTGAGGGTTTCTACTTCATTTAAAGCCTGGCAGTTCCCTACTCTCACATGGGGAGACCCCACACTACCATCGGCGCTACGGCGTTTCACTGCTGAGTTCGGCATGGGGTCAGGTGGGACCACCGCGCTATCGCCGCCAGGCAAATTCACTTCATTCCGACCGTCATGTGCCTGCTCAACACACAACCATCCGAACCAATCTGTCAAACAAGCTGAATCTCTCTCATCTCTCTCACACCAAAACCCCTTCGGTGTTGTAAGGTTAAGCCGCTCGGTTCATTAGTACTGGTCAGCTCAATGCATCGCTGCACTTACACACCCAGCCTATCCACGTCTTCGTCTTAAACGTTCCTTCCGTGACCTAAAGTCAA
>NZ_JBHFKW010000007.1:0-165124 GCF_042879395.1 Photorhabdus sp. RM322S
TCATTAACTCTGTAATGGGACCTGATGAATATCATTATCATGTCGACAATAGTTTTTTTACAAACTATCTTCTCAGATGGTGCATGAAATTTGCACTATCGCTAATTAGCTACAAATGCTTCCCCGAGATTTCTGCAAACGAGATCAAGAATTGGAAAACAATTAGTGAAAATGTCTATCTTCCTTGGATGGTTATTGATGGCGTTTCCATTCCGGAGGAATTCGATGGGTATGCAATTCTTCAAGATACTGAGTTAAGAAACGAAAAAAAACATGGGCCACAGTTCATAGATGAACATGAACGGTATTCTGCCGAAAAACTGCAAAATTTCACATCCAAAATCATAAAACAGGCTGATGTTGTTCTGCTTATGTCTTTATTCCCTGACGATTTCTCTGATGAAGTCAAGCGAGTAGCATTCAACTTCTATGAGCCCCGTACTGTTCATGAATCATCACTCAGTTATGGCCCTCATGCCGTGCTTGCTGCAGATATAGGTAAGATAGATGTCTGTGCCGATTTTATATCACGTGCAAGTCGATATAATCTGGATTTCACTCCTATATTAAATTACAGCAATGGATTACATCTTTCAGCTTACGCGGGTGCATGGCAAGGGCTTGTTGAAGGTTTAGCCGGGCTACGTGTCGCAGAGAAAAGACTTTATTTTCGCCCTCGGTTACCATCCGACTGGGATTCCTATCGGTTCATGCTTTATTTTTGTGGGCAACGACTTATGGTCAGTGTACTTGCAGACGGTATCATTGACATCTACTGTGGAGGGAAGAAGCTCACTACCGAATGTTGTCCAGATGGACGTATCTATATTTGCGGAGAAACAAATGACTTCATTCGCTGAACGAGCATCGTCTTATTCCGAGGCATTACGCTCCTCATCATTCCGGAAATTGCTTATTGGTCAAGGCTTGTCAATGATTGGTGATGCAGTCTGTTTAGCTGCCCTTCCTGTTGCGTTGATTCATGCCAAACTTAGTGGGGAGGTTTTTGGTGTCGTTATGGCTGCGGTAGGATTAGGGACGGTCATTGGGGCTGTCGCTGGAGGTCTGCTAGCAGACAGAAAGTCACCAAAACACATTCTCATTGCGACAGATACTGCCAGAGGGTTGGCGCAAGTTGCTGCAACTATGTTACTTGTGTTAAACGCTCCGTGGTGGGGATTAGTACTTGCCTATTTAATATTTGGTATTGGCATTGGCGTCTCTCGCCCATGCGCTCAAGTTCTGCTTGTAAACTTGCTACCTAAGCAAGCCTTAGTGGCAGGAAATGGAGCTATGAATTTTATAGATAACTTTGTGGCAGTAGTCTTTCCTGCCACAGTAGGAGTTATGATCATATTGTGGGAACCAGCATGGGGAATACTGGTTGATGGTATTACGTTTTTCGCAGCAGCTCTTTTTACTGCCCTGATACCCGATATAGGGATTCGTGGTTCCGATGATAAATTCTCTATACGTGAGGTATTCAACGGTATCACAGTCATTACTGATAACTCTGTATTGTTACTCGGATTTATCGCGACATTGATCCTGAATGTGTTGTGTTTCCCTATTTTCCTAGTCATCGCTCCATACGCAATCAGTGATCGATTCAGCGATACGATGTGGGGGTTTTGTCTGGCAGCTTCGGGAGCTGGTGCATGTATTGGATCTGTTATCACAGTACTTACTGCTGGTCACCAACGTCTAATACGACTTGCTGTGATCTGTGGTTTATTTCTCTGTAGTGCAATGCTTTTATTGGGTATGGGGGGCTTTGCTTGGATGGTCATTCTGGGGGCAATGTTTGTTGGGATTGTTGAAGCATCCTGGCTTACTGGTTGGGCTACTGCTATGCAAACCCTCTCTCCGGAAAAAGACCTTGGAAAAGTTGTAGCGGTAGATACTTTTGTTACCAGTGGTGCTCACCCATTCATTTATCTTGGAGCAGGAATCATCGGTGCAATGGTGGGATATTCTGAAACACTAACATTGACTGCAATTGTCAGTGCTATTGGAATCACAGTCATCACACTTGCTGCTGTCACTCGAAAAATTTAAAAGGCAATAACATGATTAAATGTAATAATATTCAAGAGCAGGCTATCGATTTGTCCGAACTAATTTTCAAACAATGGCAAAATGTTTTGACAACTGGTGATTTTGTGCTTGGTGGAGAGGTTTCAAGATTAGAAAAATGGATGTCACAATGTTGTGGAGGAGCACATGCCATCGCACTCAATTCTGGTACAGACGCTTTGCTACTTGCATTGCAAGCTTTAGGTATAGGTTCGGGTGATGAAGTTATTACTTGTGCTAATACGTTTATAGCAACAGTTGGGGCAATAGTTGCTGTTGGCGCTAAACCAATCCTGGCTGATATTGGAGAAGATGAGCTCATTAATGTTGACACCATTGCCCCTCTGATTACTGAACGAACAAAGGCTGTTATACCCGTTTATTTGCGCGGACGCCCCGTAGATATTGCTCCGATTGTCACGCTGTGCCACATGAGGGGAGTATATGTTATCGAAGATTGTGCTCAAGCTATTGGAACTACTATCAATGACCAGCAAGTCGGTACATTAGGTGATGCTGCGGCTTTTTCGCTACATCCACTGAAAACGCTCGGAGGTTTTGGTGATGGTGGGATTCTCATCACTACTAACTCGAAAATAGCTGAGTATGCAAAATTTGCTCGCAATCATGGATTGCAGACACGTAATGAATCTATTTTATTTGGTATAAATTCACGCCTTGATACTTTACAAGCAGCTGCATTAAATATCAAAACTCAGTATCTAAACCAGTGGTTACAACGTCGCAAGGAAATTTCAGCTTTTTATGACAAAGAATTGTTCAATACAAAAACTGGAACAGATTTAGGAGCAGGAAAACCAGGAAATGCTTATTATCATTATGTGGTAAAATCAAAAAACCGAGACAAATTGCAGCAGCATCTAGCTAAACATGGTATTGAAGCTGCTATCCATTATCCAATACCGATTCATCGACAACAAGCATGGCTGCGTAGCCAGCCTCAAATAGCTCTTCCCACTACTGAACGTTTAGCGCAAGAAATTCTCACTATTCCCTGTCATCACCATCTTTCTGACAGCGATATTGAGAAGATAGTAATGTTGATAAAGCAATTCGATTTAATTAAGGTTTAATAGAGTTGTACGGACTTACATAAAATTATAATAAACAGAAAACTCCATGAGGTGTGTGTTTTTCATTCGATTATTATTGCCATATATCTTTTTCGTGTATTTAAATAGTGTTTGATGGAGTTTAATATCTTTAAAAAATGAAAGTTTATGTATACTTAAATATTTGTTTAATCTTGACGTGAATCGTTTTAAATAACATATATGGACACCAACTTTAATTTTTGTCGGCGTCCATATATTATTTAGGTATAAATAAGGAAAAACTAAAAATGTACGACGTTATCATTATTGGAGCGGGATTGGTTGGTCTTGGTGTTGCAAATGCTTTGCAAGAACATAATCCACAATTACATTTATTAATATTAGATAAAGAAAATAGAGTAGCTGCCCATCAAAGTGGACATAATAGCAATGTTGTCCACTCCGGTATTTATTATTCTCCCGGAAGTTTAAAAGCACGTTTAGCAAAACAAGGAAACCAAACTATATATCACTTTTGTCAGGAACACGGATTATATTATGACCGCTGCGGTAAAGTAATAGTGGCAACAAATCAAAAAGAGCTTCCTTTGCTCGAGAATATCTATCAGAGGGGCTTACAAAACGGGATTGAAATTAATCGATTATCACGATCTGATTTAAAAAAGCGCGAGCCTTATGTCAATGGGTTGGAAGCTATTCTGGTTCCGGATGCAGGAATTGTGAATTACCCAGAAATTGCGGAAAAACTAGCTGAGATTATTCAAAACAGAGGTGGGAATATTTATTATCAACAGCAGGTGTGTTCAATTCATGAATATACCGACTACGTTGAAATACAAACCTTACATGCGAGTTATAAGGCCAAACAGATTGTGAATTGTGCTGGATTGCATAGTGATAGAATTGCTAGGTTAGCGGGGTATGAAACAAGAATGAAAATTGTACCATTCCGTGGTGAGTATTACGTTCTGGATAGTAGTAAAAATTATTTGGTCAATCATCTGATATATCCTGTTCCTAATCCTGATTTTCCATTCCTTGGTGTGCATTTCACACGAATGTTCAATGGCAAACGGGATGTTGGTCCAAACGCGGTATTAGCTTTTAAACGAGAGGGATATTGCAAAACTGATTTTTGTCTGCAAGATATGATGGAGATACTCACTTATAAAGGTTTTTGGAAGATTGCTACACGTTATTTCAGTGAAGGTATAGCAGAAATTCGACGTTCGTTTTCGCTCCAACTTTTTACCGAAAATGCTCGTCAGCTTATTCCTGATTTGCAATCAGAGGACATCTCTTTGGGGGCAGTTGGAGTTCGTGCCCAAGCATTGACAATTGATGGAAAATTGGTAGATGATTTTCATTTTGTAGTTGGTCATCGTTCATTACATGTTTGCAATGCACCTTCACCAGCTGCAACGGCATCAATAGAAATTGGACGAGAGATTGTAAGAAGATATTTTCCAATTTTTTGAATATAGTAGAACGGTAAAAGTAATCATCAATCATCCCCCAGACGTCTGCTTTTTAACCTTATACTTTGATTATCACTTTAACAGGGCGATAATCAAAACAGAAAGTTGGTAGATTTTGAAAAATATCACCGGACATTCCTGAATTGGGTGAGGAATGTCGAATTTAAAAAAACATTTGTTCGGAGCCTATTTACTCACAGAATAATCTGACTATGAGAAACTGCATATTATAATTAACGGGCCAACCGGCCCGTTTAAAGATTTACTTATCGCTGCTGGTTGGGGCTTCAGGTTTTTGGTTACCAGAAGGTTTACGGCGCTTACCGATATTTTTGCTATCCCGATGGCGTATTTTGACTTTTTGCTTCGATTCTTCCGCTTTCTTTTTCTCTTTGCGTTTAGCCAATACTTTCTTCGATGGCTTATTACTGGTTTTCTCACTTGGTGCTTTGGTTGTTGGGCGAAGTTCATCAACAATCCGTGATTTCAGTGGTTCGTTCAGATAGCGGCTTATTTTACCCAATAAAGCATTATCATGTGCTTCTACTAAGGTAATTGCGGTACCTTTGCGACCAGCGCGAGCCGTCCGGCCGATACGATGCAGGTAAACATCGGCGGTACGTGGTAAATCGAAGTTGAAAACATGACTGATGTCATCAATATCTAATCCGCGGGAAGCAACATCAGTGGCAACCAGAACATTGACACTGCCATCATTCAAACGCTTAACAGCTTCTGTTCTTTTAGCCTGTACCATTTCCCCTTCGAGGAGCCAGGCTTTGATACCGGCTTGACGCAGTCCGTCTACAAGCTCATGTACACGTTCACGTTTGCGAACAAAAATAATGGATTTAGTGACATCCGATTGTTTCAGTAAATGGCAAAGCAGGGCTGTTTTGTGTTCCAGATTGTCTGCACGGTAGTAGAATTGCTGAATTTTTTTGCGTTCACGACGTGACGGCTCTGCATCAATTTCAACCGGATCTGCCAGCAAGCGCTCTGCAAAATCACGGATGGCTTCCCCTTCCAGCGTCGCAGAGAACAGCATGGTCTGTTTACGCCAACGGGTTTCACCCGCGATGGTTTCAATATCATTGGCAAAACCCATATCCAGCATACGATCAGCTTCATCAAGGATGAGTGTTTCAATTGCCCGGCAATCAAAGTTTTCTTCTTTGATATATTGCAGCAGACGGCCAGTGGTGGCGACGACAATATCCTGATTCTCGCTGAAAACTTCTGCGTGGTTCATATAGGCCACACCGCCGGTAATCGTAGCAACATCCAGATTGGTATGTGCAGCCAGTTCTTTTGCCTGGTCTGCCACTTGCATTGCCAGTTCCCGGGTTGGTGTCAGGATCAAAATGCGTGGCGGGCCAGATTTTTTGCGTGGAAAATCGAGTAAGTGTTGCAGAATTGGCAGCAGGTAAGCTGCGGTTTTACCTGTTCCAGTTGGCGCGGAACCCAGAACATCACGTCCATCCATTGCTGCCGGAATAGCAGCAGCCTGAATCGCTGTTGGGCGGGAGTAACCTTTATCATTTAGAGCATCAAGCAGGCGTTCATCAAGATCGAGCTCAGAAAAGTTTGTTGCAGTCATATATACCTCTGTTTAGGCCGCCGATTATAAACAGGTTGGACGTATTGTTCATCTATTTAAGCTGTCAGTGAGGCAGATAGCTTTTATCGAAACGTAATAACCTTTATCCTATGGCGAAATTTTTTTGTGCTGACAGATGCAGGTTATTAATTTGAAACAGAAACAATCTCTGCGCCGGGGAGGATTCACTTTTAAGCAATTTTTTGTCGGCCATGACCGATGTGCGATGAAAGTAGGAACCGATGGTGTTTTATTGGGCGCGTGGACTTCGGTTAGTGGCAAAAAAGCAATTTTGGATATCGGTTGCGGCAGCGGGTTAATTGCTTTGATGTTGGCACAGCGTACAGATGAAAATACCAAAATTGATGCAGTGGAACTGGATACTGATGCTGCATTACAGGCTCAAGAGAATATAGAGCAATCTCCGTGGCAGAGAAAAATAAATGTTTATCAGCAGGATATCGGTGATTTTGCTGATCGGTATTCACAATGTTATGACTTGATTGTCAGTAATCCACCCTATTTTGAACCGGCTGTTGCCTGTCGAAATGAGGCAAGGGAACAAGCTCGTTATACCGGTTCTCTAACTCATCAGCGGTTATTGCAATATGTCGGGAAGTTGATGACATCTGATGGTCTGTTTTGTGTGGTATTGCCGTATGTTATTGGTGAAGTATTTGAAACAATGGCATGCCAGATGGGTTGGTTTTCTCATCATCGAATCAATATCCGCGACAGGCAAGGTAAGCCATTACACCGGGTGTTATTGGCATTTTCCCGTAAGGAAGAAACAAGCTTAATCAGTGAATTGGTCATTCGTCAGCCAGATGGTGTCTATACGCGGGAATTTCAGCAACTCGTCACGGATTTCTATCTCTATTATTGAAATAACCACGCTGGAGCGTGGTTATACCGGTAAAAATCAGGGGGTTAAAATTGTTGGTTTCGATTCTGACAGTAAATCGGGATAATCCAGCGTGAAATGCAAGCCCCGGCTCTCTTTCCTTTCCAGCGCACAACGTACGATTAATTCAGAGACTTGCACCAGATTTCGTAATTCCAGCAAATTGTTAGAGATTCTGAAATTGGAATAATAATCATGAATCTCCTGTTGCAGCATGTTAATACGACGCAATGCGCGTTCCAGGCGTTTGGTTGTACGCACAATACCAACGTAATCCCACATAAATAGACGTAATTCGTGCCAGTTGTGTTGAATGACGACTTGTTCATCTGAATTGTCAACGCGGCTCTCATCCCAGAAAGGGAGTTCTGGCACTTCTTCGATTTTTTCAATTTGTTGTTGGATATCTTCCGCCGCAGACCAGCCATAAACCAGACACTCCAACAGGGAATTGGATGCCATACGGTTTGCACCGTGCAGGCCAGTATAGCTGACTTCACCGATAGCATATAAGTTGTTGAGGTCAGTACGGCCCCGATGATCGACGACTATGCCACCACAGGTGTAATGAGCGGCAGGAACGATGGGAATCGGTTCTTTTGTCAGATCAAATCCCAGCGTCAGCAGTTTTTCATAGATCATCGGAAAATGCTGGATAATGAAATCAGTTGGCTTATGGCTGATATCCAGAAACATGCAGTCAGCACCAAGGCGTTTCATTTCATGGTCAATAGCCCGTGCGACGATATCGCGGGGTGCCAGTTCAGCGCGCTCATCAAAATCAGGCATAAAGCGGCTGCCATCGGGTCGTTTCAGATAAGCACCTTCGCCTCGCAGGGCTTCTGTCAGCAGGAAATTACGCGCCTGTGGGTGAAAAAGACAGGTCGGGTGAAACTGATTAAATTCCAGATTGGCGATCCGGCAGCCCGCGCGCCATGCCATTGCTATGCCATCACCGGATGAGATATCGGGATTTGTCGTGTATTGATAGACCTTAGCTGCACCACCGGTTGCCAATACAACAACCTTAGCGCGATAAGTATCTACCTGTTCCTGCCGGCGGTTCCAGATATAAGCGCCAACGACCCGGTTATTACCATCGAATTGGGCTTTATTTGAAGTAATTAAATCAACGGCATTGCAACGCTCTCTCACTGTGATGTTCGGATGAGACATAGCTTTTTCAACCAGTGTGGTTTCGACTTCTTTGCCGGTTGCATCAGCGTGATGCAAAATACGTCGATGACTGTGCCCACCTTCACGAGTCAGATGATATTGTGTTTCGCCATCTTCGCGGGTTTCTGTATCAAATAAAACACCCTGATCAATCAGCCATTGCACACAATGACGAGCGTTGCTGGTGATAAACTCAACGGCGCTTCTATCGCAAAGCCCTGCTCCGGCGATAAGGGTATCTTCAACATGAGATGCGATACTGTCTGTTTTATCGAATACCGCAGCGATGCCCCCCTGTGCATAATAGGATGCGCCTTCGCTCAGAATACTCTTACTTAATATAGTGACTTTATATTGTGGGGCCAGCCGTAAAGCCAGAGACAGGCCGGCTACACCGCTGCCTATGATAAGTACATCGCTGTAATGTTGCGGGAATAATGATTGCATAATTGATGATGTATGAAGAAGATGAGTAAAATCATGTTAGCCTATCAGATAGGATAAAGGCTATGATTGCAACAAAATGATGGCAGAAATTGAACTTCGCAGAATTTTATTACTCAAAGCCATGCTTGCTTAGAAAAATGGGACATCATGGTTGGTTCAATAAATATAAATGTGGAGCTTTGCTTCAGGAGATTTAACCTCGGATGAGCGAGCAGTTAACGGATCAAATGCTGGTTGAGCGAGTGCAGAAAGGTGATCAAAAGGCGTTTAACCTACTGGTAATCAGATATCAGCATAAAGTGGCGAGTCTTGTGTCCCGCTATATTCCGCAGGGTGATGTTCCTGACGTTACGCAGGAGGCATTTATTAAAGCATATCGAGCATTGGCATCATTTCGTGGTGAGAGTGCTTTTTACACTTGGTTGTATCGAATAGCAGTTAACACTGCTAAGAACTATTTGATTTCTCAAGGGCGGCGTCCGCCATCCAGTGATTTGGATGTCAATGACGTAGAAAATTATGAAGCTTCAAATGCACTAAAAGAAATTTCGAACCCTGAGAATTTAATGTTGTCAGAAGAATTAAGGCAGGTGGTTTTCCGAACCATTGAGTCTCTTCCCGAAGATTTGCGAATGGCAATAACGCTAAGGGAATTAGATGGGTTAAGCTATGAGGAAATAGCTGCTGTTATGGATTGCCCGGTAGGTACTGTTCGTTCCCGTATCTTTCGTGCAAGGGAAGCTATTGATGATAAAATTCAACCACTGATTTAAAATTAAAATATAGTGGAACAATACTGAAGGGTACTTTGGCATGCAAAGAGAAAAACTTTCCGCACTGATGGATGGCGAAACTCTTGATAGTGAAGTCGTTAGTATTTTATCTAAAGATTCTGCCATGCAGAAACACTGGGAAAATTACCACCTGATACGTGACGCATTGCGTGGTGATGTGGCTAAAGTATTGCATATGGATATTGCGAGCCGGGTCGCATTAGCGCTTGAAAAAGAGCCTGTTCATTTTAATCCTAGGGCTGTTCCTGAATCTCAGCCTCAGCCTGAAAGCTGGCAGAAAATGCCGTTCTGGCAAAAACTTCGCCCTTGGGCGAGTCAAATTACTCAAGTGAGTGTTGCAGCCTGTGTTTCGCTGGCAGTATTGATAGGTGTGCAACAGTACAATAGTCATAATGTTGTCGATCTTGAATATCAATCTGATACGCCGGCATTTAACACATTGCCAATGATGGGATCTGCTTCTCCGGTGAGTTTGGGAGTACCTTCCGGTGATGATATGTTTGGCGATGATCAGCGTATTCAGGTGCAGGAGCGTAATAAACGCATTAATATTATGTTGCAACAATATGAGTTCGACCGCCGTGTGCATTTTGAACAAAATGATAGACGGAGAATTCCATTACCGGTTGCTATTCCGGTTCCCGGAACGCAATCTTTAGGAACGCAACAGCAGTAATGAAGCATATCTGGTTCTCCGTTTCTTTGCTGGCGGGCAGCCTGTTTACTCCTTTACAAGTCTCGGCGCAGTTCAGCAGCGCTGAGGCTTTGTTGCAGGAGATGGGTAATGCCACTCAGTCCCTGACTTACGAGCTTGCTTTTATTAATCTCAGTCAGCAGGCTATTGTCTCAGTTCGTTATCGTCACGCCATTATCAATGGTATTCCAATTGCTCAAATCATGCAGATGGATGGCTCCCGCAGGGAGATTGTCCAGCGTGGTAATGAGATCAGTTATTTTGAACCTGGATTGGATGCTTTCAGTCTTAATGGCGATCATATTATTGATTATTTGCCTGCCGTTATTTTTGCTGACTTCACTCAGTTGAAAAAATACTACAATTTCATCGACGTTGGCCGTACTCATATAGGCGACAGACCTTGTCGGGTTGTACGCATCACTTCCAAAGATGAAGTGCGTTATAATTATATTTTACTGATCGATGAAAAAACGCATTTGCCATTACGTATCGATTTACTTGATCGTGATAGTGAAACACTTGAGCAATTTCGGGTTGTTTCCTCCATAATAGGTGGCGATATCGATAATGCAATGCGTGTTATTACCCGCCTGAATATGCCACCAATGCTGGTAATTCCATCGTTAGAGAAGGTGGTATTCAACTGGAAAGTAGGGAAATTGCCGGATGGTTTCACCGAGGTTTCACGTAACCGGCGTAAACTCTCAAATGCTGACTCGCTTGAGTCCATCATGTTCAGCGATGGTCTATTCAGTTTTTCAGTGAATGTGACTAACGCTGATAAAACCGGTAAGTTGGAACATCCTCTCCGTCGCGGTCATCGAACAATCTATAGTGTAATACGTGGAGCGAATGAGGTGACAATTATTGGTGAATTACCACTGGCAACTGCCAAGCGTGTCGCTGCGGGTGTCGCGTTTATAGGAGCTAACTGATGGTTAAAGAATGGGCGACAGTAATCCGCTGGCAACAGGGGAGGGCATTATTACGTTATGGTTCCTCTTCTGGTTGTGGCAGTTGTCAGGCACGCGTGACGTGTGGTTCTTATTTACTGAATAAATTGGGGTCTGATGGTATACATCAGCTCGAACTTGAGATTTTACAGCCGTTGCAGCCAGGGCAGAAAGTGGAAGTCGGGATCCCAGAAGGGAGCTTATTGCGTTCGGCGTTGCTGGTTTATTTGACACCACTTATCGGGTTATTCCTGGGGGGCGTACTTTTTCAGTTATGGGTAACCAATCAATTATGGGTGTTTTGTGGTGGTGTTTTGGGAGGTGCGTTAGGGTTCTTCCTTGCCCGCAAAATTGCTACTTATTGGGATAATCAGCAGGAATATCAACCTGTCGTTTTACAAATAGGCTTGCCTCCTGATGCAATTCATATTCAGCATCAGGAATAAATCTGTTTTAATCATCCAGAACTTTTAATGCCTCATATTTAAAGCCACAGGCATGACTAGGTTTTCGTAGATTTGGCATGTAGAATACAGCCTTTCCGGCCGGTGGCCGGCCTATAAACCGTCGCTTTATGTCCCTCTGTGTGTCCATTAGGCGAATGATTCAGAAATATCAAGGCAGAAAAATATTTATAATGAAGCAAATACGAAATTTCTCCATTATTGCTCACATTGACCACGGTAAGTCGACGTTATCTGACCGTATTATTCAAATTTGTGGTGGTTTAACAGATCGTGAGATGGCAGAGCAAGTGCTGGATTCTATGGATCTTGAGCGTGAGCGTGGTATCACCATTAAAGCACAAAGTGTCACTCTGGATTACAAGGCGAATGATGGTCAACTCTATCAATTGAACTTTATCGACACTCCGGGGCACGTAGACTTCTCTTATGAAGTTTCTCGCTCGCTGGCTGCTTGTGAAGGGGCGTTGCTGGTGGTTGATGCTGGACAGGGCGTGGAAGCCCAAACACTGGCTAACTGTTATACCGCGCTGGATATGGATCTGGAGGTTGTTCCTGTTCTAAACAAAATCGATTTACCGGCGGCTGAACCTGAGCGTGTGGCGGAAGAAATCGAAGATATCGTCGGTATTGATGCTACTGATGCCGTGCGTTGTTCAGCCAAAACGGGTGTAGGCGTACAAGACGTCATTGAGCGTTTAGTTAAAGAGATTCCGGCACCGGAAGGTGATTCTGACGCGCCATTACAGGCACTTATTATCGACTCATGGTTTGATAACTACCTTGGTGTTGTCTCTCTGGTTCGGATTAAAAACGGTACCCTGCGTAAGGGTGACAAAATCAAGGTGATGAGTACCGGTCAGGTGTATAACGCTGATCGTCTTGGAATTTTCACACCTAAGCGTGTTGACCGCGATGTACTGGGTTGTGGTGAAGTGGGCTGGCTGGTGTGTGCGATTAAAGACATTCTTGGTGCGCCCGTGGGGGATACATTGACGCTGGCCCGGCAGTCAGCGGAAAAACCACTCCCAGGCTTTAAGAAAGTCAAGCCACAGGTTTATGCCGGGTTGTTTCCTATCAGCTCTGATGATTATGAGGGATTCCGTGATGCATTGGGTAAATTGAGTCTGAATGACGCATCCTTGTTCTATGAACCGGAAAGCTCGACTGCACTCGGTTTTGGTTTCCGTTGTGGTTTCCTTGGTCTGCTACATATGGAGATCATTCAGGAACGTCTGGAACGTGAATATGATCTTGACCTCATTACCACTGCGCCAACGGTTGTGTATGAAGTGGAAACGACCAGCCACGATATTCTCTATGTGGACAGCCCATCTAAGCTGCCACCGCTGAATAATATTGAAGAGTTACGTGAGCCGATTGCCGAGTGTCATATGTTGTTGCCCCAGGAATATTTGGGGAATGTCATTACGTTGTGTATTGAGAAACGTGGGATGCAAACTAACATGGTTTACCACGGTAAACAGGTTGCACTGACTTACGAAATACCAATGGCTGAGGTGGTTTTGGATTTCTTCGACCGATTGAAATCTACATCCCGCGGTTATGCTTCACTGGATTATAATTTCACTCGCTTCCAGGCATCTGATATGGTTCGTGTAGATGTGTTGATTAACGGTGAGCGGGTTGATGCATTAGCGTTGATTACTCACCGTGACAATGCACAGTACCGTGGCCGGGAACTGGTGGAGAAGATGAAGGAACTCATTCCTCGTCAGCAGTTTGATATCGCCATTCAGGCTGCGATTGGTAATCACATTATTGCTCGCTCAACAGTGAAGCAATTGCGTAAAAACGTCTTAGCGAAGTGTTATGGTGGTGACGTCAGCCGTAAGAAAAAGCTATTGCAGAAACAGAAAGAAGGTAAGAAACGCATGAAACAAGTGGGTAACGTTGAGTTACCACAAGAAGCTTTCTTAGCCATTCTTCATGTTGGTAAAGACCATTAATAAGCTTGTAAGGAGTCTAAATGGCTAACACTTTTGCCCTGATCCTAACGCTGGCAACGTTAGTCACCGGCATTATTTGGTGTATTGATCGTTTCAAATGGGCCCCAGCGCGTAAGAAAAAACTTATCAGATTGCAGGAGCTGACTGAAGGTACAATGGATCAGGAGCATCTGGCTGAGACTATTCACAAACCAACATGGGTGGATACTTGTTCATCTATTTTCCCTGTGTTAGCCGTGGTTCTGCTCCTGCGCTCTTTTGTTTATGAGCCATTTCAGATCCCATCGGGTTCCATGATGCCAACTTTATTGATTGGTGATTTTATTCTGGTCGAGAAGTATGCATACGGATTGAAAGATCCCATTACGCAAACAACATTGATTAAGACCGGTGAACCAAAACGTGGTGATATCGCGGTATTTAAATATCCGCTGGATCCAAGTTTTGACTATATCAAACGGGTAATTGGCTTACCGGGCGATAAAATTGTTTATGATCCGGTAAAGAAAGAGCTGCGTGTTTTCTCTGGTTGTGGCAAAACAGAGAGTTGTCAGGAAGAATTACCGGTTTCTTACGGTTCACTGTTCCCAAGTGAGTGGACAATGCAGCAGTATGGCGTTAATTCCAAGGGTGAAGGCCTGAAAAAGATAGGTGTTTTCCAAATACCGGTTGAAGAAACGTTACCACCTTACAGTCGGCGACAAGGTGAGCGGATTGAGAATTTGGGAACGGCGACACACCATATTCTGGAGATCCCGGGTTTATTGCCGATGCCTAATTTCCGCCAGCCTGGTTTGCCAGAGGGAATGTGGATTGTACCCGAGGGCCACTATTTTATGATGGGTGACAACCGTGATAATAGCGCGGATAGCCGTGAGTGGGGCTTTGTTCCTGAGAAAAATCTGGTTGGCCGCGCTTCAGCGATTTGGATGAGTTTTGAGAAACAGGAAGGGGAATGGCCTACCGGAGTTCGCTTTAGCCGTATTGGTGGAATTAATTAATATTTCTATATTAGCGAAGCATTAATTTTACTCACAGTGTAGAATATCCTTTCAAACTTAATAACTGGCTCCTTTAAGGAGCCAGTGCAAACGCAACAGTTTTGTCAGAATTTCCTGTAACAGGTCTGTTGCGTGTGCGTTTTTATTTGACGAATTCTGACCTATATTGGTAGCACATGAATCCCATCGTAATTAACAGATTGCAGCGTAAGCTGGGGTACACTTTTGATCAGCATGATCTGCTGGTACAAGCGTTAACTCATCGTAGTGCCAGCAGTAAACATAACGAGCGGCTGGAATTTCTTGGTGACTCAATTCTGAGCTTTGTCATTGCCAATGCACTGTATCATCGCTTTCCTCATGTAGATGAGGGGGATATGAGCCGGATGCGCGCCACATTGGTGCGTGGTAATACTTTGGCTGAATTGGCAAGGGAGTTTGAATTAGGTGAATGTCTGCGTTTAGGGCCGGGTGAATTGAAAAGCGGCGGTTTCCGTCGTGAATCTATATTGGCTGATACGGTTGAAGCGCTGATTGGTGCTATTTTCCTTGATAGCGATATTCAGGCCATTGAAAGAATTATTCTCAGTTGGTATGAAACCCGCTTGAATGAAATCAGCCCTGGCGACAAACAGAAAGACCCGAAAACCCGTTTACAGGAATATCTGCAAGGGCATCATCTGCCCCTGCCATCATATCTGGTTGTTATGGTTCGTGGTGAAGCCCATGACCAGGAATTTACTATTCACTGCCAAGTGAGTGGTATCGAACAGCCGGTTAAAGGAACAGGCTCCAGCCGCCGCAAAGCGGAGCAGGCTGCGGCCGAGCAAGCATTAAAACAATTGGAGCTTGAATGAGCGAACAAGAAACCTATTGCGGATTTGTTGCAATAGTTGGACGGCCTAATGTGGGCAAATCCACATTGCTGAATCAGCTTTTAGGTCAGAAAATATCTATCACTTCCCGCAAACCACAGACTACCCGTCACCGTATTATGGGTATTCACACTGAAGGTGCTTATCAAACCATTTATGTAGATACCCCTGGATTACATATTGAAGAGAAACGGGCGATTAACCGGTTGATGAACCGTGCGGCCAGTAGTTCTATCGGTGATGTGGAGCTGGTCATTTTTGTTGTTGAAGGGACTCACTGGACCGCCGATGACGAAATGGTTGTGAATAAACTGCGTAGCTTGCATTGCCCGGTTTTACTGGCTATCAATAAAGTAGATAACGTGACGGATAAAGCCACCTTGTTGCCACATATTGGTTTCCTTAGCAAACAGATGAACTTCCTTGATGTTGTACCGATGAGCGCTGAAAAAGGTATGAACGTAGATACGATCGCAAAAATTGTGCGTGGACATATACCGAAAGCAACTCATCATTTCCCGGAAGATTATGTTACTGATCGCTCCCAGCGTTTTATGGCGTCTGAAATTATCCGTGAAAAACTCATGCGTTTTCTCGGTGATGAATTGCCCTATTCTGTCACTGTTGAAATTGAGCAGTTCGTGGTGAATGAGCGTGGTGATTACAAGATTCACGGTTTAATTCTGGTTGAGCGTGAAAGCCAGAAGAAAATGGTTATCGGTAATAAAGGCAGTAAAATTAAAACGATTGGTATTGAAGCCCGTCAGGACATGGAAAGATTGTTTGATGTTAAAGTCCATTTGGAACTGTGGGTTAAAGTTAAAGCGGGTTGGGCTGATGACGAGCGGGCACTGCGTAGCCTGGGTTACGTCGATGATTTGAAATAAGGTCTCACCTGTGGACGGTTGGCAGCGTGTTTTTGTTCTTCATGGGCGTCCTTACAGTGAGACCAGCCTGTTGCTGGATCTGTTTACTGAAAATGAAGGGCGGATCAGCGTGTTGGCAAAAGGTGCGCGCAGCCGTCGTTCCAATCTTAAAGGCTGCTTGCAGCCATTTACCCCGTTACTGGTTCGTTGGAGTGGGCGGGGGGCAATTAAGACGCTGCGTGATGCCGATCCTATCTCTCTAGCCCTTCCTCTTACCGGCAGCGTGTTGTACAGCGGTTTATATATCAATGAATTGCTGTCAAGAGTGCTTGAACCGGGGACGGCTTATCCTGCTTTATTCTTTGATTATCTCCAATGTTTGCAGATTCTTGCTGCCAGTGAATATACACCGGAACATGCATTACGCCGGTTTGAGCTGGCGCTGCTGGCAAATCTTGGTTACGGCGTTGATTATCTTCATTGTGTAGGAAGTGGCGAACCTGTGGACGATACGATGACTTACCGTTATAGAGAAGAAAAAGGATTTATCGCCAGTCTGGTTGTTGATCATTACAGTTTTACTGGGCGTGAATTAAAATCATTGGCAGCCCGTGAATTCCCTGATTTGGTAACATTAAAAGCAGCAAAGCGTTTCACCCGTATTGCTCTAAAACCTTATCTTGGTGGCAAGCCTCTGAAAAGTCGTGAGTTATTTCGGCAGTTTGTATGTAAAAAGCCTGAAGAGAAAGAAAACTAATGAATTTGTTTCTCTTCATAATGGAAAGTGTAAACTTGTTACCATTCTATATAACTACAGGAGATAAATATGGCTGAGGTATTGTTAGGTATTAACATCGATCACATTGCGACAGTGCGTAATGCTCGTGGCACAGTTTATCCGGACCCTATTCAGGCTGCTTTTATTGCAGAGCAGGCGGGTGCGGATGGGATTACTATTCATTTGCGTGAAGATCGCCGTCATATTACTGATCGGGATGTTGAACTGCTGAATGAAACTATCCAGACCCGGATGAATCTTGAAATGGCCGTGACAGATGAAATGTTGGATATTGCCTGTCACTTTAAACCTAAATTTTGCTGTCTGGTGCCTGAAAAACGTCGGGAAATAACAACAGAAGGGGGTTTAGATGTTATTGGTCAAAAAGATAAAGTGGTTGAGGCGATTAAGCGTTTATCTGACGCGGGTATTCTTGTTTCGTTATTTATCGATGCGGATCACCAGCAGATTGATGCTGCTAGTGAGGTTGGTGCACCGTTTATTGAGATTCACACAGGTGCTTATGCTGATGCAGAAGGTGAAATAGAACAGGAAAAAGAGTTCCAGCGTATTAAAGAAGCTGCTACTTATGCTGCTGGCAAGGGACTGAAAGTTAATGCGGGTCATGGACTAACGTATCATAACGTACAACGTATTGCGGCTCTGCCGGAAATTTATGAACTGAATATTGGTCATGCAATAATCGGGCGTGCGGTATTCAGCGGCTTGGCTGCTGCTGTGGCAGATATGAAAACTGAGATACGGAAAGCTCGCCGTTAATGGCTATTATTGGGTTAGGTACAGATATTGTTGAAATCGCCCGTATTGAGGGTGTTGTCGGACGCTCAGGTGAGCGTCTGGCAAAACGCATTCTCAGTGAATCAGAATGGCAGAAATATCAGCAACATGAAAAACCGGTTCGTTTTCTGGCTAAACGTTTTGCGGTAAAAGAAGCGGCAGCAAAAGCGTTGGGAACCGGTATCCGTAATGGGCTGGCATTTAACCAGTTTGAAGTGCTTAACGATGATTTGGGAAAACCCATTTTGCGGTTCTATGGTGCAGCCGCAGAATTAGCACAGAAACTGGGAGTAACCTCTTTGCATGTCACATTGGCTGATGAGCGTCGTTACGCCTGCGCGACAGTTATTCTGGAAAGTTAATTTCAGATTTTATCGGCATGATGTAATAGCACAAATTTATCCCACAGTTGTTCTTCTGTTTCCTGGCGGTCTGGATCGGTAATAATGGTATTGTTTATCGGACAGACTGACTGGCAAGTTGGAGCATCATAATGACCGATGCATTCAGTGCAACGATCAGCATCGATTTCATAAATTTTATCTCCCATTGATATAGCCTGATTGGGACATTCGGGTTCACACATATCACAATTGATACAGCTTTTTTTGATTAATAACGACATTTTAATAACTTAGTTTATTTTTCATTTTATACCAGTGTGTTATCGTCAGTTTTAATTTCTTACTATTACACACTTATTGTATTTTTATACGGTATAAATTACATTGAAAAACCAAATCTGGCAACCCAAAACCATAACACATGAGATTTTTTCTACCTTAGAAAACCTTTATGTATGAGTTTTATTATCCGGTTAGCTATATAAGGAATTTCAATAACGTGCAAGGTCACCAATATCTCATGGGTTAACAAGTCGTGGGGGAGAATAGTTCTAATTATAACAAAATATTTACTGATGTAGTATTAGCAATAATAAAATAATTAAGACCGGGCGCTATCCTAATCCCGGCCTTTTTGTTAATTACGATAATGGCAGAATTGACCAATCAAATGCCGATGCTTTATCGAGATAATTCTAAAATCTGGGATAGATAACAACTATGAATGTTGAAAGTTAATTATCTGATATCCCTACTACAAATATGCGTACAGGCGGAAAGGTTGTATTGCGATACTGCCAATGTGATATTATTACTAGATTTTCTTTATTGATTTTTAATATATCAGCTCCTTCACCATAGTTGCCGCCACTGATATATCCACCCATACTTGAAAGTATAGCATGAGGTTCATAAGAGTATGCAATTGGGTATGTGATAGTGAATTGCCCCTCGTTAGCTAAATGTGGAGCCTTTACATATACAGACTGGAATAAGAGATATTTTCTCTTTAATCCATTCAAAAATGGAATTTTAAAAGTCATGAAATTATCCCCTTGTGTAAACAGAGGAGTACCTGCGAATAATAATTCCAATAAACCGAGATTTTTCACAAACTCATTTTTATTGGGAATATCTGCACCATTTTGGTTTTTGGCCAATCTGCCGTTAGCATTATCATTTACATCGGAAACAAGCTTCTGAGTTGCTGTGAGTGTATTGCTATTGCCAATGATATCTGTGAATTGAACAATACCTTTTTGTGTTAATGAGGCATCAGGAATTTTTGTTGTGATTTTTTGTTCTAATGCTTTATTTAATTGTGCCGTGAGTTTGGTGATATTACCATCATCCAAAACATCACTGCCAGATTCTGTCGCAATAAAATCAGCTACAACAGATGATATTGTTGATGACTGACGTAATGCCTTATTTAATATATGGGTGATAAAACCGTCTGGTGAAAACCCAGTCTGCAACTCTGGACTATTTTCATATAAATTTTGATCCACCACATTAGCACCATCTTTAATAGAAAATGCTTTAAAATCATTCTTGTGACTCATATCAATTTTCCTAATATTTAATAGTGGGTTTATAGTAATATCTTAAATTATTGTAAGGATAATTTACTGATTCTTATAGTTTAAGGATAAAAAATAATAATTAAATGTTTTTATAAATTATGGTGTTAATGATTTTTGTATGTTTTTAGTAGTAAATAATTCGATACTATATAAGTAATTAATGCTTATTTTATAGAAGCTGCCTTAAATAATTTTTCTATTGAAAGATTTATTATGGCAAGTAGATTTCAATAATGTTCGTGGTCACTAATATCGTATGGAGAATAGTTCGGATGATAACAGAATATTTGCTGCTATAGTGCTGGCAATAATACAATAACAAAATGATAAAGACCGGGTTCTACTTGAATCCCGGTCTTTTTATTAATTACGATAGTGGCGTAATTGGCCAGTCAACTTCTGGTGTTTTTGAAGTATCAACCCGGTTGAGCATCACACGATATTTTTTCCATTCTTTAAGTGATAGCATTTCTTCATCTGTTGCTATATCAAGTTCTACCGCATCGGCAAGCGGCGTTATTTTTTTATTTGCGAGAGATATAAATTGCTTTCTTTGGATTTCCGCAATAGATATCAATTCTTCTTTCGTTGGTAGAGGAATATTTTCCCAGCAGGGAAGACCATCTTCGCCAGAGGAAAGTATTTTTCCTGCGGGAGGTATTCCCGAAAATTCATTAAATATATCATCAGTTACAGGTAAAGGGTCATTTGGCCATGAGCCTGCTGCAATGTAATCCTGCTGTAATGATAGCGGATAAAATGCTTTATTTAATGCGCTAAATACGTAGTTTTTATCATTCATATTAATACCCTATGGCTCTATAAAATGCTGCTACAGGAATTTGTAAATTTGGAATACTGCTAAAACATTGGAATTGGGTATTATTGACCATCATTATTGAAAATGTGCCAGCATGTTGAGGGGCGTTACCAACGTGAGTTAACGTGACGTTGAGACATTGATTCGGGAATGGGATTGGAAAGTTGTTTAAAGTACCAGGTTCGGCATAAGCATTGCCTTTAACTGATGCTATTCCCCACATTTCAATTAAACCCGAAGGTAATTTTTGCCATCCGACCTGATTTAGGCTAGAGGTGAAAAACGACATATTAGGTACCTGATTTTCACCATTCCCTATTGTTATATTTGTTGAATCTGATAAACCAAGGTTCTTTATAAACTCAGCTTTATTAGGAATGTCTGCGCCGTTTTGGTCTTTTGCCAGTCGATTATTAGCATTATCATTTACATCAGAAACAAGCTTCTGAGTTGAAGCGAGTGTATTACTGGTGCCTATTTGGTCTGTAAGCTGAATAATTCCTTTTTCTGTTAATGAGGCATCGCGAATTTCTGTTGTGTTTTTTTGTTCTAAGGCTTTCTTGAATTGGGCGGTGAGTTTGTCTATATCCCCATTATCCAGAACATCATCGCCAGATTGTGTTGCGATAAAATTAGCGACGACAGTGGATATGGTTGACGATTGACGTAATGCCTTATTTAATAGTTCAGCGGTAATATTTCCTGTTGGAAACCCAGTTTGCAAATTTTGCTCTTTTTCATATATTTCTTGCTTCACTATATTTGCATTTTCACTAATAGAAAAAGCCTTAAAATCATTCTTTTGACTCATATATTTTTCTCCAATTAAGCACTGCATTTTATAAGCAATATAGTGAATTTTTATAAAAATAATTTTTCCCTATTCACGTCAGCTATAGTTTAGTTAGAAAAAATAATAATGGAATATTCTTATAACTTATAGGGTTAACTATTTTTATATAATTGGTGGTAATAAGTATTTTAATATTTTGTAATCTGAAATACATCTAAACTATTTGCATTTATTAGTCGAATCTGCCCTTTATAACTTGTGGGATTAATTGTTTTTTATATTCTTAATAATAATTAATTTTTTCTTATAGGAACTATCTTAAATAATTTATGTTTTTAAGTTTTCTATGGAAGGTAAATTTCAATAACGAACAAGGTCGCTAATATCGTATGGAGAATAGTTTGGATGATAACAGAATATTTATTGCTGTAGTATTAGAAATAATACAATAAGAAAATAATAAAGACCGGGTTCTGCCTGAATCCCGGCCTTTTTATCAATTATGATAATGGTGCAATTGGCCAGTCTATTTCCAGTGCTTTTGAAGTATCAATTCGATTAAGCATCACGCGGTATTTTTTCCATTCTTTGAGCAATAGTGCTTCTTCATTTGTTGCTATATCAAGTTCGACAGCATCAGAAAGTGGCGTTATTTTCTCATTTGCAAGAAATATAAATTGCGCTCTTTGGGCTTCTGTTATAGAGATCAATTCCTCTTTCGTTGGAGATGGAATATCTTCCCAACAAGGAAGACCATCTTCGCCAGAGGAAAGTGTTTTTCCTATAAGGGGAATTCCTGAAAATTTATAGAATATATCATCAGTTACGGATATAGGATCATTTGGCCATGAACCTGCTTCAATATAATCCTGTTGTAATGATATCGGATAAAATGCTTTATTTAATTCACTGAATACATAGTTTTTATTGTTCATGATTTTCTGCCAATTTTAATTAAATAATCATCATAGTAAATTAGTTATTTTTAATTAATAGCCTATTGCCCTAAAATAGACGCCAACAGGAGGAATATGATTAGTAGGACTTCTATAACATCGGAACTGACTCCGACTGATTACGTGTACTGAACATATTCCGGAGTCTTGGGGGTTATAACCACCATGAGTTAACGTAATATTTAAGCATGCGTTCGGAAATGGTATTGGGAAATTATTTAAATATCCAGCTTCGAGAGAACCATAGCCGTTAGCTAGTACAAATCCCCATGTTTCAATTAAACCTGAAGGTAATTTTTGCCAACCAGAACTAGTCAAGTTTGCGGTGAAAGACGACATATCTGGAATTTGATTAATATCCGTTCCCACTTCTCGTTTCGCGGCTTCTTTTAAACCTAAGTTTTTCACAAACTCATTTTTATCAGGAATATCTGCGCCGTTTTGTGCTTTTTCTAATGCGGAATAGGAAATTTTAGTTATAATTTTTTGCTCTAACGCTCTATTTAATTGGGCGGTGAGTTTCACTGTATCCCCATCATCAAGAACATCTTCGCCAGATTGCGTTGCAATGAAATTAGCCACGACAGATGATATGGTTGACGATTGACGTAATGCTTTATTTAACAAGTGAGTGGGAACATTATCTGGTGGAAATCCAGTATATAAACTTAGACTTTCTTCATATCTTTCTTGACTCACGACATTAGCGTTATTACTGGTAGAAAAAGCTTTAAAATCATTTTTTTGACTCATATGTTTTCCTCAAATTAAATAATATTCTTTTGTAATTAATATGTTGAATTATGCCACAGGTAATTTGTCACGATTAATTTCAATCATAGAGTCTAGTCTAAAAAAAGAATGGAAGAATTATATTATAGCTTAAGAGGTTAATTATTTATGTATAGAAGATGGTAATAAATAGTTTAACATCTTGTAATTGGAAATATACTCAAGTCATTAATGTTTTCCTTTTGTAAATTATCTTCAATAGTTTCCATGCTAAAAAATCCATCCTTAAGACTGACTTTATACCCGAAATTATATTGTTGTTAATGTGGATGACTATTGCCTTAAATTATTTTATTGGGTTGAATATGTTCACTATATGAAGGTGAGTAATATTTTATTATTTCTGATGTGGGGTCGATTTATTTTATATATGACTGATTGTGTTATCATTAATAAAACCAAAATCAATGAAATGATCTGAGTATTTCCCTAAATAAAGTCATTTGTATTTATAGGTGGCAATTGATTGCATTAAACTATAATAATATTCTATTGTATTCTCTTTAATGACATCATTATTAAAATCAGTTTATTGATTGTTTATATGCTTATGTTAGCTTTGTATTTGGAAATTTTCATGTGAATAGACTTTTCGTAAATAATATCCGTTATTTTTCTGTGGGGATGATAAATGAGTAATAAGAATGATTTTAAAGCTTTTTCTACCAGTAATAACGCTAATGTCGTGAGTCAAGAAAGATATGAAGAATATCCTAATTTGCAAACTGGATTTCCACCAGGGGAGATGACCACTCATGTATTAAATAAGGCATTACGTCAGTCGTCCACAATAGCATCTGTTGTGGCTAATTTTATGTCCACACAATGTGGGAAAGATGTTCTGGATAATGGCGATCTAGAAACGCTTAATAAGACGTTTACTGATTCGTTGCAGTGTTACATGAAAGAACAATCTCCTGGTCAGCTATCACATAACGGTTATCAACAATTACCTGGGGGATTAATATTTCAATGGGGAAGACATAATTTTACTCCATTAACTATGAACAAGGTAATTTTACCAGTACCTTTTAAACGTGGTTGTCTGAAAGTTTTTATAACACCGGTTGGTGATTGGGTATTTCCGATGTCGGCAGCACCTAACGGAACATTGAATAGTTTTGTTGCTTGGGTTGCTGCGCGAACTATTAATGCTTATGGAACTGAAATCAAGTTGTCTGCTAGTGATACTTATGTATATGGAGACTATTTTGCAATCGGTTATTAATTAATATATGGAGATAAATAATAAGCCGGATTTATTCCGGCTTTGTTTTTTTATTCTTAAATATATTAATGTGAATTAAATGCTGTTTAGAAATAATATAAAATATAGCTATGGGGAATATATCAAATAGTCTCGAATATATGTTACCCGTGTAATGATAAGTAAATATATCTGGAAAATAGGTAAAATAAATCGTTATAATTGCCTCTGATATAATGAAATGAGATACCGCAGTGATTGAAATATATAGTGATGAATATTGGATGCGGAAGGCAATGGAACAGGCAATGAAAGCGTGGGAGCAGGGGGAAATACCTGTCGGTGCTGTATTGGTCACTGATAATAAAATCGTTGCTGAAGGCTGGAATCAGTCCATTATTAAGCATGATCCCACTGCTCATGCTGAAATTATTGCGTTACGAAAAGGGGGAGAGCAGTTACAAAATTATCGTCTGTTGAATACCACGTTATATGTCACTCTTGAACCTTGCACTATGTGTGCCGGCTCTATGGTGCATAGCCGGATACAGCGACTGGTTTATGGTGCCAATGATATGAAAACAGGTGCAGTCGGTTCTTTGATTGATATATTGCGCCATCCCGGTATGAATCATCAGATTGAAATTACAGGCGGCGTACTTGCTGAAGAGTGTTCCACGATGTTGAGTACTTTTTTTAAACAACGTCGGGAGCAACATAAGGCATTAAAAGCCGCCAGAAAACAGCCGGAAGAAAGCTAATACGCCGTTTCTGCTTACTGAGGCTTGAGTCAGATTTAAGCCTCGTCCAGTCAGGATGGGGTGTTATTACAGCCAGCCAATTGCTTACTCTGTTTTCGATTTTTCTGTTTGGGAAATTAATTTCTTCCGGTTTTCTTTGGCCTGTAAATAGCCAACTAAACTAAGCTGATAGCGGCGGATATTTTCGACATAGCGATAAGCCTCGTGCCCACGGGCATAACCATAGGTGGTATTGGTGTAGTACTTTTTCTGGCTTAATAGGGGGATTCGGGCTTTTACATCAAGCCAGCTATCGGGATTTCCTTTCTGTGATGCCGTTAGTTTACGGGCATCCAGCATATGACCATAGCCCATATTGTAAGCAGCCAGCGCAAACCAAATTCGCTCATCTTTAGGGATGTTTTCAGGTAGTCGTTCCATCAGATTTTGCAAATAGATTGCGCCTCCCTTAATACTTTCTTCTGGATCAAGACGGTCAACAACACCTAATCCTTTAGCCGTCGGGCTGGTTAACATCATCAGGCCACGCACACCCGTGGGAGAGGTTGCCAGCGGGTCCCAGTGAGACTCTTGCCAGGCAATTGCAGCCAGTAGTTGCCAGCTGATTTCACCGGAGTATTTCTCAAACAGAGGCTGATAAGTAGGCAGAATATGATCAATCGCACTGAGAAAAGAGAGGGTATCGAAATAATCAAATGAGCCGACATGACCAAAGTATTTCTCTTCCAGCCGTGGCATCACATCTTCTTCCGTCATCTGGCTGAAAAAATCCAGCATGGCAGCATAAAGGCTGTAATCATCAATACGTTTTAAATACCACGTCAGGGGATTATCTTCACTGATATCAAAAGCGACGGCTAGATTAGGGTGAGTACGCTGTTGCAACGCGACATTGATAGAGTCGCCCAAGGTGTAATCCAGTTTGCCCTCTGATACCAGCTCCAGTAATTCCCGGGTGTTGTATTGCTGTGTCTCATCCCATCCAAGTTCCGGGTAAGGCTCTTCTTTCATCTTTTTCAGCGTACTGACATGAGCTGAACCGGAAGTGACCAGCAATTTGCCTTTCAAATCCTTAAAAGAGCGGGGACGTGGAGTCCCTTTGCGGTAAATCAGTTGTTGAGAAACAGAATAGTAAGCTGGACCCGTGCGGGCTTGCTCCAGTCTCTCTTCATTATAGGTAAGACCGGCAGCCAAAAAATCAGCGTCACCCTTTTCCAGATCGTCAAATAACTGGTTGAGATTTGTTCTGAATTTGATTTCCAATTTAACGCCAAGATAATCTGCAAAGCGTTTCGCCAGCTCGTAATCAAACCCATTGGGTTCTTTTTTACTTGTAAGATGAATCAGAGGTGAGCTGATTGTGCTAATCCGTAGCTCTCCCCTGGTCATGATCCTGTTAATCTGCTCCTGCTGTTTATTCGGCCAACTGATGTTCAGACTGATAATGGCGGCAGAAAAAAGAGCGATAACAATGATAACGAAATAATTTATTTTTATATTATTCAAACGGTTATCTCTGTATAACGCGGTGTGGTGCGATGTAAAAACGCGTTATATTATCATGGCTAAATTTCCAGTGATTGAGCATTTTGCGGAACAAAAACTTGCGGCGCAACTTAATTGATACCATTTGCATAACCTGACGATAAGATAATTAGCATTCATAATCGTCACGCAAACGGTTTCGTCACTGACCGCAATCCTCTATAATGTGCCCGTTTCCCCCTGAGGCATCAGTCAGGCTTTGCTTCTAAGATGAGAGAATGTATTACTATGGAAATTCTGCGTGGCTCACCTGCTTTATCGGCATTTCGTATCACCAAGCTCCTTTCTGTGTGTCAGGAACAGCAACTTCCGGTCAATGATATTTATGCGGAATATGTTCATTTCGCAGAAATTAATGCCCCTTTGAGTGATGCTGATTCAGCAAAATTACAACGATTATTAAAATATGGACCTTCTCTGGCTGAACATGAACCACAAGGTACATTGCTGTTAGTGGCTCCCCGTCCGGGAACCCTTTCTCCGTGGTCTTCGAAAGCAACTGATATTGCTCACAACTGTGGTCTGTCTCAGGTTGTGCGTTTGGAGCGTGGTCTGGCTTACTACGTTCAGTGTGATGAAATGAGTGATGCACAATGGCAAACGCTGTCGGCGTTGTTGCATGACCGGATGATGGAAACGGTTTTTACTCAACTGGAACAGGCGGAGAAATTATTTTCTCATCAGCAACCCGTTCCGTTAAAACGCATTGATATTCTGCAAGCAGGGCGTAGTGCGTTAGAGAAAGCCAATATTGAACTTGGATTGGCGTTGGCCCCGGATGAGATTGATTATCTGATGGAAGCTTTCCAGAAACTGGAGCGTAATCCAACCGATATTGAGCTTTATATGTTTGCTCAGGCTAATTCAGAGCATTGTCGCCATAAAATATTTAATGCCGATTGGATTATTGATGGTCAGGAACAGCCAAAATCACTGTTCAAAATGATTAAAAATACCTATGAGCAGACACCTGATTATGTCCTGTCAGCTTATAAAGATAACGCCGCTGTGATGGAAGGGTCTGCTGTTGGCCGTTTCTTTGCCGGTGCGGAAGATGGTTCATATGATTATCATCAGGAGCAGGCCCATATCCTGATGAAAGTTGAAACGCATAATCACCCAACCGCAATTTCCCCGTGGCCGGGGGCATCGACAGGTTCTGGTGGCGAAATTCGCGATGAAGGCGCGACGGGTCGAGGCGCCAAGCCAAAAGCCGGGTTGGTGGGATTTTCGGTATCCAATCTGCGGATACCGGGTTTTGAACAGCCGTGGGAAGAGGATTTCGGTAAACCGGATCGGATCGTCAGCGCCCTGGATATCATGACTGAAGGTCCTCTGGGCGGCGCGGCATTTAATAACGAATTTGGCCGCCCGGCGTTGCTGGGTTATTTTCGTACCTATGAAGAAAAAGTAAACAGCCATAACGGCAGTGAATTACGTGGTTACCACAAACCCATCATGCTGGCGGGTGGGATGGGTAATATCCGTGATGAGCATGTCAAAAAGGGTGAAATTTCTGTTGGCGCCAAATTAATTGTGCTTGGCGGTCCGTCTATGAACATTGGTTTGGGCGGTGGTGCGGCATCTTCTATGGCATCCGGTCAGTCTGATGCTGATCTGGATTTTGCTTCTGTTCAACGCGATAACCCGGAAATGGAACGTCGTTGTCAGGAGGTGATTGATCGCTGTTGGCAATTGGGTGAAAACAACCCAATTCTGTTCATTCATGATGTCGGTGCCGGTGGGCTTTCTAATGCGATGCCTGAACTGGTGAGTGATGGTGGTCGTGGTGGACGGTTTGAACTACGTAAAATTCTTAATGATGAACCGGGAATGAGTCCACTGGAAGTTTGGTGTAATGAATCTCAGGAGCGTTATGTACTGGCTGTTGCGCCAGAACAGCTTCCTCTGTTTGAAGAGATTTGCCGGCGTGAGCGCGCGCCTTATGCCGTTATCGGCGAGGCGACAGAAGAGCGTCATTTGCTGCTGAATGATGAACACTTTGATAACCAGCCAATTGATATGCCGCTGGATGTGCTGCTGGGTAAAACGCCGAAAATGTTGCGTAATGTCAGTACATTAAAAGCCAGTGGTGAAAGTTTTGAGCGCCGGGATATCAATCTGGCAGAAGCCGTTAAGCGCATTATGCACTTGCCGGCTGTGGCGGAAAAAACATTCCTGATAACGATAGGCGATCGCACTGTGACTGGCATGGTTTCCCGTGATCAGATGGTTGGCCCGTGGCAGATCCCGGTGGCAGATTGCGCTGTGACGACCGCCAGCCTTGATAGCTACTATGGTGAAGCGATGTCTATGGGTGAACGAGCGCCGGTCGCTCTGCTGGATTTTGCCGCCTCTGCCCGTATGGCTGTTGGTGAAGCGCTAACTAATATCGCTTCCGCTTATATCCAGGATTTGAAACGTATTAAGCTTTCGGCTAACTGGATGTCTGCCGCGGGTCACCCTGGCGAGGATGCCGGTTTGTATGCGGCGGTTAAAGCCGTGGGTGAGGAGTTGTGTCCTGCACTGGGGCTGACTATTCCCGTGGGTAAAGATTCCATGTCGATGAAAACCCGCTGGAATGACAAAGGTGAAGAGCGTGAAATGACGTCACCTTTATCGCTGGTGATTACAGCCTTTGCCAGAGTAGAAGATGTGCGTCGTACAGTAACGCCTGAGCTTTCCACTGATAACGATAATGCGTTGTTGTTAATCGATTTGGGGCAAGGGAAAAACACATTGGGCGGCACTGCGTTGGCACAGGTTTACCGCCAGCTTGGCAACAAAACTGCTGATGTACGTAGCGCTGAACAATTGGCTGGGTTTTTCAATGCGATTCAGCAACTGATTGCAGAACAGAAATTGCTGGCCTATCACGACCGTTCTGATGGTGGTTTACTGGTGACGTTGGCTGAAATGGCTTTTGCCGGTCATTGTGGCATTGAAGCTGATATCAGTGTGTTTGATGAAGATATTCTGGCTGCGCTGTTTACGGAAGAGTTGGGTGCAGTGGTTCAGATCCGTGCATCTGATAAAGCGTTTGTTGAAAACCTGCTGGCAGAACATGGATTGGCTGATTGCGCTCATTATTTGGGTAAGGCTAAAGTAGGTGGTGATTTTGTCATCTTTAGTGGCAATACCGAAGTATATCGTCAGAATCGCAGTACTCTGCGTCTATGGTGGGCGGAAACCACATGGCAAATGCAGCGTCTGCGTGATAATCCAGAGTGTGCAGATCAGGAGCATCAGGCCAAACGGGATAATCAAGACCCTGGACTGAATGTAAAACTGACTTTTGACATTTCAGAAGATATTGCAGCGCCTTACATTTTGCAGCAGGTAAGACCGAAAGTGGCTGTCCTGCGTGAGCAGGGTGTTAACTCTCATGTTGAAATGGCCGCCGCATTCCACCGGGCAGGTTTTGAAGCTATTGATGTGCACATGAGTGATTTGTTGTCTGGACGTACTGGATTAGATCAGTTCCAGACACTGGTTGCTTGTGGTGGCTTCTCTTACGGTGATGTGCTGGGTGCCGGTGAAGGTTGGGCGAAATCAATTCTGTTCAATGAACGTGTTCGTGATGAATTTGCGGCTTTCTTTACACGGCCTGATACGCTGGCGCTTGGTGTTTGTAATGGTTGTCAGATGCTGTCTAACCTGCGGGAATTGATCCCAGGTGCGGAACATTGGCCACGTTTTGTCCGTAACCGCTCAGAACGTTTTGAAGCTCGTTTCAGTTTGGTGGAAATTACTGACAGCCCGTCACTTTTCCTGAGAGATATGATGGGTTCACGTATGCCGATTGCTGTTTCTCATGGTGAAGGGCAAGTGGAATTCCGCGATAGCCAGCATCTTAAGATGCTTGAAAGCAACCAGTTAGTGGCTCTGCGCTACGTGAACAACTATGGTCAGGTTACGGAAAACTACCCGGCTAACCCCAATGGTTCAGTGAATGGTATTACCGCAGTCACCAGCCTTGATGGGCGGGCAACCGTGATGATGCCACATCCTGAAAGGGTATCCCGTACTGTGAATAACTCTTGGCATCCAGAGGCGTGGAACGAAGATGGTCCGTGGATGCGAATTTTCCGTAATGCCCGTAAGCAGTTAGGGTAGTACTACAGTGTAAGTAAATTAGTATCAGGCGGTTTTTAGCAAAAACCGCCGTAAACCTTAGCTTTTTGTCAAGCTTCGCAGACTATCTCGCAGTTTATTAGATGACACGATCTATCTGAATGATACTAATATTATTGATTCAGATGTGAAAGTCTTATACCGGTAAATTCTTATAAGCTCAGGTGTTTGTTTCTCCATTGTCTCAATTACCCGACAAACGCCATTATGGGTGTCTCAAAAAAGAGACATTTAATTATTTGATTTATATCTATTTTTATTTTTATGATTTCAGGTGTCTGTAATTGGCGACAGAAGACAAATTTTATTTATGCCAAAAACAAGGTATTTGGTAGCTGAAACGTTAAGTTTTTTATTTTTTATAATAAAAACAATTTATTATGATTTTAATTTTAACATTGGCACGGAACCTGCATTAAGTTAGCACAGTTGCTCATTCAACTTCTTATGTCGGTCCACAGTAGGGTGGAGATATACCACATAAACTATCGAATGATGCCAGAGTAAGGTGCCTACCGTCCAACTTAGTGATATCGCTTTCAGGCCTTATCAAACATCGGGCGACACGTGGAGTGAGGCACCAACCTATGTTTGACTGTAGATAAAAACAGCAGGCATGCGTTATCCTCACTGGCGGGGTAGTAGCAAAAACTATTATCCCGCCATCATAATTCCAGGTTTCTGCCTGCGCCATTGTTGATTGTTCGCGTCCTGACTATATTTTTCAGTAACAGGTAAAATTTATCAGCCGACAGGTTTTTCTATCTGCCCTTTTGTCGGTTAGCATTAGTGTACTGACAGGCTACGAGATGATTTCCTTGAAAAAATGGCGTTTGTTTCCGCGCTCATTGCGCCAATTAGTTGTCATGGCTTTCTGGCTGGTGTTATTGCCGTTATTGGTTTTGGCTTATCAAGCTTATCAAAGTCTTGATCAGCTCAGTGAGAAAGCGGCTGATATAAACCGTACCACATTGGCTGATGCCCGCCGCAGTGAGGCGATGACGGGTATTGCGCTGGAGATGGAACGCAGTTACCGCCAATATTGTGTGTTGGGGGATAAAACGCTGGAAAACCTCTACCAAAAGCAATATCGGCAATACGCTAAAATGCTGAAAGATCAGATGGCGATACTTGATGATCAGCAGTACATCAAGACGCTTGACAACTTACTGTTGCAACTAACCAAAATCACTTGTTTCAATAGTGAACCCACCGAGCCCGCCGCTCAATTACTTGAGCAATTCTCTGATGCCAATAGTCAGATGGTACAGGCCACCCGTGATGTTATTTTCAGCCGGGGAGAACAGCTACAGAAAGATATTGCTGATAAAGGTCAATTTTTTGGCTGGCAGAGTCTTATTTTGTTTCTACTTAGCGCATTACTGGTCGCGTTATTTACCCGTATGATTATCGGGCCGGTCAAAGGTATTGAACGAATGATTAACCGATTGGGAGAAGGGCGATCATTGGGGGTTCGTATAGATTCTTTTCCGGGGCCAAGAGAACTTCGTTCCCTGGCTCAGCGGATTGTCTGGCTCAGTGAACGGTTGGCCTGGCTGGAATCACAGCGCCATGAGTTTTTGCGTCATATCTCTCATGAACTGAAAACACCGCTGGCAAGTATGCGGGAAGGGACAGAATTGTTGGCCGATGAAGTTGCTGGCCCATTAACCGCTGATCAGCAAGAAGTCGTTGCGATTCTTGATAATAGTAGTAAACATTTACAGCAATTGATCGAGCAATTATTGGATTATAACCGTAAACTGGCAGATAGTCCGACGGAACAACAGCAGGTTTCTTTACGGGAAATTGTTGATGAAGTGGCTTTATCACATAGTTTACCGGCGAGATCAAAGAATATTCAGACAGAAATTCAGCTTAATACTGATATTTGTTGGGCAGAACCGACACTATTAATGCGGGTTATTGATAATCTCTACTCCAATGCGGTGCACTATGGCGCTGAATCCGGTAACATCTGGGTTTCAAGTCGTCAGATCGGCAAATGTGTTCAAATTGATGTTGCCAATACAGGTACACCAATTCCTGAATCAGAACGTAGCATGATTTTTGAACCGTTCTACCAAGGAACGCTCCAGCGTAAAGGCGCAGTAAAAGGCAGCGGTCTTGGGCTCAGTATTGCACAGGATTGTATTAAGCGTATGGGGGGTGAACTGTTACTAATTCAGAGCGAATTTGCTGACGTCTGTTTTCGTATTGAATTGCCATTAACTGCTGAGAATGAATAAATAATGCATAACAGGTCTACTTACCGTTTTGTACAAAAGACGGATCGGCAGAATATTGCAGTGCAGCCTGGGAAAAACGCTTTTGTCACCAGACTCTTGTTACCACGAGTTTCAGTTTGGGGTTTCAGAATGATTCCGCTGATCTTTGCCCCTTTTTTATTGACGGGTTGCGCCAAGGCTCCGGTTAATCATGATTTAACTACCGTTGCCCAGATGGTAATACCAGAACAGCGAGTGACAGATTATCGTGTCGTTGATTGTGATTTGATGTGGGATATAGAGACGCCGCAGTCGGTTGAGAACGCGCTTTATTGGCTGAGACTGATAGATTGTTCAGATCTCCTGACGTCAGCCAAAGCCCGTAATATAGCGAAACACATCATTCCGGTGACTTGGGATCAGGCTTTTAGGCAAAGTATTTTACTTAACAGCGCTGGGCCAACGTTGGCTGAGCGTCGGAAAATGGTTGAAAATCTTAATAAATACCGACTGAAATTCCCAGAACCATTGCGACCATTATTAAAATTGTGGCGCGAACAGCAGATTCAGCAAATTGCAGTTGCGGAGGAGCGGGCAAAATTCCAAAAATTACAGGCGGATACAGATAATAAAATTGATCGTCTGCGCGAAAGCCGTGCACAGATGGAATTTGAACGACAGGAAATGTCCCGTAAACTGGAAAACCTGACAGATATTGAGCGTCAGCTCTCTTCCCGTAAGCAAAATCAGAGTAGTTCTGGCTCAGGCAGCTCAAATGAACATACTGAGACGCCGGCAACGATATCACCCAGTGAAAACAGCAAGCCAGGTAGCCCATCTGAATCGGATAAAGGAGCAGCACAATGACAGCGCGTAAGCCAGCCCATCTTCTTCTGGTTGATGACGATCCAGGTTTGTTGAAATTACTGGGAATGCGTCTTACCAGCGAAGGTTTTCGTGTCACAACCGCAGAAAGTGGCTGTGAAGCACTGAAACTGTTAGCGAAAGAAAAGATCGATTTGGTGATCAGCGATTTGCGTATGGATGAAATGGATGGGATGGCGTTGTTTGCTGAAATCCAGAAGCAGCAACCCGGTATGCCGGTCATTATTCTGACTGCTCATGGCTCCATTCCGGACGCAGTAGCGGCAACTCAGCAAGGCGTCTTTAGTTTTCTGACTAAACCTGTTGACCGGGATGCGCTTTATAAAGCGATTGATGGCGCATTGGCGTTATCCACTCCCGCTGGTGATGAACAATGGCGGGAGCAGATAGTCACCCGCAGTCCCGTTATGTTGCGCTTGTTGGAACAAGCACGAATGGTCGCTCAATCCGATGTGAGTGTGCTGATAAACGGCCAGAGTGGTACCGGGAAGGAAGTGTTAGCCCAGGCAATTCACCGCGCCAGTCCACGGGCGAAAAAACCATTTATTGCGATTAACTGTGGCGCTTTGCCGGAACAACTGCTTGAGTCAGAACTGTTTGGGCATGCCAAAGGGGCATTTACCGGTGCGGTTAGCAGTCGTGAAGGGTTGTTTCTTGCTGCACAGGGGGGGACGCTGTTTCTTGATGAAATTGGTGATATGCCGCTGGCTTTGCAGGTTAAATTATTGCGGGTATTGCAGGAGCGTAAAATACGCCCGTTAGGAAATAACCGTGATCTGGATATTGATGTACGGATTATCTCAGCGACTCACCGTGATTTACCGAAAGCAATGGCAAAAAATGAATTCCGTGAAGATCTCTATTACCGCCTGAATGTTGTTAACTTGAAAATTCCTGCTTTGAATGGCAGGGTTGAAGATATTCCTTTATTGGCGAACCATCTGTTGCGTGAATCAGCGAAGCGCCATAAACCTTTTGTCCGTAGTTTCTCTGCCGATGCAATGAAATGTTTGATGGCGGCAAGTTGGCCGGGAAATGTGCGCCAGCTTGTGAACGTAATCGAACAATGCGTCGCGTTGACTACCGCACCGGTTATTAGTGAAGCGCTGGTTACACAGGCGCTGGAAGGGGAAAACACGGCGTTACCCACTTTTGCTGAGGCCAGAAATCAGTTTGAGCTGAATTACCTGCGTAAGTTACTGCAAATGACCAAAGGTAATGTGACTCATGCTGCGCGTATGGCGGGGCGTAACCGGACTGAATTCTACAAATTACTGGCGCGTCATGAATTAGATGCGAATGATTTTAAAGAATAACTTTTCTGCTACTCATGAAGTTTTTACACTGAAAACTGATATATAGATAGATTGATGGCCCGGGAGAGCCAAATTGTATGAGCCGTACTCTTAATATTACCCTCGCACAGCTTAATTGGGTGATTGGTGACATTGAAGGCAACTGCGAACGTATGTTGCAAACAGTGCAGGAACAGCAGCAACAAGACGCTGATTTGGTGATGTTTTCTGAACTGGCGCTATCCGGTTATTCTCCAGAAGATCTATTATTCCGCGCTGATTTTCATCAGCGTTGCTGCGAGCAGCTGACACGTTTACAGGCTGCCAGTTGCCAAACCGCTATTCTGGTTGGTCATCCCTGGGAGCAGGATGGGGAAATTTACAATGCACTGTCCTTATTCTGGCAAGGGGAAATCCTGGCCCGTTATTTTAAACAGCGGTTGCCGAATTATGGTGTTTTTGATGAAAAACGCTATTTCAAAGCGGGCGATCAACGCTGCGTTGTGCCATTCAAGGGATATCACCTTGGGCTGCTAATTTGTGAAGATTTATGGTTTAACGAACCGGTTGATACTTTGAAACAGGCCGGTGCGGATTTAATTCTTTCTATCAATGCTTCTCCATATAATCGTGAAAAGCCTTATATCCGTTATGAATTAATTAAAGAACATTGCCAGCGTACAGATTTACCGATGATTTACCTTAATCAGATTGGTGGTCAGGATGAACTGATTTTCGATGGCTGTTCTAAAGTCTTTAATGCCAGTGGTGAAATAACTCACCGGTTGGCCGCATTTAATGAACAAATCCAGCAGTGCCGTTTTAATGAATTAAATATCGAACCTATGGTTAATCCGGCACCTCAATTACCGCCATTGCAGCAGATATATCAGGCGTTAGTGCTTTCAGTGCATGATTATGTACGTAAGAATGGTTTTAAAGGTGTTCTGTTAGGTTTATCTGGTGGTATTGATTCTGGCCTGACGCTGGCAATTGCGGTTGATGCATTGGGTAAAGAGCATGTTCAGGCGGTGATGATGCCGTTCCGCTATACATCTGAAATGAGTATAGAAGATGCTAAAGAGCAGGCCGATATGCTGGGTGTCGAGTTTAATGTGGTATCGATCGAACCGGTGTTTGATGCGTTTATGACGCAATTTGAACCTCTGTTTGCCGGTACTGCCAAAGATACCACAGAAGAGAACTTACAGGCGCGTTGCCGTGCCGTTATTCTGATGGCGATGTCCAATAAACGCCATCGTCTGGTGCTGACGACCAGTAATAAGAGTGAATCGGCAGTGGGGTATTCCACATTATACGGTGATATGGCGGGTGGTTTTAATGCATTGAAAGATGTACCGAAAACATTGGTATTTGAATTGGCAAAATACCGTAATACCGTTTCTCCGGCGATACCTCAAAGAGTGATTGATCGTCCGCCATCGGCAGAATTGGCGCCGGGGCAGCTTGATCAGGACAGTTTACCGCCATATGACATTCTGGATGATATTCTGGAGGGGTATGTGGAACAGGATAAATCAGTTGAGGAACTGGTAGCAGCGGGTTTTGATGAACAAGTTGTACGTAAAGTGATTCGTCTGGTTGATATCAACGAATATAAACGTCGGCAGGCTCCAGTTGGTCCGCGTATTACCCTACGCAATTTTGGTAAAGACAGACGCTACCCGATCACCTCTGGTTTCGGCCGTAAAAACTGGTAACAACAGGAAAACTTCATGAAAAAGATTGATGCGATTATCAAACCCTTCAAGCTGGATGATGTCCGTGAAGCGCTGGCTGAAGTGGGTATCACCGGTATGACAGTGACAGAAGTGAAAGGTTTTGGACGTCAGAAAGGGCATACAGAACTGTATCGTGGTGCAGAGTATATGGTGGATTTTCTGCCAAAAGTAAAAATCGAAATTATTGTGGCTGATGATATTGTTGATACCTGTGTTGAAACCATTATGCAGACCGCGCAAACCGGAAAAATCGGTGATGGTAAAATCTTTGTATTCGATGTTGCCCGTGTTGTGCGTATTCGTACCGGTGAACAGGACGAAGAGGCGATTTAGCTAATTTAACTCTGGGGGTGGTAACAGGCAAATTAAAGGCCACCCTCTATAAAATCAAAGTATTGGCTGATATAAAGGATATTTAAAATAGAGTAAAAAGTCTGATGATATAATATAAAAATTAAATAAATATATTAATCAGCGATAATGAGTGATATGAATAATTAAATGATTATTTAGAAATACAATCATATAAATCAATTACTTTCTGGTTGGTTATATACAGTTTCGATAAAGAAATTTATCTTTTAAAATTAAACTTCTAGACGATATTCATCATTATTTTATTTCCCAAAGTATACCAATGTATAGCTCATAATTAACTTGACTAATTTTAATAATGAGATTTAATGTATTCCAGGGAATATTCTACCTACTAATCATTTAATACTGATATGACCATGAGGTTATCTTATTATTTTTACATCACTGATAAAGTTCAATATTTAACTGTTCGGAGTAAATGCTAATTTAAATTTTACCGATAAAGTCATTTGCTATATAGACAGTCAAATAACCGTAATAATAAGGAAACAATAAAATGGCACGAGTGTATATAAACCCTAATCAGACTCTTGATATTTATAAGAATGGCAGTATATTAGTTCCTGCTCATCAATCTCATATAACTATAAAAAACGTTAGCTTAGCGTTAGTTAAAGTGAGTGGCTACTGGGCATCCTTAGTTGGAGATTATACTCTGTATAATTCTATAAAGATCTACCCCGGAAGAAGTGAAATATTTGTACCGCCTCCTAACCTTATTTACTACTATAAAGTTACAGCTACCAATCTCGCCAGTTATTTAAACGCAGAAATTGAAGTGGAGGTTGGGTCGAATAATAATCCTCTCTTTTAACCTGAGCCCACCCTGGAAAAATGTCCAAGGCTGGTCAATATCAATGATGCGCCTCTGATCAGCACTACAATGGCATTAATCAGAGCATTCTGTCGATATTTGTGGAATAGCGCTAAGGCATATGGGAAAAAGTTCTGACATACATTACGAATAGGCATAGAGGTGATTTCATTGAATTGGTTGCGTAATCGGTGGATTACAAACACGCTATGCCTGTTTCACGTTCTGGTGATTCCTCAGCGTTTTGGTGGGTTTTTTTATGGTAGAGAATTCAGTTAAGCCCCTATACGGGGCTTGTTGAAGATTAGATATGTTTTGCCGGTTTTATAAGGATCTCAGCCGGAATACCAAACATACTGTGCAACTTTCGTATCATCGGCAATGTTAGGCTGCGCTTTCCGTTAAGAATTTCGTAAACCCGATTTGTTTTGCCAATTGCAGGTTCTAAATCTTTGACCGTCAATCCAGATTGTTCCATTCTGAATTTGATAGCTTCAATTGGATCTGGCGGGTCGATAGGGTAGTGTTCTGCTTCATAGGCTTCAATCAGCAGAACCATAACTTCCATATGATCAAATTCAGGTGTGCCGATTTCAGGTTGATTATCAAACAGTGAGGCAATAGCTTTTAATGCTTCTTGATAGTCTTGTTTTGTTCTAATGGGCTTAATGTTCATTGTTCACTCCAGCTCTACGGTGTTGGTATCTATAGCGTCGTATTGTTTATGTGTACCGATAAATTTCACGTAGACCCCGCCTGCGGGGTAAAAGATGGAAACGACCAGACGGTAATCGTTTCCTTTAATGTTAAATACCACGCGATTATTTTTCAGGATGCTCGCATTGCGGTATTGAGACTTAATATCTGCGGGGGTTTTCAATGATGCAACGGATATTATTTTCATGGCAGTCATCTTAGTCCCGTAATGGGACTGGGCAAGTATTATATCGCTTAACTGCGGTTGTTTTATGGGTGAAATATGTCAACTGTAACATCGCCAGCACTCTCATTTACCGGTACGTTTTTAGAACTGGCAACTTAAGTATGTCGATAATAACAATGAGCGTGTCTTTTACAAAGATGGGGAGTTCTGTGATATTCCTGAGCATTGCCGCTTAGATATTCTTGTCCAAATGCCAGAATATTCAGTTTGGGATTTAAAACAGAAAAAGTGACAGGATGAAATAGAAATAATAGGAGAAAATAATTTCTGTATGTTAAATATAAATTGTGGATATATTTTAGACGCAAAAATGTTGAACTACTTATTTCTGCTAATGATACAAAAACGGTTAACCTTATAATTAATAAGAACACAGTATTATTTTTTCTCTGGACTAGACTTTGATTGGCATGAATTGCAGGAGACTATTTCTACAATAATTCAATATATTGATTATAAAATAACATTATTTAATTTAAGGAAAGTATATGAGTCACAAGAATGATTTTAAGGCTTTTTCTATTAGTAATAATGCAAATGTCATTAGCCAAGAAAAATATGAACAAAACCAGGGTTTGCAGACAGGATTTTCTCCGGAGAATGTTCCCACACACTTGTTAAATAAGGTGTTACGTCAATCGTCAACCATATCATCTGTCGTCGCTGATTTTATCGCGACAGGATCTGGCAATGATGTTCTGGATGATGGAAATGTAGCCAAACTTACCGATCAATTAAATAAAGCGATAGAACAAAAAATTACAACAGATATTCCCAGTGCTTCATTAACACAAAAGGGGGTTGTTCAGCTTACAAATGTGATTGGTAATAGCGATACATTGGCGGCTACACAAAAGCTTGTTCAGGAGGTAATAAATTCATTACGTGAAGAAATTAATATACCTGTGGGTTCTCCTATTCCCTGGCCGTTACCCCATCCACCTTTCGGTTATTTCATTTGTAATGGCTCACCTTTTAATAAATTACAGTATCCGAAGTTAGCGGAGGCTTATCCTGGCGGTAGATTACCTGATTTAAGAGGAGAATTTATCCGCGGATGGGATGATAATCGAGGTGTTGATGGTGGTCGTGGGCTTTTGTCTTGGCAGGGAGATGCAATCAGAAATATTACAGGGTCAACTCAAGTTATACATGCTCAGATGGGCGGTGCTCCCCAGACGCCTGTTTTGAGTGGGGTCATGGCATCGTCGCGATATGCTACGGCAGATACACGTTCAGCAAATGGCGGCAGTAGTACTGATCTTACATTTTTTGACATTGATGCATCAAGACAAGTCCCAACTGCTCACGAAAATAGACCCCGTAACGTGGCATTTAACTACATCGTAAGGGCAGCATAATTCTAGTGGCTGTACCGTTTGTAGTAAGAATAAAGCCGGTTAGTCCGGCTTTATTGAGGCTGACGGAAAACCGGGACAAAACCTCCCTAGCGCACAGCACCATAGGTATCTACACCATTCTCGTCAGAAATGGTATTAATATTCAGTATGCCTTTAACTTTTCTATCGCCGGACTTGATGCCCGGCTCAACCGTCGATATCAATCTTTGGTTAAACAACCTATGACTCCTGCCACTTCTCTGGCGCCGGCAATTAAAGATATCGCCAGTGCCCAGAAGACCCCTTTTGCCACCACTAAGTCACCAGTGACTCGAGTAGGGGCTTCTTATGACCCCTATTAGCAACGGCTAATAGTTTTCGTCAATCCCTGCGCTATGCAAGGGAACTCTTTACATAATTGCTATGCCCATTTGGTATGATAAACCACTGACAGCTCTATGGGCTGTTGGCTATCCATCTCCCCTCTAATCCAAAAGTTCGCTTCACTTTCAATGAGAACTTAGGGGGGAGAATTCCGCAGTTTTGTTAAATTTAAGAATTGACAGTTGTCATTTTCAGAAGACGACTGCACTAAGCGCGATTATACTCAATACTCATGTGCACGAAGGCGAGGTTTGGGCATGACGTCAAACATACCACAGATTGCCGAGCAAGGAGTGATCACCTTGCCTGATCATGCAGGCAAAAAATAGTTACTATTATATACAGAAAATTTATCAAACAAACAGGCAATGATGGACCCATTATCCGATATTGTTTCCAGGCTAAAGATAAGCAGTCAAAAAGTCGTCGTTTTTGACATGAGTGAAAATACCAAAGCCCTCTTCCCAGAATATTCAGGGATGAAGATTTACATTGCAAAAAGTGGCTCGTTCTTCATAAAAATGGAAGGCGACGAAACAGCTTACCCTGTTGAGCAAGGCGATGTGCTAATTTTGTCAAGCGGGAGGGAATTTAGCCTTTTCGACAACCCAAACGCTAGCCCGATTGATATAAGAAAAATCCACATTATGAAGGACAGATCCTCTTATTTCACCAATGGGAGGTGCGATTTCTCGTTTGTTGGCTGCCGATTTGTTTTTCAAATCAATGACACATTCAGATTTATTAAAAACCTTCCCGAGCCGATTATTATAAAAACGCAAAGAGAAGAGAATGAAGGAATAAAAAACTTCTTAACCAGGCTTTCATCGGAGATAGAAAGACCAGGGCCGGGCAGTGAATTGATCACCGAGCATCTTCTGCAAATCATTTTGACGCAGGCTTTGAGAGTCTTATTGTCTTCCGGGGCGCTTGTCAGAGGCGAAGGATGGTTTTATGCCATGGCTGATAAAAATATCGGCCTTGCGCTCACCTATATACACAATCAACCAGGAAAAAAATGGCGCTTGGACGAACTCGCCAAGGTTGCAGGCATGTCTCGCACTGCATTTACAACGAAGTTCAGAAAATTAGCCGGCTATAGCGTCATAGAGTATATCCGCGTATGGCGTTTTAGTCTGGCTATCGAAAGAATGGTGGTAAATAAAGAAAAAATATCGCAAATCGCGTTTGATCTGGGGTACGAATCGGAGAGCGCATTCAGCACCGCCTTCAAGAAAAGCATGGGTGAATCGCCAAGGCGTTATATAGGGAAGCATAATACTTGACGTCAGCAATAGGTGCACGTCCCTGTGCATTTTATTATCAGTTTTCCGCGAACCAGACAGAGGGGAGATCCGTCTGCAACGTTATCGTTTTGATTTGTGTATAGGCATTAAGTGTTTCTTTGCAAAACTCTCGACCTATACCGCTATTTTTGTAGCCACCGAAGGCGGTACCGTCGGTAATGTTTGAATAGCGATTAACCCACACGGACCCCGCTTCCAGTCTGTCGGCTGTCTCCATGGCGTTTTTCAAACTGCCGGTGTAGATCCCTGATGCCAGTCCATATTCGCTATCGTTTGCCTGCGCGATCATTTCGTCATAGTCCGACCATTTTATCAGCGCAAGAACCGGCCCAAAGATTTCCTCCTGACAAATACGCATCGTATTTTGCGCCGAGAAAATAGTGGGTTCGATAAAATATCCATGCTCACAGCCGGCGATAGTACGGCGTTTCCCTCCGGTTAGGAGCGTTGCGCCCTCATCAAGACCTGTTTGTATGTAAGAGAGCACGCGCTGGCCTTGTTTTTCAGACACCAGACAGCTGATTCTGGATTGCTCTTCTAAAGGCGAACCAACTCGCACTCGTTCAAACGACGCAACGAGCTTGGCGCAGAAGTTGTCATAGATATCAGCATGAACAAACAGCCGGGTGCCCGCCAAACAAGACTGGCCGTTATTATGGATTGCGGCAAATGTAACATTATCTACCACCGCATCTATATCGCTGATATCGGGAAACACAATATTGGGGCTTTTCCCGCCCAGCTCCAGCGTAACGGGCACCAATCTTTCCGCCGCCGCTTTGGCGACCAGCTTGCCAACCTCGGTGCTGCCGGTAAAAGACAGCTTGCGAACTTTCTTATTACCGGTTAGCGCTGCACCAGCCACACTACCCAGTCCGGTAATGATATTGACTACGCCGGCCGGGAAGATTTTGGCGATCATTTTTCCCAGTTCCAACGTGGAAAGAGAAGCGTTTTCATCGGCTTTGAGTACCACTGTGTTGCCTGTCACCAGCGCCGGCGCCAGTTTGAACGCTGCCATAATCGCGGGTGCGTTCCACGGGATAATCTGTCCGCATACTCCAAGCGGTTCACGCTTCGTCAAACTGTAACCATCCGCGATGCTTCTGCCGGTGTCTTCATGTCCCATGATTACCGCCGCAAAGTAACGATAGTGCCGAATTGCCGTTTGGTAGTCACGGCGCACTTCGCTGATGCAGCGGCCAACATCATGCGCGTCGATCTGGGCCATTCTCTCCAAATCGCCTTCCAACGCATTTGCCAGCTGAAGCACCAGCTGCGCGCGAGCCTGTTGTCCTAATGCTCTCCAGGCCGGGAAGGCGGCTTCTGCCGCCAATACGGCTCGCTCGACGTCCCGCTCGTTGCAATAGTGCAAGTCGGCTAAGCTTTCCCCTGTTGATGGCGAAATAATCGGATGAATGTCGGTGCTATCCAGCTCAAATATGCCGTTAATAAGTGGCCCGTAGGCTTTATCCAGTTTCATATCAGTCCCAATCAATGCAAAATCAGTGCAAACCGCCGCCAAGCGTTTGGCGATAGCCGTATCAATTCCCTTTGAACTGCCCGTGACCAGGGCAACTTTGTTTTCAAAGCGTTTCATCAGTCAATCTCCTCGGTATAAGTAAAACTCAGGGGAAGATTACGGGAATTATGCTCATTGCTGCATAATTGAATGAACATAATACCTTATCAATCGGACATTGCTACTGTGTTGCTCCTCTAAACCCGTTGGCATATATGTGAGAATAGAATGGTTATCGCCAGCGTTAAAATAATACCGCCAAACGTTCTGTTGATATAAATGCTCAATGCTGGGTACAATTTAATATTCTCCGCTATTTTTCCCGCAAGGAGAACCAGCGGAATTTCAATCAGCAACATGATGATTATCAGCTCGATGCCGAGCATCAGCATCTGCTGGCTAGGCTTACCTGCGTCGACATGAATAAACTGCGGGATAAACGCCAGCATGAAGATTATAGCTTTGGGGTTCAATAGGTTAGTCAACAAACCTTGTGAATAAAGCTTTTTAATGGTTTTCTGCGCGCTATTGCTTTCGAGACTGAGTGTGTTCTTGTTGATAAAGATGCTAACCCCTACCCATATGATATAAAGCGCGCCGCCGACAACAAAAAGTTCATACAACACAGGAGTAGAGGAAATCAACGCAGTCAAACCGGCAATAGCGAACACAATATGGAATATTACCCCAGTTACTGCGCCGCAAACGGTGATTAAACCGGCTTTGGTTCCCTGGCTAACAGCATTAGATAGAGCGCAAAGCATATCCGCTCCAGGGATAAGCGTTAAGGCGGCTGCCGAAATGGCGAATAGGCCAAGCGTGGAAAAATCGATAATCATCATCTTCTCGCATTGTTAAATAGGCATATTGTCGATGCCGTTGAGTCAGCGAGATAGAACGATATTGCTCAGATGCGCAAATCGCGGTAGTTGCGCGGGGTGATCCCATAGGTCGATTTAAATGCCCTTCCCAAATGCGATTGATCGGCAAACCCGCAGGCCGCCGCTATCTCCGCGATTTCCCAGTCTGTTGAGAGCATTCTTTTGGCCTGCTGTAGCCTGAGTTGCCGCTGATAGCGACTCGGTGACAATCCGAATTTTTCGGAGAACTGGCGGCAGAGGTGGTACTTCGACATGCCGACGGCATGAGCCAATTTATCCAGGCGCACTTCCTGCGTGTTATGATCGTGAAGATACTCTTTAGCGTGTATCAAACACGGCGAGATGCGGCCGTTAACGCCTAAATCCTGAGTAGCGAAAGGGGAGAATACATTGATCAACTCCGCCACGCAGTGGCTCCAGACAACTTCCCGTTCAAAGCTGTCGGCATGTGCGTTGGTCAATATAGCTGCGGCCTCGCACAGTTTGCCTGCAAATGCCGTTTGTTCAATGCATTTACCCTCCGCAACCGGCAAATTTATTTCCATACTTTCTGCCGCGCTAAGCACACTCTCGTTCTTGGGGTAAAACATAAAATAATTGCATCCGTTCTCGCCCACAACGGAACCAGCATGTACCTGACCTGGTGCGATAATGCTTATTTGTCCACGCCTGACGATGCCGTCGGCTCCGCCCTTGGCACTATTGTTATTTGCACCGCGTAATACGACGCCAATCGACCATGTGTCATGCCAATGCACATCAAATTGATGGTCTGAGAAGTCCGCAACCAGCAGCTCTAATCCTCCCAAATCATCAAAGCGATGCATTAGCGCTGAATTGCTCATTGCGTATTTCATCCGGTTCGCTATGACTTATATGCTCTCAAGATAGCACACTATCTATGGAGTGAAAGCGGTCTGGGTTCTAAGCCGGACAATGGCATTCGGTTAAGCTCTCATAACTGAGCTCTATAAGAATTCCACCGGGTTCTGGGACGCATTGATTTACGTGGCTAATGTCTTCCTGGACTGATCCGCTGTGTGAATCTGAAGAGGGGGTTGTGAAGCGCATAATAGAATGATTTTAAATGGTAGATTCACATAATAAGTACAACATCGTTAATCTGGATAAGGCATTTCAGCACTTTTTTAATCCGATTTACCCATGATTTTTGAAATCAATGGAGCTGACGTCCAATGGGACGGGCTCCATGATAAACAAACTCCGTTAAACTGAAAATTTAAATCACTTTATGCGGACCGAAGCATTCATAGTGAATATATTGCTTATCAATTCCCATATCTAATAGTTGTTTTGCCACATATTGCATAAAGGGAACCGGACCGCAGAAATAGAAATGCATTCCTTCCGTTTTCAGTGCGTTATTCAGAACCGTCAGATCCATAAAACCTTTGTGTTGATAATGGACACCTTGCTGGTCTTCATCTCTTGGTTCGCGGTACCAGATTGTGCTGTTAAGATTCGGCATTGCCTGCGCAATAGCAGTCACTTCATTGGTAAACGCATGATGACCACCGTGTTCCGCCGCATGTAACCAATTAATCTGGCTGTTGTGATGTTGCTGGTGGAGTTGATGCAGCATACTCATCATAGGTGTCAGGCCGACACCGGCAGAAATCAGAGTAACCGGTGTTTCTGGCTGAATATCAAGAAAGAAATCCCCGCGTGGAGCGGCCAGCCAGACAGTATCGCCTTCTTGCATCTTATCATGCATATGGTTGGAAACCGTTCCTTGTGGCTCACGTTTGATAGCAATCCGGTAGCTGGAGCCGTTTGGGGCTGCTGTCAGTGAATACTGGCGAATTTCGCGGTTATCAAAGCTGCCGTCTTCCAGATATATGCTCAGATACTGACCGGGTTTATAATCCATCACCTGCCCGCTATCCTGTGGCACAAACTCAAAGCTGCAAATCACATCACTTTTTACCTGTTTCCGGTTGATACGGAATGGACGCAAACCACGCCAACCGCCATCGACTGATTCGTCATGATGATAAATCTGCTCTTCACGGTTGATAAAAACATCAGCCAGCACACCGTACGCTTTTCCCCAAGCATCCAGCACTTCATTTCCTGGCTGGAACATTTCATCTAACGTTGCCAGCAAGTGAGTTCCGACAATCTGATAATGTTCTGGTTGAATATTCAGGCTGGCGTGTTTATGCGCGATTTTTTCAACTGCCGGCAGCAGTACTGCCAAATTATCAATATTGGCTGCATAGGCGCAGATAGCATTGAACAGGGCTTCACGCTGATCGCCATTGAGTTGATTACTCATATTAAAAATATCTTTCAGCTCAGGATTATGTTTGAACATCCGCTCATAGAAATGGGCGGTTAGTTTCGGGCCAGTAGCAGAAAGCAGTGGAATAGTTGATTTGACAGTTGCAATGATTTGACTATCCAGCATGGTGAAGCTCCTGAATTTCTTTCAAGTGATTATGAAAGTTATAACATGTAATTTAAATACAACTTATAATTTTTTGAGGATCTTGTAAATATAAAATGTGGTCTTTATGGTGAAAAAATATTCTTGGTAGATATTTACACTAAGGCAGGAGCCGACTGAGGCTACAAATTCTGACAATGAGGGAAAATACAGGAAGTTTTCGTTATGTCTGTAAAGAATCGATGCCTTGCTGTAATTGATGTGCAATCGTTTGCGTAAAATATTTTGTCAAGACTATCTCATTCAGTGAAAAGGGTTTACACTGTGTGCCATTCTGCCCTTTGGGGTGTTTGTTTGAAGAGAAGTTAGCTGAGTCTGGAGAACCCAATGTTAAAGCGTGAAATGAATATTGCTAATTATGATCCCGAACTATGGCAGGCGATGGAACAAGAAGTTGTTCGTCAGGAAGAACATATCGAGTTGATTGCCTCTGAAAACTATACCAGCCCAAGAGTCATGCAGGCACAAGGCTCCCAGCTCACTAACAAATATGCTGAAGGTTATCCGGGTAAACGCTACTACGGCGGTTGTGAATATGTCGATGTTGTTGAGCAACTGGCGATTGATCGTGCTAAAGCGTTATTCGGTGCTGATTATGCCAACGTTCAGCCACACTCGGGTTCTCAGGCGAATGCGGCGGTTTATATGGCTTTGCTGCAACCGGGTGATACCGTGCTGGGGATGAATCTGGCACATGGCGGTCATTTGACTCATGGCTCTCCGGTAAACTTCTCTGGTAAGTTATATAACATCGTACCTTACGGTATTGATGAAAGCGGTAAAATTGATTACGACGATATCGCGGCACAAGCTCAAAAACACCAGCCAAAAATGATTATCGGCGGTTTTTCTGCTTACTCCGGCGTTGTTGATTGGGCAAAAATGCGTGAAATTGCAGACAGCATTGGTGCTTATTTGTTCGTTGATATGGCACATGTTGCCGGCCTGATTGCCGCAGGCGTTTATCCTAACCCAGTGCCTCATGCTCACATTGTGACGACTACCACGCATAAAACACTGGCGGGCCCACGTGGTGGTTTGATCCTGGCGAAAGGTGGTGATGAAGAGCTGTATAAGAAACTGAACTCTTCCGTATTCCCTGGTTGCCAGGGTGGACCTCTGATGCATGTTATTGCCGGTAAAGCCGTTGCACTGAAAGAAGCAATGGAGCCGGAATTCAAAGCATATCAACATCAGGTTGCTGATAATGCTAAAGCCATGGTTGAAGTCTTCCTGGAACGTGGCTACAAAGTGGTTTCCGGTGGTACTGAGAACCACCTGTTCCTGCTGGATCTGGTTGACAAAAACATCACCGGTAAAGATGCCGATGCTGCACTGGGCCGTGCCAACATCACGGTAAATAAAAACAGCGTGCCAAATGATCCGAAGAGCCCATTTGTGACTTCCGGTGTGCGTGTTGGTACACCGGCGATTACCCGCCGTGGTTTCAAACAAGCTGAAGCTTGTGAATTGGCTGGCTGGATGTGCGATGTATTAGACAACATCAATGATGAAGCGATCATTGAAGCGATTAAACAAAAAGTTCTGGCTATTTGCGCAAAATATCCGGTTTACGCATAAATTATAATTTTAATAAGTCATTACAAAAACCTGCTCCGGCTGACATTGTTTGCTTAAGCGAGATATTAAAGGAATGACGGATGGATTTTCCGCAGGAATGTCCATCTCAGAATAGTCCTTGATATCTTAATTTCTTAAGCTAATCAGGTTAGTTTTGAGCGGGTTTTTTGCACTTTTAACCAGGGAGGATTAATGGTTATTCAGTCGACACGTTGGCTGGCGTTAGATTATTTCACGTATTTCTTTTCTTACGGGATATTTTTGCCTTTCTGGGCGGTCTGGCTCCAGGGTGAAGGAATAAAACCCGATATGATGGGGATTTTATTGGGTGCGGGCTTGATTTCCCGTTTCCTGGGGAGTTTATTAATCACGCCTACCGTTAAAAATCCCGCAAAACTTATTTTCGCGCTGCGTGTATTAGCATTGCTGACCTTGATTTCTGTTATCGGGTTTACATTGGGAAATCATTGGGCATGGCTGCTATTCATTATGATTGGTTTCAACCTGTTTTTTTCGCCGATGATGCCATTAAGTGATGCATTGGCGGGAACATGGCAGAAACAATTTCCCTTTGATTACGGCAAAATACGCGTCTGGGGTTCAATTGCCTTTATTATCAGCTCGGCGCTGACCGGGGAATTGATCTCTGTCTGGGGACATCAGGTCATTCTAGTCACTATACTGTTCAGTGTTTTGTCAACGCTGTTGGCGACATTGCTTAAACCCGCCATCATGCCTGTTGGTGAAGTCAAGTCAGCTAAAGTTGATGTTGTGTCATTTAAACAGTTATTGTCTGAAAAATCGGTATGCCGGTTCCTGCTATGCGTGGCTTTATTGCAGGGTGCTCACGCGGGATATTACAGCTTCAGTGCGATTTACTGGGAAAAGGCAGGCTATTCTGCTGCGGTAGTCGGTTATCTCTGGTCGTTGGGAGTGGTGGCTGAGGTTATTATTTTTACGCTGAGCAATAAATTATTCCGGCGCTGGAATGCCCGTAATCTTCTGTTGCTTTCCGCTATATGTGGGGTTGTCCGTTGGGGATTAATGGGCTCATTCACGACATTACCGGTGTTGATTATCATTCAAATCTTGCATTGTGGGACGTTCACTGTCTGCCATTTGGCAGCAATGCGTTTTATCAGCGCGAGAAAGGAAGGGGAAATTGTTCGTTTGCAGGCGGCTTATTCTGCATTGGCGATGGGGGGCGGTATCGCTGTTATGACGGTAGTTGCAGGATTTATGTATAATTATCTGCACAGCGGCATTTTCTGGATAATGGTCTTAGTTGCTTTTCCTGCTATTTTCCTGCGACCACAGGTTAAAGCTCATCATTATTAACAATATGAATTCAGTTTCTTATGATATTTTTGTAAGAAACTGGATGCTTCTAATAATAATATTTTCATGAGATATCATGTCGAATAAATTAACAATAAAAGATATTGCACGTCTGGCTAATGTCAGTAAATCAACCGTCTCGCGGGTATTAAATAACGAAAATAGCGTCAGTCCACAAGTACGTGAAAGAGTTGAAGCGATTATTGATCAAAATAACTTTATTCCCTCTAAATCAGCGAGAGCGATGCGAGTGAAAAGTGACAAAATTATTGCTTTAATTGTGTCACGGTTGGGATCTTTTTCGGAAAATTTATCAATAAGTACGATGTTGCCGCTGTTTTATCAGCATGGTTATGACCCCATTATCATGGAAAGTGATTTTGATCCCCAGCTTTTACAGGAACATCTGCGTCAGTTGGCATTACGTCATGCAGATGGTGTTATTTTGTTTGGTTTCACCGGATTGCCAGAAGAATCCCTTTTGCCCTGGCGTGACAAAATAGTGGTATTTGCGCGCGAATATACTGATTTTGCTTCTGTATGCTATGACGATGTTGGTGCTGTTCGTCTATTGATGAATGAACTCTATCAGCGAGGTCACAGAGAGATCAGTTTTCTTGGTGTACGCGATTGTGATACCACGACAGGTTTTCGTCGCCATCAATCCTATCTGAGTTGTTGTGAACAGAAGGCGTTACACCCGCTTTCCGTTCAATGTGATTTAAACTATCAGAGTGGGTTTCAGCATGTCGACAAGGTATTAAGAAAGGAGACGACGGCCTTAATCTGTGCAACTGATAGCCTGGCATTAGGTGCATATAAGTATTTACAACAAAATAATCGGGAAGATATACAAATAGGCAGTATTGGTAATACGCCTTTGCTGAACTTTTTGTACCCTGACACGCTTTCTGTGGATTTAGGTTATGGTGAAGCGGGTAAATATGCAGCTGGTCAATTAATAGCTCAAATAAATCAGCGATACCCCAAACAGCAAGTAATCATTTCGAGTAAGTTGGCTTAAAAATAAGAATATTGTTGTTTCAATGTGATCGTTAACGCATTTTTGGGAACGTTCCCATGACAAGCATAACTAAATGATATTAGGATGAAATTATCTTACTAAGCATGGCATAGTAACTGATACTAACTTATGATGACTGGCTATTATGAAAAATAAAATAAATTATAAAGACATAGAAAAACTAATTACATTAATCGGTGGTTGTAAAAATATAGCCAGTGTAACGCATTGTATTACCCGGTTGAGATTTTCTTTGGTTGAACCGACGGAAGCCCGGCCGGATGAAATAAAAAATCTGCCGATGGTTAAAGGCTGTTTTACCAATGCAGGGCAGTTCCAGGTAGTGATAGGCACGAATGTGGGTGATTATTATCAGGTTTTAAATAGCTATCTTGATAAAACTGAATTAAATAAAGAAGATATAAAACAGGCTGAGAAAAAAAATATGAAATGGCAAGAACGTGTCATTTCTCAATTTGCAGAAATCTTTTTTCCTCTCCTGCCGGCATTAATTAGTGGCGGTCTTATTCTGGGCTTTCGTAATATTATTGGTGATATTCCTTTTAGTGACGGTAAAACTTTAGCTCAAATCTATCCTGTCTGGAAAACAATATATGATTTTTTATGGCTGTTAGGAGAGGCAATATTCTTCTATCTGCCGGTGGGTATTTGCTGGTCTGCGGTCAGAACAATGGGTGGAACCCCGATATTAGGTATTATATTGGGAATAACCTTGGTATCTCCGCAACTTATGAATGCTTATCAATTAGGGCAACAGATCCCTGATATATGGAATTTTGGCCTGTTCACGATTGGAAAAGTGGGTTATCAGGCGCAGGTTATTCCGTCACTTTTGGCGGGTATTACGTTGGGGTGGATTGAAATTCAATTAAAGAAGGTGGTTCCTAGTTATCTTTATTTGGTGGTTGTTCCGGTAGTTTCGTTAATATTGGCAACCTTTTTAGCACATAGTCTTATTGGGCCGTTTGGCCGGTTAATTGGAGATGGAGTCGCCTGGGTTGTTAAGGCGTTGATGACGGGAAGTTTTGCGCCTGTCGGTGCGGCTTTATTTGGATTCTTTTATGCGCCTTTGGTTATCACGGGTATACATCAAACTACATTAGCTATCGATATGCAGATGGTTCAAAGTATCGGTGGGACACCGATATGGCCGATTATTGCTCTATCCAATATTGCTCAGGGGTCAGCGGTTGTGGGCATTATTTTGGTCAGCAAAAAGCATAATGAGCGTGAGTTATCTGTACCCGCCGCCATCTCCGCCTATTTAGGCGTCACTGAACCGGCAATGTATGGGATTAACATCAAATATCGATTCCCTATGCTCTGTGCCATGATTGGTTCAGGTTTGGCCGGGTTGATTTGTGGGTTAAGTGGTGTGTTGGCAAACGGTATTGGTGTTGGTGGCTTACCCGGTATCCTTTCGATCAAACCGCAATTTTGGGCAATCTACGTATTAGCCATGCTCGTAGCTGTCATTGTTCCGTTGATACTGACTACGGTTGTTTATCGAAAGAAGAGTATGAGCGGTATGTTAGCTGTTGAATAATTCTGTTAAATCTTCATCTGAGTAACAGATATAAAAGTAACCATTTAGGTTATTCAATTCAGAAATATATTGATAAGGCGTTTTCGATGGACAAAATCATTCCGTGGTGGTTACAAGGTGTCATCTATCAGATATATCCTAAGAGTTTCCAGGATACTACCGGTAGCGGAACAGGTGATCTCAACGGTATTACTTACCGGCTTGATTATCTGAAAAAACTGGGTGTGGACGCTATCTGGGTGACGCCTTTTTACTGCTCACCGCAGGTAGATAACGGTTATGATGTTGCTGATTATTGTGCGATTGATCCGGCTTACGGCTCAATGGATGATTTTAAGCGTTTGGTTGATGAAGCACATCAACGTGATATCCGTGTGATTGTGGATATCGTTTTCAACCACACCTCTACTCAACACTCATGGTTCAGGCAGGCACAGGATATTAATAGCCCTTACCGGCAATATTACATCTGGCGGGATGGAGTGCCTGGAACACCCCCTAATAATTGGTTGTCAAAATTTGGTGGGGGTGCCTGGGAGTGGCATGAAGCGAGTCAACAATATTATTTACATTTGTTTGCTGTTGAGCAGGCAGATCTCAACTGGGAGCATGAACCCGTACGGGCCGAGCTGAAAAAGATTTGTGAATTCTGGGCTGATCTTGGTGTTGATGGTTTCCGTTTGGATGTTATCAACCTGGTTTCTAAGCAGCAGGATTTTCCAGAAGCAACGCAGGGTGATGGGCGTCAATTCTATACCGATGGTCCCCGTATTCATGAATTTCTGCAAGAAATAAACAGAGAAGTCTTCCAGCCGGCGGGAGTGATGACGGTAGGCGAAATGTCTTCTACTTCACTGGAAAATTGTCAGCGCTATTCTTCATTAGAGGGTGAAGAGCTGTCGATGGTTTTTGCTTTTCACCACTTGAAAGTCGATTATCCCAATGGCGAAAAATGGGTTACAGCACCGCCTGATTTTATTGAATTGAAAAAAATCTTTGCTAAGTGGCAACAAGGCATGCATCAACGGGCGTGGAATGCGCTGTTCTGGTGTAATCACGATCAACCACGTATTGTTTCACGTTTTGGTGGTGAAGGTGTCTGGCGGGTTCCATCCGCTAAAATGCTGGCAATGGTGCTGCACGGTATGCAGGGAACCCCTTATATCTATCAAGGGGAAGAATTGGGGATGACTAACCCTGATTTTTCCCAAATTGAAGATTACCGGGACATAGAAAGTTTAAATATTTACCGGGAGAAGATTGAGCAAGGCAATGATAAGGAAAAAATCTTATCGGTCTTAGCGAAAAAATCCCGCGACAATGGGCGAACGCCGATGCAATGGGATACGACTTCCAATGCCGGATTTACTCAGGGAGAACCTTGGATAGCACTGAATAGTGATTATCAGGAAGTGAACGCGCAAAATGCCATCAAGGATGAGGATTCCGTTTTCCATTGTTATGCGCGCTTAATAAAACTGCGTAAGGAATATCCGGTATTGACCTATGGCAGCTATGAAGATTTGTTGCCATCTCACTCTTCGCTTTGGTGTTATGTGCGCCGTTGGGAAAACCAAACGTTGCTGGTTATCGCCAATCTCAGTGCGGAAGTGCAGGAATGGTCGCTGGACGCTTCTTTATCCGATTGTTCATGGGTTAAGTTAATGGGGAACTATCCTGAACATCAATCGCCTGCAAAAAATAGACAGTTACAACCTTATGAAGCCGTTTATTGGTTAGCAAAATAATTCAGGTCTAAAATGGCAACAAAAAAGTTCATCAGTGACTTTTTTGTTGCCAGGTAGAATTGCCGGGCGGAGGATATATTGCATTATTACGGTTTGCCTATTATCACCCAGCAATTCCAGTTTAAGGGTTAATTTGAGTTAACGCTTCAATGACTCTGATAATTCATCACGCATTTCGGCCAGAATATCTTTAACAACGCGTGGGTTACCCGCAACAAGATTACCGGAATGAATGTAATTATGACCGCCAATGAAATCAGTGATGATACCGCCAGATTCACGGACTAACAGTTCTCCACCCATGAAATCCCATGGCTTCAGGCCAATTTCAAAGTAACCATCAACACGGCCAGCTGCAACATAAGCCAGATCCAGCGCGGCTGAACCTGTACGACGGAAATCAGCGCAACGAACAAATAATTTGCCTAATGTGTTGATAAAAACAGTGGAATGCTGTTTTGCTTTGAATGGGAAACCTGTCGCCAGAACAGTGCCATCCAGATCGCGGGCATTGGTGCCACGCAGACGGTAGCCATTCAACTGAGCACCCTGACCACGGGCTGTGGAGAAAAGTTCGTTACGCATGGGATCATAAACAACAGCAACTTCAGTACGGCCTTTGATGCGTACTGCAATAGAAACGGCGAAGTGGGGGAGGCGTTTGATAAAGTTAGTGGTGCCATCCAGTGGATCGATTACCCATTGAATATCATCATCTTCACCTGGCAATTCGCCACTCTCTTCAGTAATGATTGAGTGTTTAGGATAAGATTTGCGGATAACGTCGATAATGAGCGCTTCTGCGGCTTTGTCAACGTTGGTAACAAAGTCGTTACTGCCTTTTTGGCTAGCTTCAACCGCATCGGGAGTTTCATAATTTTTGGCAATCAGGTTGCCGGCTTTACGCGCCGCACGTATGGCGATGGTCAGCATTGGATGCATGGGATATCTTCCACCAGGATGTTAAAGAACGGATAATTAATCGGCGCGCAGTATAGCAGTAGTTCGGAAAAATGACTAACGCTGTGTTAAGATATTTGGCTCTTATAACTAATCCAGAAGTTGTCATGTTAGAAAATATCCGCATTATCCTGGTTGAAACTTCCCACACCGGGAATATGGGTTCAACCGCCCGGGCAATGAAAACAATGGGATTAACAAACCTTTATCTGGTTAATCCACTGGTTCAGCCAGATTCCCATGCGATTGCGCTTTCTGCTGGTGCCAGCGATGTTATTGGTAATGCGACTATTGTTGATAGTTTGGATAAAGCTCTGGCTGGCTGTGAACTGGTGATTGGCACCAGCGCCCGTTCAAGAACCCTCTCATGGCCGATGGTCGAACCCCGTGAATGTGGCGAGCGCAGTGTTCAGGAAGCTCAACATGCGCCGGTGGCAATTATTTTCGGGCGTGAGCGTGTAGGGCTGACGAATGAAGAATTGCAGAAGTGTCATTATCATCTGAATATCCCGACTAACCCAGAATATAGTTCGTTAAATCTGGCTATGGCTGTCCAGCTTGTCAGTTATGAAATTCGTATGGCATATCTGGCATGTCAGGATAAACCTGAGCAGAAAACAGATGAGACTGAATATCCATTAGTTGATGATATGGAACGTTTTTATCATCATCTTGAACGTGTATTATATGATTCTGGTTTCATCAGGAAAGCCCACCCTGGTCAAATAATGAATAAGTTAAGACGGCTTTTCACCCGTGCCCGACCTGAAACGCAGGAGCTGAATATTCTGCGTGGTATCCTGACCTCCATTGAGAAATGGGCGAAAAAATAGTTGAGTAAATTACTTGGTTAAATAGTTGACTAAAATACTCAGGAATGACACAATTTCGTCATATTTCACCACGGGGTAATCATTTATGAGATTGACATCTAAAGGGCGTTATGCAGTAACTGCCATGCTTGATGTGGCGTTACACTCACAAGAAGGTCCGGTACCACTGGCCGACATTTCTGAACGTCAGGGTATTTCCCTCTCTTATCTTGAGCAGTTATTCTCTCGCTTGCGCAAAAATGGTCTGGTTTCAAGTGTCCGTGGTCCGGGTGGCGGTTATTTACTGGGCAGAGATGCCGGGGAAATTGTTGTCTCCGAAGTTATTTTCGCTGTTGATGAATCGGTAGACGCGACGCGTTGCCAGGGCAGAGAAGGGTGTCAGGGCGGTGATCGCTGTCTGACTCATACTTTATGGCGCGATTTAAGTGATCGTATTACCGGTTTCCTGAGTAGCATCAGTTTAGAAGAATTAGTTAATAACCAGGAAGTATTAGACGTTGCTGACCGCCAGGATAACGATAAGCGCCGCGCACCTCACGGCAGAGCACAAGAAACAATTAATGTTAATCTGCGCGCATAAGCAGAACTTGTGATGAATTGAAGTATTAGAAGGGAGCATGTGAGCAATGAAATTACCAATTTATTTAGACTACTCAGCAACAACACCGGTTGATCCGCGTGTTGCTGAAAAGATGATGCATTATCTGACCATGGACGGGGTATTTGGTAACCCAGCGTCCCGTTCTCACCGTTTTGGCTGGCAGGCTGAAGAAGCGGTTGATATTGCCCGTAATCAGATTGCTGATTTAGTGGGTGCCGATCCACGTGAGATTGTTTTCACTTCCGGCGCAACGGAATCTGACAATCTTGCTATTAAAGGTGCTGCTAATTTTTATCAGAAAAAGGGCAAGCATATCATCACCAGCAAAACCGAACATAAAGCGGTTCTGGATACTTGCCGTCAGTTAGAGCGTGAAGGGTTTGAAGTCACTTATCTGGCACCTCAGAGCAATGGACTGATTGATTTAAACGATCTGGAAGCCGCAGTGCGTGATGACACTATGCTGATTTCTATCATGCATGTTAACAATGAAATTGGTGTGGTGCAGGATATCGCTGCAATCGGTGAAATGTGTCGTAGCCGCGGTATCATTTTCCATGTTGATGCGACTCAGAGCGTAGGTAAATTACCTATCGACCTAACCAAACTGAAAGTCGATCTGATGTCTTTCTCTGCGCATAAAATTTATGGGCCGATGGGGATTGGCGCGTTGTATGTTCGCCGCAAACCACGCATTCGTATTGAAGCTCAACAGCATGGTGGCGGTCATGAACGTGGTATGCGTTCCGGTACTTTGCCGGTTCACCAGATTGTCGGTATGGGTGAAGCTTACCGCATTGCCAAACAGGACATGGACAATGAATCTCAGCGTCTGCGTGGCCTGCGTTTACGCCTGTGGCAGGGTATCAAAGATATCGAAGAAGTCTTCCTTAATGGCGACTTGGAACATGGCGCACCACACATTCTGAATGTCAGCTTCAACTATGTTGAAGGCGAATCACTGATAATGTCATTAAAAGATCTGGCGGTTTCCTCTGGTTCTGCCTGTACTTCTGCCAGCCTGGAACCCTCCTACGTATTGCGTGCGCTAGGTATGAATGACGAACTGGCTCACAGTTCTATCCGTTTCTCTTTAGGGCGCTTTACCACGGAAGAAGAGATCGACTACGCCATTGAACTGATTCACAAATCTATTGGCCGCTTGCGTGAACTCTCTCCACTGTGGGAAATGTTCAAACAAGGTGTGGATCTCAACAGTATCGAATGGTCTCATCACTAATCAGACGGTTTCAGGAGTAATAACATCATGGCTTACAGCGAAAAAGTAATTGATCACTATGAAAATCCACGTAACGTCGGTTCTTTCGATAATGAAGATCCAACAGTTGGCAGCGGCATGGTCGGTGCCCCTGCCTGTGGTGACGTCATGAAACTGCAAATCAAAGTCAATAATGAAGGCATTATTGAAGATGCGCGTTTCAAAACTTACGGTTGTGGTTCTGCAATCGCGTCCAGCTCTTTAGTCACTGAGTGGATGAAAGGCAAATCTTTGGAGCAGGCAGAATCGATTAAAAATACTGAAATTGCAGATGAGTTAGAACTGCCACCGGTGAAGATTCACTGTTCTATTCTGGCAGAAGATGCCATTAAAGCGGCCATTGCGGATTACAAAAGTAAGCGCCAGGGCAAGTAATTGCCCTTGATAATAAGAAAATAGAAAATAAATTTGGTGGATGCTGGCTGTTATATACCAACCAGTATCCGCCTTTGCTGGTTTTAAAAAGTGAGGTTGTTGTATGTCAATTTCCCTTACAGAAAGTGCTGCACAACGCGTTTCGTCATTCCTGGGCCACCGTGGAAAAGGCGTTGGCTTACGTCTTGGTGTCAGAACATCAGGCTGCTCAGGTATGGCATATTTGCTTGAATTTGCCGATGTGATTAACGAAGACGATACCGTGTTTGAAGAGAAGGGCGTCAAAGTTATTATAGACGGCAAGAGCATGGTCTATCTCGACGGTACAGAACTGGATTTTGTTAAAGAGGGCCTTAACGAAGGCTTTAAATTCAACAACCCGAATGTTTCCAGCGAATGTGGTTGTGGAGAAAGTTTTAACGTTTAATTCCGTTTTTCGGCCAAATCCAGAGTAAATTTAGATTATGGACTATTTCACTTTATTCGGGCTGCCGGCTCGTTATGTTATTGACCGTGAACAGCTGACACACTGCTATCAGGAATTGCAGCGTCAGTTTCACCCTGATCGCTTTGCTAATCAGCCAGAGCGTGAAAAAACGCTGGCATTGCAGCAGGCAGCGACTATCAATGACGGCTATCAGATGCTCAAACATCCACTGAAACGCGCTGAATATATGCTTTCTCTGCATGGTTTTGATTTAGCCAATGAGCAGCACACCATGAATGACCACACTTTCCTGATGGAACAGCTCATGTTGCGGGAAGAGTTGGAATTGATTGAAAGTAAAGCGAATGCAGAAGCGGCACTGGCTGATTTCGCTGAACGTCTGAACGGGATGATTAAAACCCGCAGTCAGCAAATGGAACAACAATTGAATGACCAGCAGTGGGAACAGGCAGCCGATACCGTTCGTAAATTACGTTTTCTGGATAAATTGCAGCAGCAGGTTGAGCAACTGGAAGAACGTTTACTGGACGACTTTTAAGGAAAGCGTATATGGCTTTATTACAAATCAGCGAGCCGGGTTTATCCGCTGTACCCCATCAACGTCGTTTAGCTGCCGGCATTGATTTAGGCACGACGCATTCATTAGTTGCCACTGTTCGCAGTGGGCAAGCGGAAACACTGATGGATAACGAAAACCGTTACCTGCTTCCTTCCGTTGTCCACTACCACGAAAATGGTATTGAAATTGGCTGGCTAGCCCGTCAACAGGCGGCGCATGATCCGGTTAATACCATCAGTTCTGTGAAGCGCATGATGGGGCGTTCTCTGGCGGATATTCAGCAACGTTACCCAAATCTGCCTTATCAATTTCAGGCGAGTGAAAACGGTTTGCCGTTAATCAATACGGCGACGGGGTTGGTCGATCCTATTCAGGTTTCTTCTGAAATTCTTAAATTGCTGGCACAGCGTGCAGAAGAAACACTGGATGGTAAGCTTGATGGGGTTGTGATCACCGTTCCAGCCTACTTTGATGATGCCCAGCGTCAGGGAACCAAAGACGCGGCGCGTTTAGCCGGATTACATGTTCTGCGCCTGCTTAATGAACCCACTGCCGCTGCGATTGCCTACGGGTTGGATTCTGGTCAGGAAGGGGTTATCGCGGTTTATGATTTAGGGGGCGGTACCTTTGACGTTTCCATTCTCCGGTTAAGCCGAGGTGTCTTTGAAGTACTGGCAACCGGCGGTGACACCGCGCTTGGTGGGGATGATTTCGATGCGATACTGGCTGATTGGATCCGTGAACAGGCGGGTATTGGCAATCGTGATAACCATAGTTTGCAACGCCAGCTATTGGACGTGTCCGCCGAGGTGAAAATCACCTTGAGTGATGTTGATGTTGCAGAGATAAACATTGCCGGCTGGCAGGGAAAAATCACCCGTTCCGAATTTGAAGCATTGATTACCCCGTTGGTAAAACGGACTTTGCTGGCAAGCCGTCGGGCGTTGAAAGATGCCGAAGTCTCTGTGGACGAGGTTTTACAGGTGGTTATGGTGGGTGGCTCAACCCGTGTACCGTTGGTTCGTCACATGGTTGGCGAATTTTTCGCCCGTAAGCCACTGACATCCATTGATCCTGATAAAGTTGTTGCTGTCGGTGCATCAATTCAGGCAGATATTTTGGTGGGTAACAAACCGGATAGCGACATGCTGCTGTTGGATGTTATTCCGCTGTCACTTGGGCTGGAAACGATGGGGGGGCTGGTTGAAAAAGTCATCCCACGCAATACAACCATTCCGGCTGCGAGAGCGCAGGAGTTCACGACCTTCAAAGACGGCCAGAGTGCGATGAGTATGCATGTGGTACAAGGGGAAAGGGAATTGGTGAGTGATTGCCGTTCACTGGCCCGTTTTACCCTGCGTGGCATTCCTCCGTTACCGGCAGGTGGCGCTCATATACGGGTCACGTTTCAGGTAGATGCTGATGGTTTGTTGAGCGTGAGCGCGTTGGAAAAATCCACTGGTGTAGAAGCGTCTATTCAGGTGAAACCGTCCTATGGTTTGCCTGATGAAGAAATCGCCCGCATGATAAAAGATTCTATGGCGAATGCTCAGGAAGATATCACTGCGCGCAAACTGGCAGAACAAAAAGTAGAAGCGGCGCGGGTACTGGAAAGTGTCACCAGTGCGTTAGAAAAAGATGCCGATCTGCTGAATGAACAAGAACACGCGGCGATTGATACTGCCGTAGAAACACTGATAAAAAGCGTTCAGGGGAGTGATCCTGAAGTGATTGAGAACGCAATTAAACAACTGGATAAGCAAACGCAGGAATTCGCTGCACGCCGGATGGATTCATCTGTTCGTCGGGCGTTGGCGGGCCATTCTGTGGACGAGATTTAATTATGCCGAAAATTATATTTTTACCTCATAACGATCTTTGCCCTGATGGTGCAGTTCTGGAAGCCAAAGAAGGGGAATCCATTCTGAACGTTGCATTGCGCAATGGGATTGAGATTGAGCATGCCTGTGAAAAATCCTGTGCTTGCACCACTTGCCACTGTATCGTTCGTGAAGGTTTCGATTCACTGGAAGAGAGCTCAGAACTGGAAGACGACATGCTGGATAAAGCCTGGGGACTTGAACCGGAAAGTCGTCTGAGTTGTCAGGCCAGAGTCTCGGACGAAGACTTGGTCATCGAAATTCCAAAATACACCATTAACCATGCCCGTGAGCACTGATTGGCAGGAGAAATATCAATGAGCCTGAAATGGTCTGATAGCCGTGAAATCGGTGAAGCGCTGTTTGACAAATTTCCTGATTTGGATCCAAAAACAGTTCGCTTTACTGATATGCATCAATGGATTTGTGACCTGGATGATTTTGAGGATGCGCCTGAAAAATCCAATGAAAAAGTTCTGGAAGCGATTCTTTTGGTCTGGCTGGATGAGTTTGAGTAACAAATAGCATTAATTTGTTATTTATCTGTCACAGTTTTAAGGTAGTCTGAGCTTTAATGAAAAACTGGCTTTAGCCAGTTTTTTTATAGGGTTAATATCTGGCAGACGAATAATTATATGGGTGGAAGTCTGAATAAAATCCTGGCTGCCATCAAGCGGTGAATAATAAGAGGTGAGAAAAGAATGACTAAACAAATCATGCCAATAACACTGTCTTATGAGCCAGCAGCAGCTTGCTGGGGTGAAAAAGCGCTGATTAGTTCGAGTGAGCAAGGGATGACGATTCATCTGACGGGTAAAGGCAAATTGGGTGCGGTTCAACGAGCCGGACGTAAAATTGATGGTCAGGGAATTCGTCATGTAGCTCTGGTTGGTGAAGGCTGGGATTTAGAAAAAAGTTGGGCATTTTGGCAAGGTTTCCGTGCACCAAAAGGCAGCCGTTCTATTGAATGGCCTCAATTGCCTGCGGCTGAAAAACAAGAACTCGAAAGCAGAATTAAAATTATTGATTGGGTGCGTGACACCATCAATATGTCAGCGGAAGAGCTTGGGCCGGAACAATTGGCAAAGCGTGCTATTGACTTGATGTGTGGTGTTGCTGGTGAAGCGGTAAATTATCGCATTACTAAAGGCGAAGATTTGCGTGAACAGGGTTATGCGGGTATTCATACTGTTGGTCGCGGTTCTTCCCGTGATCCGATATTGTTGGCGCTGGATTACAACCCGACTGACAACCCACACGCGCCGATATTCGCCTGTTTGGTGGGTAAAGGCATCACATTTGACACCGGCGGCTACAGCCTGAAACAATCTTCTTTTATGGACTCCATGAAATCAGATATGGGTGGAGCGGCAACGCTGGCGGGTGCGCTGGCGTTGGCCATCAGCCGAGGCCTGAAACAGCGCGTTAAACTGTTCCTCTGCATTGCGGATAACATGGTCAGTGGTAACGCTTTTAAACTGGGTGATATTATCCGTTACCGTAATGGTAAATCTGTTGAAGTTATGAACACCGATGCGGAAGGTCGTTTAGTGCTGGCTGATGGTTTAATTGATGCCAGCAGAGAGAAAGCGAAGTTAATCATTGATGCAGCGACCCTGACAGGCGCAGCGAAAACGGCTGTGGGTAATGATTATCACTGTGTATTCAGCTTTGATGATAAATTGGCGGCGGATCTGTTGGCCGCATCAGAATCTGAAAATGAATTGTTCTGGCGTCTGCCATTGGCTGAATTTCATCGTAGCCAACTGCCATCGAATTTTGCTGAGTTGAACAATGTCGCGGCACCATCACATACTGCCGGTGCCAGTACTGCGGCGGCTTTCCTGTCTCACTTTGTGGAAGAATACCAAAAGGGCTGGGTTCATATTGACTGCTCTGCGACTTACCGTAAATCTGCGGTAGAACATTGGTCGGCTGGCGCAACGGGTTATGGCGTTCGTTCGATTGCTAATTTATTGTTGGCAAAAGCGAAATAAATCCATTTTATATAAAAAAACTGATTGGAGATTTTTATGAGTTCATTAAGTGAGTTAGTTTCGGTTGAAGTTGATGTGCCAAGTGGCAGTGCGATAACACTCAGCCAGCCGGAAGAATATCCTTCGCAGCTCATTGAAGCTCTGGTTAGTTTATTCAGTCAGCGTAAACCTGTTCGCCGTGCTTTTATCATTCAAGCTCATGATAAAAATGTGGATGAGAAGCCCAATTTATTAATTGGGCTGGAAATGAATGGCACGGAGAATGAGATTGAACAGCTAATTCAAGAAGCTGGCGGCATTGCTTGCGAATACACATCTGAAGAAGAACCTATTGACTTCTGCCTGGTTGATGAAAAGGAGCGTGGGATCAGCCATTATTTGATTCAGCATACGCAACCATTTTATCAGCGTAAATTAGGCAGTTGGTTACGGGGGAATATTCCGGTAATGAATAAGTGATTGTTTTAATAATGGTGCAGTTTTTTATATATTGAATTAAGAGATAGATTATTACTTTAATGTGAATCTACCAGCCAGAAATAATAACTAACCCTGCTGGGCAGGGTTGGTTAAATCAAAAGATTGTCTGAGCTGGTTTTTCATTGATTCATGATATCGTTTTCAAATTTGTTACAGGGGGTAAATAGAATTTTCCATCTATAATGTAGTGCCGATATATATCTACTATATTTATATGATTTTCTCCATAAATCCACTGAAAATGTAGAACCCAATCAGAAGTCTTATAGTTAGAAGGCGTATTTATGTATTCTGGTATACCAATATGGTAGTGCCACAAGTTGTTTTCGTAAGCATATCTATAGTTCTTATCTGTTTTTTCTAACCCACGCCATGAATGGCTGATTTTACCTTCATATTTATTGAAAGTATCCGGTGTAACTAATCCATTTTCTTCATAACGATCAATAAAATCCAAAATTTTATCTTGTTGGTCTTTTGGAAACTGTTTAAATTCTTTTGCAAATACAATAGAAAAAGACCATGTATATATACAATCCATTTCGACAAACCTTTCCAATTGTCTATCCTATTAGGGCTATTTTATTTGCCGTTCTTTGTAGTAAAGAGCGAACATTAGGCAGTATTCTGACAAAAGCGATAACTTTTGAACGTATTTTAGTGCGGCCTGAAAGGCGAGCGAAGCGAATCTACTCCTCACGTACTGTGTGTACGTTCCAGGTTCTGTGTACTATCTGTGTTCACTATTCATTCGCAAGAACGGTCTACAATAATTACGACTACTGGGATAGGCATCTAAGATGCATGTTGCAAAATAAATTTACGTTTTTCTTCGCGGGACATACTTCTTGGAGCTTGTATTCGTTCTGAAGCTAAAGCCATTTCAACACGATTTTTGTCGATGACAACGATTGCCATCATTTCACGATCTTTAATTTTTTCTTGGATATGCACTATATTACTCATAGTCTTAATAACCTCATGCAAACCTGAGATAGTGTCATGTTTAAGCCTTTTGATCGTTGCCTGAGAAGGTGATGGGATGTTACATAAAATATCCTCGAACAGCTCATCGGCAAATTGAATGCTTTCTTTAATTGTAGATATCGTAGAGTTCGAGTTTGAAATAAGCGAATGAGAAAGAACAACATCTTCACCACAGTTAATCTTGTTAAGAGTTTCAGCTATGGCTTTGTCAAGTTCTTCGCACTGGTGAGTTAAGGCATCAAGATGCTCACGAATGCTGGCATCCAGCGCTGCCACGGATTTTTTGGGAAACGTCCGTGCGCCACCTGTTGAACCCCATTCCTCTATCATTCGAGCTAATGGCGCTGATGTTTGAAATGCCTGAGCTTGCGTTGATATAAGCATTGGAACTAACGCAAGCCCAACTACTGTTGTGGTTGTATTTTTCATGCATCTTCTCCACGGTCATGTGTAGCCTAAAAATACTATCAGTAAAAGGTTCACTATGTACGTATTTCTTATCACAAATCTTGCTTCAAATATAATGATATTTAAATGTAACTATTTATAAGTGTTAGTCATATTTATATAGCCAGTTGAGGGTGCTTTTAGCTCTTATGTATGATATTACTTTCTTGATTGAAGTTTATCTACAAGATAGATATAAATATTTTCATAATTTACCTTTGGTTTAAATAGAATCTCTTACTTGTCCGCAGAAAGATAATGTATTGTTATTGTAACAAATATATTAATATTAATTCAATAATGGATGAATGGAAATTGGCGTGTTTAATTAATGGTTTCGTGTAACGATAATCAATATAATTATATTTTAAAATTATTTTTAATAATAATTTTCAATGTTATATCTGATAAATGCCTTATATTTTTACTCTATAGTACAGATAAGAATGAGTTGTTCAATTGGTGATCGAATTTAAAATGATATTTAAATCTAATGAGTTTATAGAAGGTTTAGATATTGTATTTTTATATTCTTAATTAATGTGGGAAGGTTTGTTTCCATTGATGAATAGTAGATTTATTTCTTTCACTAAAATATATTGAATAATTTTCTGCTGGATTTTATTTGCTAAATAGTATACTTGTTTTTTATCTGTAACTATATGTTGTACAGCAAGATATAATAATTGTATGTTAATATTGCAAGACAATAAATATGAAGGGGAGATAATCATTTCATGTTGAAAAATTAACTTGTGGCGGAGCGGAGATAATTTGTGATCTGCTTATAAGAATGTGACGATATAATGGCTTTTCATTATTTTATTGATGTGCATCAATGCTATTGTTACCCGTATCGTTTAATAGATACATTACTTCAACAAAACTAATGGATATGCCATGTCATTAAAAATAACTGTGCTCCTTGAAAATAAAACATCTGACTCATATTTGATAGCTAAACCTGGTTTGAGTCTTTTACTTGAGGATGGTGAAGAGAAGATAATTTTTGATACTGGTCCAGATGGCAGCTATCTTGAGAATGCGAACAGGATGGGAATATCTGTTGATGATATATCCAGGATTGTTATCTCTCATGGTCATTCTGACCATATAGGTGGTGTTAATTATTTTCCCCATAATGCTAAATTAATATGTCATCCCGATGCATTAAATGAGAAGTATTATGGTGTTATGTTTAAAAATATTGCCTTAAAATTTAAAAAAACATCGGGTAAAATTAATAAAAGAATCAAGAAGAAAGTTTATTTTCGTTTGACAAAATCGCATATGAAAATAAGTGAACGATTTGTTTTTTCAGGTGAAATAGCAAGTGATCATCGGAAAGCTTGTGGTTTAGTCAGAAGGGATTCCTGGGCTAATGATTATATACTTGATGACAGTGCGTTAATTTGGAAAAGTGATAATGGGCTTGTAATTATCATTGGCTGTGGTCATTCGGGTATTTGTGAAATAATTAACCACGCTAAAATGATTACAGGTGTGGATAAAGTATGTGCAGTCATAGGTGGGTTGCATTTGAAGAGGGCATTACCTACAGAGTTATTGAAGGTCAGAGAATTCTTTGTAAAAGAAAATATAAAAGAAGTCTATGGATGTCATTGTACCGGTAGCTGGGGAAGGCTTTGGTTGCCAAATGTTAAGCAACTGAAAACAGGACAGGTGTTATTAGTAGAGTAATGTGGTGAAAGGTATGCAGAAAATGGATTTTCATTAGGTTTATAGTAACGATTGGTTAATATTTTTATTACAGAGTTTATTTATATTTTCTATTGCATTTTTTTATTACAGAGGATCTTATTTATATTTTATAAAAATAATTTAAATAATGGGAGTTTAACGTGAGTAATTATTGCCACTTTTAGTAAGAAAGTGGCATCATATGTCAATGTATTTTACGTTTTATGTTGTAAACGTATTTTTATATATTTTATGTTGTCTGGAGTTATGTTTGGATTATTTTCTGATGATTTTTCTAAATGTTTTTATATTGTTGCTAGCAATGGCGCTTGCATTTAATTTCTTATTTTTTATTTAATGTTATGAATAACTTATTGATTGGAATGAGTTATTTCTTGGTATTATTGTGAATGTAATGATTAGTATGGAAAAATAGTTTGTTATATGTTGGGTGAAATTGTATTATCATAATGATTTTAATGTTTCTTGCTGTTTTAATTCTTGAGGTTATTAATCCGTAAATTATATAAATAATAGTAATGGATTATGAGTAAGTTATCGATATTATTTTGTTTAAATTTCCATTTGTGTACTTTGTTAGAAAACTAATATAATATTTAAGCTGGATGTGTTTAATCTAATAATGATATTTATATCCGGTACGATAACTCCCATTTTTTCTTTATTCAACTTATCTTAATCGTCTGTTTTAGGTTGTTATATTTTTCGTAAATTATCGGAGAGGATAATTTAATAATGGATTATATCTAATAACTTGGCAAAACAGTATGCAAGTTTTAATAAGATATATAGAGTTCTTAATCAGAGATTGAATCAATGAATTTAGATTTATTTATCATTTTTATGATATTTAATTCGTCAAAATAAGGCGTTATTATATAAACTTAATGTCTGTATGTTGTCTTACTAGTATTAGAGTAGAGGTGGTACTCAGTTGCTCATATTTTCTTGATTTAAATTTAATATATTGATTTATAAAACTATTTATTAAATCCTATCACCGATTGGTTGGGATAAGGCAGGGGTTATAGTCATGGATCAAAGTCAATTCTGGCGGTGGCCGGAAAGAAAAAAGCGTTATTTTGCAGTGATGTTAGCGTTTTTGCTGATGCTTGCTGGTTGTGACCAGTCTGACAGCACTGATAATAATAAAGCAGCTCAATCGCAGTCCACAGAAATTCAAAGCGAAAAAGCACCTCAACAGTCAAATATTCCAACAAAATCAGTAAAACAGAAAGATGCGGCATCACTGGCCGAACTGGCAAAACGTTATGCCGGTAAAGAGGTGACAATTTTGGATGCCTCGGAAGTGCAGCTTGATGGTGCCAGCGCGATGGTGGTGACATTTTCTGTTCCCTTAGATCCGAATCAGAATTTTGCTCAAAATGTCCGTTTGGTGGATGTAAAACAGGGCAAGCTTGATGGTGCGTGGGAACTGTCAGATAACATGATGGCGCTTCGCCTGCGCCATCTGCCGCCATCCCGTAAACTGCAACTGACCGTAGATAAAGGCGTTAAAGGCATCAATGAGCGTCAGCTTGAAACGGCGTATGAGAAAACCCTGACAACCGAGACGATTTCTCCGTCTGTTGGTTTTGCCAGCAAGGGCTCTTTGTTGCCAAGTAAAGTAGCTGAAGGTTTGCCAGTGTTAGCACTTAATGTGAATAGTATTGATGTTAACTTTTTCCGGATAAAAGAGACGGCATTACCCTCTTTTATTGCACAGTGGCAATATCGCAATAATCTGAACTCCTGGGAGTCTGAAGATATTCTTAAAGATGCGGAATTGGTTTATACCGGTCGTTTTGATCTTAATCCAACGTTAAATACTCGCGAAAAATTATTGTTGCCATTAAATAACATTAAAGTATTGCAGCAAGACGGTGTTTATATGGCGGTGATGCAACAGGCGGGTAAATACGTCTCTACTAATCCGGCGACAATGTTCACGTTAAGCGACATTGGGGTTTCTATGCACAGCTATCTGGATAAGATGGATGTGTTTACCCAATCGCTGGAACAAGGCAACAGCCTGAAAGGGGTGGAAGTTCGTCTGTTGGATGAGAAGGGGCAGTTATTGTCAAAAACAACGACAGACGCTGATGGACACGCGAGCCTGGAGAAAAATGCGAAAGCTAAATTATTGCTCGCTACCCGTGATAACCAAACCAGTATGATTGATTTGGTATCACCGGCGCTGGATCTGTCTGAGTTTGATATCGCGGGTCCACAAGGATACAGCAAACTGTTTTTTGTTTTCGGGCCTCGTGATCTCTATCGCCCCGGTGAGACGCTGATTGTGAATGGGCTATTGCGTGATGGTGACGGTCGGGCAATTAAAAGCCAGCCGGTTAAAGTTGATGTATTAAAAACAGATGGTCAGGTTGTCCGTAGTTTTGTCTGGCAACCTGAAAATGGGTTGTATCAGTATCGCTACACTATTCCTCAGTCAGCGGCTACCGGACTCTGGTCGTTACGTTTTGATCTGGGCGATAACAAACCCCGTTATTACAAGTTCAATGTAGAAGATTTTATGCCGGAGCGGATGGCGCTGGAAATTAGCAGTGAAACGCAACCGGTGATGAAAAACCACAGTGTCGATTTCGACATCAAAGGCCGTTACCTGTATGGTGCTCCCGCTGCGGATAATCGTCTGCAAGGGCAGTTATTCCTGCGTCCAAACCGTGATGCGGTAGCAAAATTGCCGGGTTATGAGTTTGGTGCTGCCACTGAAGAAAATCTCAGTCGTACATTGGACGAATTTGATTTGACTTTGAACAGTAGCGGTGAAGCCGCATTGAATGTCAGTGCAGACAACTGGAGTTCAGTTTCTTCGCCGGTAAAAGTGATTGTTCAGGCAAGTCTGCTTGAATCTGGCGGCCGCCCGGTGACACGTCGGGTTGAACAGGCGGTTTGGCCGGCAGAAAAACTGGTTGGTATTCGTCCGCTGTTTAATCAGAAAACGGTTTATGACTATCGTACTGGTCGTGACCAAAGCCGCTACAATGTGGATGAAAATTCATTGGCTGAATTTGAGCTGGTTTATGCAGATGCCAATGGCAAAAAATATGCCGCTAAAGATCTAACCGTCCGTTTGGTTTATGAACGCCATGATTACTATTGGCGCTGGTCGGATGGTGAAGGTTGGCAGTCAGGCTATGACCAGAAAGATTTGGTGATGGCGGATGAACATATCCAGATTGCGCAGGATGGTACTGCAAAGGTCAGTTTCCCGGTTGATTGGGGTTCGTACCGTATTGAGGTTGTCAATCCAGAGAATCAACTGGTTAGCAGTGTTAATTTCTGGGCAGGTTATTCATGGCAGGATAATACCGGTGGTACCGGTGCCGTTCGTCCTGATCAGGTAAAATTGTCTCTGGATAAACCGGCTTATCGGGTGGGTGAGAAAGTAAAACTGCATATGGCCGCACCACAGGCAGGTAAGGGTTATCTGTTGGTGGAGTCCAGTGAAGGGCCGCTTTGGTGGCAGGAGATTGATGTACCAGAACAAGGTCTGGATGTGGAGGTTCCGGTTAATAAAGAGTGGCGCCGTCATGACCTTTATCTGACGGCGGTGGTTATTCGTCCCGGTGATAAATCCCGCCAGGCAACACCAAAACGTGCAATTGGTGTATTACATCTGCCGTTGGCGGATGAAAACCGTAAACTGGATCTGACGTTATCCGCGCCGGAAAAAATGCGTCCGAATCAAAACCTGACAGTTAACGTCAAGGTTACACCACAGCAAGGGCAGAAATTGCCTAGACAGGTTAATGTGCTGCTTTCTGCGGTAGATACTGGCGTACTCAATGTCACTAACTTCAAAACCCCGGATCCCTATGAGGCTTTCTTTGGCCGTAAACGCTATAGCGTCGATCAATATGATGTGTATGGTCAGTTGATTGAAGGTGAAGGTCGTCTGGCAAATCTGCGTTTTGGTGGTTCTGGTGATGAAGATGCCCCTGCCCGTGGTGGTAGAAAACCATTAACTGAAGTGCAGATTATTGCTGAACAGGCACAGCCGGTGACATTAAATGAAAATGGGGAAGGGGAGATTGTTCTGCCGATTCCTGATTTCAATGGTGAACTGAGGCTGATGGCTCAGGCGTGGAGTGAAGATGAGTTTGGTCATGGTGAAAGTAAAATTGTCATTGCCGCACCGGTGATTACACAGATGGCGTTACCTCGCTTTATGGCGGGGGGTGATCATTCATTGTTATCGTTGGATCTGACCAATTTAACCGAACAGACGCAAAACTTGACCTTAAACTTTACGGCTAATGGGCTAATTAAATTAGAGGATGCGGCCAGCAAGGCAATAACCTTGGAAAAAGGTAAACGTACAACAGTGGAAATTCCTGTCATGGCTGACCATGGCTTTGGTCAGGGAGAAGTTTCCCTGACGATTAATGGCCTGAATCTGCCCGGTGAAGTTCTGAAACAGTATCAAAATAGCTGGAAGATTGGTGTGCGTCCGGCACAGCCAGCGGAAACCAGGCTGTTTGCTGAGGTTATCCGTCAAGGAGAAAATTGGCAGTTGCCGTTAGATGCCATATCGGGTTTAGCGCCAGCAACGCTCGAAGGCCAGTTGTTACTGACCAGTCGTCCGCCGTTACAGATTTCACGCTATATCCGTGAACTGTACGCCTATCCGTATGGCTGCCTTGAGCAGACTATCAGCGGACTTTATCCGTCGCTTTATTCAAATGAAGCGGAGCTGAAAAAACTGGGTATCAAAACCGACAGTGATAGCAAACGCCGGGCCAGTATTGATGAGGGTATTATTCACTTGCTCAGTATGCAGCGTCATGACGGGAGTTTTGCCTTGTGGGACCGAACCGGTGATGAAGAATATTGGCTGACGGCTTATGCTACAGATTTTTTGTTCCGTGCGAGCCAGCGAGGTTATAGCGTACCCAAGGAAGTGCTGAATTCTGCCAATACCCGTTTGCTACGTTATTTACAGGATAAGAATGTTATTAACTATCGCTACAGCCAGAATCAGGAAGCCATGCGGTTCTCGACTCAGGCTTATGCCGGTCTGGTGCTTGCCATCCAGCAGAAAGCGTCGTTGGGGGCTTTAAGACAAATTTATGAGCGTCGTACTCAGGCTGGAAATGGTTTGTCGCTGGTACAACTAGGGGTTGCACTGAAGCTGATGGGTGATAACACCAGAGCGGATGAAGCTGTCCGCTTGGGGATCAATAAAAACCGTAATAATGATGTCGGATTGGGGGATTATGGCAGTTCCATTCGAGACAATGCATTGATTGTCGCGCTATTGACTGAAAACAATATGTTGCCAAAAGATCGTGATGAGAAATTACTGGCTTTGTCTGATGAGTTGACATCCCGTAACTATTTCTCAACTCAGGAGAGTAATTCACTCTATTTGGCCGGGCGTTTCTTTATAGATACCTCAGAACAGCCGTGGGAAGCGGGGGTTAATCAGCAGGTTCCACCGTTGAGTCGTGACAAGTCATTGAATCAATTGATGAATGCGGAACAGATTCTGCAAGGTGTTGATATCAGCAACCGTGGCGATAGCACTCTCTATTCTCGCCTGAATGTGGTGGGTTACCCGCTGCATTCACCAAAACCCTACTCAAATGTGCTGAACATTCAGCGTAGCTATCTGGATATGCAGGGTCATCCCGTTTCTATTGACCGTTTAAAAAGTGGCGAAATGGTGGTCGTGAAGCTGGTGGTCAGCTCAGATAAATCAGTACCGGATGCGCTGATTGTTGATTTACTGCCTGCCGGTCTGGAAGTGGAAAATCAGAATCTGGCTAACAGCAGTGCCAGTTTGAGTGACAGTGCCGCGAATCTCCAAGAGCTGATTGGTGATATGCAACAGGCGACTATTCGTCATACTGAATATCGTGATGACCGGTATGTGGCCGCAGTCGCGGTTGATTCCAATCAGCCAGTGACATTGCTCTATCTGGCCCGTGCAGTGACGCCGGGTGTCTACGCTATTCCCGCACCTCAGGTTGAATCTATGTATGTGCCTTACTGGCGTGCGGTAGGCTCTGCACCTGAAAAACTGGAAGTTGTCCGCTAAACCTAGTCAGCCCTTATGCTCAGGCGTAAGGGCTGATTGCTCGTCAGGTATTCTTGCATGAAAAAAACGCATCACCTTATTTGGCTGATTGTGCTGTTGCTGTTTCTGATCCCGGCTGGTTTATGGCTGGCAGATAAAATTTGGCCTCTGCCACTGCGTGAAGTCAAAATGGCGCGTATTGTCGTAGGTGAAGATGGGACTCCGCTTTGGCGTTTTGCCGATGATGAGGGAGTTTGGCGCTACCCGGTGAGGTTGGATCAAGTGTCACCGGAATATATTCAGGCATTGCTGACGTATGAAGATCGCTGGTTCTATAAGCATCCGGGGGTTAACCCGCTTTCTCTTGTCAGGGCTGCATGGCAGGACATTCGGGCCGGTAAAATTTTATCTGGTGGCAGTACGCTTTCAATGCAGGTGGCCCGGTTGATTGATCCGCATTCACGTACTTTGGGCGGTAAGTTGAAACAGATTTGGCGCACTTTACAGCTTGAATGGCACTATTCCAAAGATGAAATTCTCGAAATGTATCTCAACCGTGCACCGTTTGGTGGCACATTACAAGGCGTCGGAGCGGCGAGTTGGGCTTATCTGGGCAAACCGCCATCAGAACTCTCTGCGGGCGAAGCGGCTTTGCTGGCTATTTTGCCACAGGCCCCTAGCCGTTTAAGGCCGGATCGTTACCCTGAACGGGCACAAGCTGCCCGTGACAAGGTTATGCAACGGTTGGCGAAGTATAAAATCTGGCCGGAAGACAAAGTGGCTGATATTCGGCAAGAGATGTTATGGCTGGCTCCCCGGCAAGTGCCACAACTTGCCCCGCTTCTTGCCAGACGAATGGCTAAAGGTCACCGTCAGGAAATCATCAAAACAACCATTGATGCAGGATTACAGCGCCAGCTTGAGGATATGGCGGTGAATTGGAAGTATCAGTTACCGGAGAAAACTTCTGTTGGGGTGTTGGTGGTTGATCATACTGATATGGCGGTGAAAGCCTATATCGGCTCGCTGGATTTTCGGGATGACAGCCGTTTTGGTCATGTGGACATGATAAATTCGTGGCGTTCGCCAGGATCAACGTTGAAGCCTTTTTTGTACGCAATGGCATTAGATGATGGGTTGATTCATGGGGAATCACTGTTACAGGATGTGCCTCGCCGTTTTGATTATTACCGTCCGGGAAATTTTGACAGTGGCTTTAATGGGCCGGTCAGTGTCAGTGAAGCATTGGTTCGTTCCTTGAATTTACCTGCGGTGCAACTACTCGAAGTCTATGGTGCCAAGCGGTTTACCGCCAATATGCGTAATGTGGGAACAGTATTGCGTTTTCCTCCCGGCAGTGAGCCTAATTTATCATTGATTCTTGGTGGAACGGCAACCCGGATGGATCAGTTGGTGGCGGCTTACTCCGCGTTTGCCCGTCAGGGGAAGGTTTCCCCCCTGAGATTTACACCGCAGCAGAAATTGCGTGACAGGCAACTGTTTTCCCCGGGCGCTGCGTGGATAGTCAGACGGATTATGGCTGGAGAAGGTCTCCCGCAACCTGATGATATATTGCCGGCACAAGTACCACTGGCCTGGAAAACGGGTACCAGCTATGGCTACCGCGATGCCTGGGCTATTGGCTTAAATGCCCGCTATACCATCGGTGTCTGGGTTGGCAGGCCGGACGGAACGCCGGTTACCGGGCAGTTCGGTTATGCCACGGCGGTTCCGATAATGAATCAGGTTAATAACCTGTTGCTGGCAAATATGCGAAATGGCGCTCAACGGATCCCCTCTGATCCACGTCCGGCAAATGTGAGTCAGGTAATCATTTGTTGGCCGGGAGGTCAGAGTCTGCCAAAGGGAGACAGTAATTGTCGCCAGCGTCGTCTGAGTTGGATTCTGGATAACACCATTCCGCCTACGTTGCCTTCTGTGGGGCAAGAAGGTATTTCTGGCATCAATGAACAGGTATGGCTGGATAAACAGGGTTTGCGTGTTGCGCCTGATTGCCCTGATGCTCAACCAAAAAATATCGCTTTATGGCCGATTAGCCTGGAATCATGGTTACCGGCGGAAGAACGGCGGGTGCAGCGTTTGCCATCGGTTAACCCTCAGTGTCCACCGCTGAAATCAGATGAAGCTCCGCTGTTGATCGTCGGCATTCATAACGGAGATGTATTGAAACGGCTTCCCGGTCTTGGCAGCCTTGATTTGCGTATTACAACGCAAGGCGGTAGTGGTGGGCAACAATGGTGGTTTCTCAATGGAGAACAGATGATGACCACAGAAAATAATCAAGGGCTTGTACAGACATTGACTCAACCGGGGAAATATCAGCTTAGTGTTTTGGATTTGGGGGGACAGGTTGATTCTGTTAATTTTACCTTGAAGTAAACGATTCAGGTAAAAGTGTGATTTGTACGAAAAAATGGTGATTTTCGCTAAGAAAAATTTAATAGAATGTTATTTTTTCTGTAGGCAACTGCCATTCGGGTCCCTATAATCAACGCCTCTTTTATCCCCGCTAGGGTTGCGGGATAAGTATTAGCCGGTTAACTTATCGGGATAAAAAATTAAAATTATCAGTTGCTTAAAAAAGAACCAAGAGGTTATCCATGACGGTTGAACGTACTTTTTCGATTATTAAACCTAATGCAGTGAAGAAGAATGCTATCGGGTCTATTTATGCCCGTTTTGAAAGCGCTGGGTTTAACATTATTGCCGCCAAAATGCTTCACCTGACCCGTGAACAGGCTGAAGGTTTCTATGCAGAGCACAAAGGCCGTCCTTTCTTTGATGGTCTGGTGGAATTTATGACTTCTGGTCCAATCGTAGTTCAGGTATTGGAAGGCGAGAATGCAGTACAACGTCACCGAGACTTGATGGGTGCAACCAATCCTGATAACGCATTAGCAGGTACTCTGCGTGCTGATTACGCAGACAGTTTTACTGAAAACGCGGTTCACGGTTCTGATGCTGTTGAATCTGCAAACCGTGAAATTGCGTATTTCTTCACAGAAGATGAAATTTGCCCACGTAATTGATTTGTCGTTACCCGTAGCATCATTGCATTAAAGTTTGTACAATGCCGCGCCCCGTTGTTAACTCAGCGGGGCGCTTATTATTTGTCACTAGGCTAAACTGATAGTGATACCCGAATTGAAACTTCGTGCGTTGAATTCATCAACGCAGAGCCGAAAGTGTAACAACGAGGCGATATAAAAAAATGTCCCAATCAAATACTGCGGCACAATTTGCTGCTTCTGTCGTGTCTGAAACTCCAGAAAAAAAAGGCGGGAAAATTAACCTGCTTGATCTGAATCGCAAACAAATGCGCCAGTTCTTCACCGATATGGGGGAAAAACCCTTCCGTGCCGATCAGGTGATGAAATGGATGTATCATTACTGCTATGACAATTTTGAGCAGATGACGGATATTAACAAAACCCTGCGGGCGAAATTGCAGCAAGTTGCTGAGATCTGTGCGCCCGAGGTAGCAGAGGAACAACGTTCAGCCGATGGCACGATTAAATGGGCTATCACTGTTGGCGATCAGCAAGTTGAAACGGTTTATATTCCGGAAGATGATCGGGCTACGTTGTGTGTCTCTTCTCAGGTAGGTTGTGCACTGGAATGTAAATTCTGTTCTACCGCTCAACAAGGGTTTAATCGTAATTTGCGGGTTTCTGAAATTATTGGTCAAGTTTGGCGTGCGGCGAAAATAATTGGCTCACTGAAATCCAGTGGTCGCCGTCCGATTACCAACGTGGTTATGATGGGAATGGGTGAACCTCTGCTCAACCTGAATAACGTGGTTCCTGCGATGGAAATCATGATGGATGATTTTGGTTTCGGCTTGTCTAAGCGCCGTGTGACGCTATCCACATCCGGTGTGGTGCCTGCGCTGGATAAACTTGGCGATATGATTGATGTCGCTTTGGCTATTTCCCTGCATGCACCGACAGATGATGTGCGTGATGATATCGTTCCTATCAACCGCAAATATAATATTGAGCAGTTTCTTGCGGGAGTGCGCCGTTATTTGACGAAATCGAATGCGAACCAGGGGCGTGTGACAGTGGAATATGTCATGCTTGATCATATTAACGATAGTGTAGAACAGGCGCATCAATTGGCTGAATGTCTGAAAGACACACCCAGTAAGATTAATCTGATCCCGTGGAATCCGTTTCCGGGCGCGCCATATGGCCGCAGTTCCAACAGCCGGATCGACCGTTTTTCTAAGGTGCTGATGGGATATGGTTTCACAACTATTGTCCGCAAGACTCGTGGTGATGATATTGATGCCGCATGTGGTCAGCTTGCGGGCGATGTGATTGATCGTACAAAACGGACACTGAAAAAACGTCAGGCAGGTGAACCTATCCAGGTAAGAACAGTCTGAATGTTGCTATGTTTTGTCATGCAGTAACTGAAATTATTGCGACAATTGCGTATCCTTAATTAAGTGGGGATGGAATGATAAGGAAATCGTTATCGGGAATGATTGTTGCTGCCGTATTATTGGCAGGATGTTCCAATCAACCGGCAAACGGAAATAAACAGCGAACAGTTGCGGCAGAAACCCGGATTCAACTGGGAATGGCCTATCTGGCTGAAGGTCATTTACCTGCCGCCAGATACCACTTTGATAAGGTATTATTGGCACAGCCAAACCATTATCAGGCTCAATTAGGTATGGCGTTGTATGAGCAATATTCCGGCCAGCCGGAAGCTGCCCGTCAGCGTTACAAAATGGCGATGCAGTATGCGCCAGGAAATGATACGGTATTGTATTATTACAGCGTTTTTCTCTGTGAGCAGGGGCAGTATGAAGAAGCCAAAATTCTGTTAACCGGGAATAATGCTGACAGGCGTATTTGTTATCAGTGATTTGCCGCTAGTAAAATAGCAAATCTATTTCGCCGCGCAGGCCATTGTATAATGTAAGGATTATCGCAAGGAGCCAGCGCGAAGTTTTTCACAACTTGGACAGTACCGCGTCTTCTTGCTAATGAATACTGAAACGACTCCAGAACAAGCTCATTTGACAGCAGGTCAGCTCCTGCGTCAGGCTCGTGAACAGCACGGGCTAACTCAACAGACGGTGGCTGATCGTCTGTGTCTGAAACTTTCCACTATCCGTGATATTGAAGAGGACAATATACCGGCCAATATGGTACCCACTTTCCTGCGTGGTTATGTTCGTTCTTATGCTAAATTGGTACAAATTCCAGAGGCGGAAATTCTGACGATTCTGGATAAGCATACCCCGGCAAAAACCGCGAAGGTTTCACCAATGCAGAGTTTTTCATTGGGTAAGAAACGTAAAAAACGTGAAAGTTGGTTGATGTGGATTACGTGGCTAATTATTCTGGTAGTGATTAGTCTGACGGGAGCATGGTGGTGGCAAAATCACATAGCTCAACAGAAAGAATTGATTTCGATGGCTGATCAGTCTGCGGTACAGATTGCCCAAAAGAAAGCCAAGGCAGCGGGTTTATCCACGGAAAGTAACGATCAGGCGACACAGTTGCAGGCTAGTGAGCAGCCATTATCTGCCGCTTCAACCGAAAATTCGGTGAAAGCGAATAATGCTGATAACAATCGCGGGGAAACGTCTCCGCCTGTAGCATCAGCTCAACATCAGGCGGTGGAACCACCTGAAACTCAGCCACAAACTGTTCCATTACCCGTTAACCGGGGTACAGCTCAAACACCGAATGTGTCTGAAAATAGTTCAACGGCAGTGGCTGACAGTAATAAACTGGTGATGAATTTCAAAGCATCTTGTTGGTTACAGGTTGCTGATGCGAATGGAAAGATGCTGTTTAGCGGAACTAAAAAGAAAGGTGACAGTCTGAGTCTCTCCGGTTCATTACCTTATAAATTAACTATTGGTGCCCCTGCTGTAGTGGATGTACAGTTCCGGGGGCAAGTTGTCGATTTAAGCCGCTTTATTAAAGAGCATCGTATTGCGCGTCTTAAAGTACCGGGAACACAATGAATGCCTTTGGCAGTTACGGCATCGTTGTCATGTTATAAGTAAGCACATGGAAGTATGGGAGAAACACCAGTATGCATAATGAATCGCCGATAAAAAGACGCAAATCTACGCGTATTTATGTAGGGAATGTGCCAGTCGGGGATGGCGCGCCCATTGCGGTGCAGTCAATGACAAACACACGCACTACAGATGTGGAAGCTACTGTTCAACAGATTAAATCGCTTGAGCGTGTTGGGGTTGATATTGTCCGTGTATCAATACCAACGATGGACGCGGCAGAAGCGTTTAAATTGATTAAGCAGCAGGCTAATGTTCCTTTGGTTGCCGATATCCATTTTGATTACCGTATCGCGCTTAAAGTTGCAGAGTATGGGGTCGATTGTCTGCGCATTAACCCTGGTAATATCGGTAATGAAGCGCGTATCCGTGAGGTTGTGGCGGCTGCCCGCGACAAAAATATTCCAATCCGTATTGGTGTGAATGGCGGATCACTGGAAAAGGACATTCAGGAAAAATATGGTGAGCCAACCCCGGAAGCACTGTTGGAATCTGCTATGCGCCATGTGAATATTCTTGAAAGACTTAATTTCGACCAGTTTAAAATCAGCGTAAAAGCGTCAGATGTATTTCTGGCGGTTGGCGCTTACCGTTTATTGGCCCGGGAGATTGATCAGCCATTACATCTTGGTATCACAGAAGCCGGTGGCGCTCGTGCCGGTTCTGTAAAATCAGCGATTGGCTTGGGTATTCTTCTGTCAGAAGGTATTGGTGATACCCTGCGTATTTCTTTGGCTGCCGATCCTGTCGAAGAAGTTAAAGTTGGCTTTGATATTCTGAAATCACTGCGTATTCGTTCCCGGGGTATTAACTTTATCGCCTGTCCAACCTGTTCTCGTCAGGAATTTGATGTTATCGGCACTGTTAATGCGTTGGAACAACGCCTGGAAGATTTACTCACCCCGATGGATGTTTCGATCATTGGCTGTGTGGTTAACGGACCGGGTGAGGCGGAGGTTTCTACTCTGGGTGTCACTGGCGCCAGAACAAAAAGTGGTTTTTATGAAGACGGAGTGCGGCAGAAAGAGCGTCTCGACAATGCTGATATGATCGATCAACTTGAGGCTAAGATCCGCGCTAAGGCATCAATGCTGGATGAAAATAAGCGTATCGACATAAGTCAACTGGATAAATAATATACCTGACACTGGTTCATCGTTGTGATGAGCCAGTGTTGTTTTAGTTTGCTAATTGAAGCTCGTCCGTATTCGCTTCTATAATCAACATCATTTTTGAATTATTAACAGAGATAAGACGTGGCAAAAAATATCCAAGCTATTCGTGGCATGAACGACTACTTGCCCGCAGACACTGCCATTTGGCAGCGTATTGAAAGCACTTTGAAACGCGTGTTGGCGGGTTATGGTTATAGCGAGATCCGCACACCGATTGTAGAGCAGACCCCGTTATTCAAACGGGCTATCGGGGAAGTGACTGATGTGGTCGAAAAGGAAATGTACACCTTTGATGATCGCAATGGTGAAAGTTTGACCCTGCGTCCTGAAAATACCGCAGGTTGTGTGCGTGCAGGTATTGAACATGGTCTGCTGTACAATCAGGAACAGCGCGTATGGTATTTCGGGCCCATGTTCCGTTATGAGCGTCCACAAAAAGGCCGTTACCGCCAATTCTACCAGTTAGGGGCTGAAGTCTTTGGTCTTCAGGGACCTGATATTGATGCTGAACTTATTTTATTGACTGCCCGCTGGTGGCGTGAGCTTGGTATTTCTGAACATGTGACGCTTGAACTGAACTCGATTGGTTCATTGGCCGCGCGGGCCAGTTACCGCGAAGCGCTGGTTGCTTTCCTTGAGCAGCATAAAGATAAGCTGGACGAAGATTGCAAACGTCGTATGTACAGCAATCCATTGCGTGTTTTGGATTCAAAAAATCCTGAGGTTCAGCAACTTCTTAATGATGCGCCGGAACTGTTTGATTATCTTGATGCCGAATCAAAGGAACATTTTGACGGCCTGCGTGCGCTTCTTGATGCGGCTGGTATCAAATACCGGATTAACCAGCGTCTGGTTCGTGGTCTGGATTACTATAACCGCACGGTATTTGAATGGGTGACAACGGCTCTGGGGGCTCAGGGGACTGTCTGTGCCGGTGGCCGGTACGATGGACTGGTTGAGCAACTGGGGGGGCGTTCTACTCCTGCTGTGGGTTTTGCTATGGGAGTGGAACGTCTGGTTCTGTTGGTGCAGGAAATGAACCCGGCATTTGTGGCGGAGCTATCAGTGGCGGAGGTTTATCTTGCTTCCTTCGGTGAAGGCAGTCAGCAGGCAGCGTTGATTCTGGCCGAACAGATACGTGACGTTTTGCCACAATTGCGCTTGGTGACTAACCACGGGGGAGGGAACTTTAAGAAGCAATTGGGGCGTGCAGATAAACAAGGCGCTAAAATTGCGCTGATCTTGGGTGAAGATGAAGTCCGTTCTGGTCAGGCTGCGATTAAAGATTTACGTACAGGCGAACAACAAACGTTGCCGCAAAGCGAAATTGCAGCTCGTTTGGCTGAATTGTTAGGTTAAGGAGAGACTCCGTGGAAGTCTATACCAATGAAAACGAACAAGTTGACGCGATCCGACGCTTTTTTGTCGATAATGGCAAAGCGTTGGTTTTCGGGCTGGTACTGGGTGCTGGCGCGCTGATTGGCTGGCGTTATTGGCAATCTCATCAGACAAATCAATTGCAGGGCAGTGCGGAAGCTTTTGAACAGGTAAATCGTGGATTAATTTCCGGTGCAAAAGAGAATCATGCCGCCGCTGAGAAGTTTGCTGCTGAAACTAACAATAGTTATGGCGTGATGGCTCATATGCATTTGGCTCAACTGGCTGTTGAAAAGAATGAGCTAGCCAAAGCGGATCAATTTTTATCTGCGGCTGTTAGTCAGACAAAAAATGAAGATTTGCAGGCTCTGGCTAATATTCGTTTAGCCAGGGTTCAATTGGCGGAAGATAAGGCGGATGCTGCATTGAAAACACTGGAACAGGTGAAAGGTTCCGGTTGGGTTGCTGTGGCAGAGGATATCCGCGGCGATGCGCTGTTGAAAAAAGGTGATATTGCGGGTGCCCGTGCAGCTTATACCAAAGGTCTGGGATCAGATTCACCGCAGGCGATCAAATCGATGTTAAATCTTAAATTGAATAATTTATCCAGCTAAGGGGATCCTTTCAATGCAGTTGCGTAAAACACTCTTGGTTGGTCTGGTGGCTTCTGTTCTGTTAGCGGGTTGTTCAAGTGAGCAGGACACAGTAACGATGTCACCGTTGCCACAGGTTGAGAATCAATTTAGCCCAAGTGTTATCTGGGATAAATCTGTAGGTGATGGTGTTGGTCATTATTACTCTCACTTGACACCAACCTGGCAGGGTTCTGTCGTCTATGTCGCTGATCGTCATGGCATCGTTAAGGCGCTGGACATTGATAGCGGCAAAGAGATATGGTCGGTAAATCTAGCTGAAAAAGCCGGTCTTCTCTCTTCCCGTATCCCTGCGTTGCTTTCTGGCGGCCTGACCGTTGCTGGGAATCATTTATATGTTGGCACTGAACGTGCCAAAGTCATCGCGCTAAATACCGAAGACGGCCAGATTACCTGGGAGTCTGAAGTTGCTGGAGAAGCGTTGTCGCGTCCGGTGGTGAGTGATGGCCTGGTATTGATTCATACCAGCAACGGCATGTTGCAGGCATTGAATGAGTCAGATGGAAAAGCACAGTGGTCCGTTAATATGGATACCCCATCATTATCGTTGCGTGGTGAATCAGCTCCGGCTGTGGCTTACGGTGCCGCGATCGTGGGGGGCGATAATGGTCGTGTCAACGCAGTGCTGATTTCTCAGGGGCAACTGATTTGGCAGCAACGTATTTCTCAGGTAACCAGTTCGACAGAAATCGGTCGTCTTAATGATGTTGATACAACACCGGTTATTTCTGAAGGCGTAATCTATGCGATAGCCTATAACGGTAATCTGGTGGCGCTTGACATGCGTTCAGGCCAGATCCTCTGGAAACGCGATTTGGGTTCAGTGAACGAGATGGTTGTTTCCGGTGATCGTATTTACATTGTTGATCAAAACGATCGAGTTATGAGTCTGCGTCAAAGTGATGGTGTAACGCTGTGGACTCAGACAAAATTACAACACCGCAATTTGACGGCACCTGAAATGTATAATGGCTATCTGGTTGTTGGTGATAGTGAAGGCTATTTGCATTGGCTGAATATGGATGATGGTAAGTTTGTTGCTCAACATAAAGTTGATAGCTCCGGCTTAATGAGCCGTCCGGTTGTTGCCGGTGATAAGCTGATGGTACAGGCGAAAGACGGTACAGTTTACCTGTTTACCCGTTGAGTATTTCTTACTGTCTGTTTACCGGAAATAGAGAGTAAAGAGTTGTTATAATCCTACGGCTCCTGAAAAGAACAGGGGCCGTTTCGTCTTTTTAGTGTTTTGTTGCAGTTAACGATGAGTAGCAAAATACTGATTTCAAATTTAGTCATGAGGCATTAACAAATGACACCTGTCGTCGCTCTGGTAGGGCGCCCAAATGTGGGTAAGTCCACGTTATTTAACCGTTTAACCCGTACAAGAGATGCGCTGGTAGCGGATTTTCCAGGTCTGACCCGCGATCGCAAATATGGTCGGGCCGAAGTCGAAGGACAGGAATTTATCATCATTGATACCGGTGGTATTGATGGTACAGAAGATGGTGTTGAAACTCATATGGCGGCACAATCTTTGATGGCAATTGAAGAAGCCGATATTGTTCTGTTTATGGTAGATGCCCGTGCCGGGCTGATGCCGGCAGACCACGCTATAGCAAAACACCTGCGCAGTCGCGAAAAAGCCACTTTTTTGGTGGCGAATAAAATCGATGGTATTGATATTGATACATCCGTAGCTGAATTTTATTCGCTCGGATTGGGTGATATATATTCCATCGCTGCTTCTCATGGTCGTGGTGTCACCCAACTTATTGAACGGGCATTGCTGCCTTTCTCCGGTAAAGGCGAAGAAGAAGAGGTTGAGCTGACTGAGGAAGAAGCCAACGCAGCTTATTGGGCTGCGCAGGAACAGAATGAAGTTGAAATGGTGGAAGAAGAGGAAGATGATTTTGATCCACTAACTCTGCCATTAAAATTAGCCATTGTCGGCAGGCCGAACGTCGGTAAATCTACCTTGACGAACCGTATCTTAGGTGAAAAAAGAGTTGTGGTTTATGACATGCCGGGTACTACCCGTGACAGTATTTATATTCCTATGGAGCGTGATGGCCGCGAATATATCCTGATTGATACTGCGGGTGTGCGTAAGCGGGGTAAGGTTACTGAGACGGTTGAAAAATTCTCAGTCATCAAAACCCTTCAGGCAATTGAAGATGCTAACGTTGTATTACTGGTGATCGATGCTCGTGAAGGCATTTCCGATCAGGATTTGTCGCTATTGGGCTTTATTCTTAATAGTGGGCGCTCATTGGTTATTGCGGTCAATAAATGGGATGGCATGTCACAGGAAGATAAAGAGCAAGTGAAAGAAATGCTTGATTATCGTCTTGGTTTTGTTGACTTTGCCAGAGTGCATTTTATCTCTGCTTTACATGGCAGTGGCGTGGGTAACCTGTTTGACTCGATTCTTGAGGCTTATGACTGCGCGACTCGTCGGGTAAATACTGCACTGTTAACTCGTATCATGCGTATGGCTGAAGAAGATCATCAACCGCCGATGATCCGCGGGCGCAGGGTAAAAATGAAATATGCACATGCTGGTGGCTATAACCCACCTATTGTTGTGATCCACGGTAATCAGGTCGCTGATTTGCCTGATGCTTATAAGCGTTATCTGATGAACTATTTCCGTCGGTCCTTGAAAGTGATGGGGACACCCATCCGGATTCAGTTTAAAGAAGGGACCAACCCCTTTGCTGATAAACGTAATACTTTGACGCCAAATCAGATGCGTAAACGTAAGCGTCTGATGTCTCATTTGAAAAAGCGTTAATTCTAATAAAGAAAGGGGGTGGTGATTAACCACCCTTTTTGCTGGCATCCCATATTTGAGTAATTATTTCTGGCGCGTCTAATTCTGGAAATGTGAAGTGATATTCTTCATTTCCCGTGATGATGCAGAGCAGATAATAATGTTGGTCAGGGTATGGTGATGGTGACATAGAATCAGAAAAATTCCGCTCTATAGCCTGAACAAATAGTTGTTTCTGGTGGGAAGACAGTGATTTTAAATTCACTGTTTTATCTTGGCTAAGACCAGGTGTAGCAGCAAATCCTCCTTGCAGGGAAATTGTGATCTTACTATCAGTTATGGATTCGGTGATTTTATTGTTCATGATATACCAGGTTTACACGGTTATTTTTCAGGTTTCTACAGTATAGCGTGAAATTCGGCGTTAACAATTTCAGCATCTTTCATTAGCTATCTTTTTTTATTAATAGGGGTTGCCAGGTTAAGTATTACAAATAATAGAATATCGCTGGTATTAAACCAGCGATATGTTTATAGATTACACTTTAGTTTCTTCCTTATCTTTTCCTTCATCTTTTCCCTTGTCTTTTCCTTTATCTTCGTCCTTCACTTCCACTTTAATGCCCACTTCTTGCCAACTGTCTATAGTGGCTTTTTCAACATCCTCATCAAATAAATCACGAGCATGTTTAACTGTTAACTTGGCGAAGGATAAGAAGGTAGTATCGCGTGCAAGATCTTTATCCAGCAATGTGTTGTACCATATCTTTCCTGCTTTTTCCCAGGCATATCCGCCTAATTTTATCGCGAGATTATAAAACGCTTTATTAGGAATACCTGAGTTAACATGAACACCACCATTATCTCTATAAATCGGATAGTCTTTAAAATCATCCATATGACCAGGTTGAGGATCTTTACCAAGAAGAGGATCATCATATGCCTTTCCGGGTTCTTTCATTGAACGAATCCCTACACCTTTAATACCTTTAGCCAGTAATTCTTCCCCTACAACCCAGCTTGCTTCATCAGCTTTCTGTTTTAGATAATGTTGCCTTACCAGCGAGCCAAAGACATCGGCAATTGATTCATTCAATGCGCCGGACTGGAAGAAATAGATCAAATCTGCTGTTTTTTCGATAACACCATGAGATAATTCATGGCCAATTACATCGATAGATGTGGTGAAATTATTGAAAACCTTACCGTCACCATCACCAAACACCATTTGTCCTCTACCCCAATACGCATTCATGTATTCTTTGCCGTAATGCACGGTGGCAATCAATTTCATTCCTTTATCATCTAATGAATTGCGATTAAAAACTTCTTTGTAGAAATTGTAAGTTGCTTCCAGATATTTATATGCGTTATCAACGGCTACGTCGCCATTATCTGGGTCACCTTCATCTCGTACTAAAGTTCCAGGTAATTTGGTTCCATTTTTTGCATCGTAAATACTACGATGTAGAGTATCGCTAACAACTTTATCATCAGTATTATCAATAGAGTCTGATGTTTTAATAACACTATCCAACATTAAACTCTGGGTATGATTTAATGTCATTAATACGTTATCTCTTTCACTTTCACTGTTATTCTTATAAATATTTTGAAGAATGTACGGTGGTATTAAACCTTTGTAGTTATTGTTTTGTATTTGCATAAAATATCTCCTGGAATAAATTATTAGTTATTAATTAGATGTACTCTTTAGGTACATTTTCATATTAAACACGTTTCCATCGGATAGTCATCAGGGCCAACATGCTTCTTTTATGTTAAAGGATTGTTAATAAATTGTTGTGTCATTTGTGCGAGGGATTTCTGTATTGGTCGTATTAAAAATATAAATAGTTAGGAATAATTGTTTATAATATTCCTAACATGATAAAAAATCATATCCAATTTTTTACTGGCAAAAAGTCAGTATATAAAGCAGCTTCCGCAGATCCTGGTTCAGGGTGATAGTCATATTCCCAGCGTGCTAATGGTGGCATGGACATTAAGATAGACTCTGTTCGTCCGCCACTTTGTAATCCAAATAGGGTTCCCCTGTCCCAAACCAGGTTAAATTCAACATAACGACCACGGCGATATAATTGAAATTGCCGTTCACGTTCACTCCATAATATGTTTTTCCTTTTTTCAACAATAGGCAGATAAGCAGAAATAAAACCTTTACCTATATCCTGAGTAAAGTGAAAACAATGTTCAAAATCAGGAGTATTTAAATCATCATAAAATAAGCCGCCAATTCCACGAGCTTCATTTCGATGTTTAATATAGAAATACTCATCACACCATTTTTTATATTTTTGGTAGAGATTTTCTCCATATGGTTGACATATATTTCTGGCGGTAGTGTGCCAGTGAATAGCGTCTTCCTCAAAACCATAATAAGGTGTTAAATCAAAACCTCCACCGAACCACCATACTGGCGCTTCACCTTCTTTTTCTGCAATAAAAAACCGGACATTAGCATGGCTGGTTGGGATATAGGGATTTAAAGGATGAATAACCAGAGAGACCCCCATGGCTTGATAATTACGGCCGGCCAATTCAGGGCGATGGGCTGTTGCTGATGAGGGAAGCATGGTGCCTGATACATGGGAAAAATTAGCGCCGGCTTGTTCGAATATCGCACCTTCTTTCATAATTCGGCTGCGGCCACCGCCGCCTTCTGCCCGTTGCCAGCACTGCTCAATAAATTTCCCTTTGCTATCTGCCTGTTCCAGTTGCCGGCAAATGTCATTTTGTAATGAAAGGAAAAAAGATTTAATCTTATTAACGTTTAGTGTATTCATGATTCTTTTCTCATTATAATGCAGTGATTGCTATATTATACCTATTGGTGATAAAGAACACATTTTCATATTGATTCCGTTGCTAAAGCGAAGATAATGTGAAATGGTTATTTCAATAAAAACAGGTTGGTTAGGAATGGAAATTCGGGTATTTCGACAAGATGATTTTGAAGCTGTGATTACCTTATGGGAACGCTGCGATTTACTTAATCCTGGTGTTGATCCTGAAATGGATATTGAGCGTAAGCTGACCCATGATCCTGACCTGTTTTTAGTCGCGGAAGTGGCGGGTGAAGTGGTTGGGACTGTTATGGGTGGTTATGATGGTCACCGTGGTTCGGCTTATTATTTGGGTGTTCATCCTGAATTCCGGGGACGGGGAATTGCGAATGCATTAATTTCACGGTTGGAAAAGAAGCTGATTGCCCGTGGTTGTCCGAAAATAATTTTTATTGTGCCTGAGGATAATGATGCCACTCTTTATATGTGTGAAAAGTTGGAATACGAAGATTGCCATCAGGAGAGTGTTATTTTCAGCAAGCGTTTGATTATTGATCAGGAATATTAAGTAGAAATGTGGCTGAATGAATCTCATTCAGCCAAAAATCATTAATTCAATTTAGTTACTTTTTTCACATCAACTGTCACGGAACTCCACTCTTTATCGACTTCACCTTCAAGGCGCACTTTATCCTGAGGTGTTATTGTTTGGCCATTCCAGTATTTATGATCAATTTCGACTTCAATAACGCCTGTGTTATCACGGAGTATGAAGTGATCACCACGAATACGGGATTCGATATTTCCCTCTAGCACGACCCAACTGTCATCCCACATATTTTTAACTTGTTCAGTGGTCGAAATTCTTACATTGTTATCGATAAAACCACCTTGTGGTGCTGTCTGGGTTTGGTGCTGGGTAGCATTTGGACCAGAAAAACCGCCAGATTGCATATGTGTGGTTTGAGCTGTTAATGGTGCACTGAATAAAGTAATCAGGGCAACGGTTGCAAGTGTTTTTTTCATCATATTGATCTCATTATGGTGACTTATTTTTAGAAAAACAGTATACAGTCAAGGGATATTTAATCAATGTGATATTCACTCATGGTTAATAATTTAAACTGTTCTCTGAAACTAACAATCGTGGTGTGATGTCTCAGTAGCCATCTCTGTATTTAATCAAAAGGAGCCAGTTATGCAGGAGTTTTCTTTAGCTAACATTTTGTCAGGATTACGTTTTGCCACAATAGGTTGTTCATTGTTACTGACCGGTTGTGCGGGCTCATCGGGTTTTTCATGGTCGAGTTTGTCGCCTTTTAGCTGGTTTGGTAGTTCGTTAAAAATCTCAGCTCAAGGGGTTGGGGAAATAAATAGTCTGACAGCAATGAATAAGGACGCGATAGATAAAGGGTTAGATGGGAAGTACCACTTACGCAGCGGTATGGAAACGAAAAATGGTCAGTTAATGACGGTATTTCAAGCGATGGAGGGTGATCAACTGAAAATAGAACTTTTTGGTCAGGCAGATGGAAAAGTCAGCCGTATTGACGTGTTGGATAAAGATATTGAAACTGTCTGGGGGACAAAGATTGGTACGCCATTCTCGGCGCTGTATGACCGGGCATTTGATGCTTGCCGAAATGCGGTGGGTGAGTCAGAGAAGAGGGCAGTTATCTGCATATCTCCGCAGAGCAAGAATGTCAGTTATCTGTTTACAGGCAACTGGAATGGCCCGGAAGGTTTGATTCCTTCTGATGATGCTTTGAAAAACTGGAAAGTGGAACGTATCGTTTGGAAACGGTGAAAAGCCGTTTCTGAGTGAAAGCACAAACTGAGTCAGTTTGGTGAATTTGATGTGTTTATTGCGGAGCCATAGCCGGTCCGCATTTTTCAATTAAAAATCTTATTACTCCTGCCAGCTTATTGCGTTTCATACTTTCTAATTGCAATTCGGTATATTAAACAGCGATAGTTATCTACCCTGTTATAAATAAACTGGATACATTAGTCACCGGAGCGTTATTTGATGAAATAACGGATAAGGTGAGAAATGAAAAAGTATTCAGTAAACAATAAAATACTAAACGGACTGGTAGCAGTAACTTTATTGGGCAGCAGTAATGTATTTGCTGTAGAGTTGTTAAACAGCTCTTATGATGTTGCGCGTGAGCTATTTTCTGCCCTTAATCCTGAATTTGAAAAACAGTGGAATGAGCAGCATCCACAGGACAAATTGATAATCAAACAATCTCATTCAGGCTCCTCCAAACAAGCGCTGGCAATTCTTCAGGGATTGCGGGCTGATGTGGTGACTTACAATCAGGTGACGGATGTGCAAATTTTGCATGATCGTGGCGATCTGATACCTGCTGATTGGCAGAGTCGTCTGCCAAATAGCAGCTCACCTTACTATTCCACCATGGCATTTCTGGTGCGTAAAGGTAATCCCAAAAATATTCGTAACTGGCATGACTTAGTACGTAAAGATGTCAAATTAGTCTTCCCAAACCCTAAAACTTCCGGTAATGGCCGTTACACCTATCTGGCTGCCTGGGGAGCGATTCAACAGGAAAATGACGGGGATCAGGGTAAAACCCGTGAATGGATGAAACGTTTCCTGAAAAATGTCACCGTGTTTGATACCGGAGGTCGCGGTGCAACGACTTCATTTATTGAACGTGGTTTGGGTGATGTGCTAATAAGTTTTGAATCTGAAGTAAGCAACATCCGTAAACAATATGGTGATGACAAATATGAAGTGATTGTCCCGTCAATAGGTATTCTGGCGGAATTCCCTGTTGCCTGGGTTGATAAGAATATTGTGAGAAACGGCACTGAGGAAGCGGCGAAAGCTTATCTGAATTATCTCTATAGTCCACAGGCACAGCAGATCATCACTGGCTTTAATTATCGTGTCAGAGATAAAAAAGTGATGGATCAGCAAAAAGCGCGTTTTCCAGAAACGAAATTATTCCGGCTGGAAGATCAGTTTGGTGGTTGGCCACAAGTGATGAAAACTCACTTCAATACTGGCGGCACACTGGATCAATTGCTGGCGGAAGGGCATAAGTAATGTTTGCGGTATCCAGTAAGCGAGTCTTGCCTGGCTTTGGGCTGAGTTTAGGTAGCAGTTTGTTCTATACCTGCTTGATTTTATTATTGCCCCTGAGTGCATTGGTTGTGCAGCTTTCCAGTATGACCTGGGAACAGTATTGGCAGGTTATTGCTAATCCCCAGGTCGTGGCGGCTTACAAAGTGACATTGCTGGCGGCAGCGGTTGCCAGTTTGTTCAATGCGGTGTTTGGTATGCTGATGGCATGGGTCTTAACCCGTTATCGTTTCCCAGGCCGTAGCTTACTGGATGGCTTGATGGATCTCCCTTTTGCGTTGCCTACTGCGGTAGCTGGGTTGACACTAGCAACGCTGTTCTCTGCTACAGGTTGGTATGGTTCGCTTCTTGGGTACTTTGATGTGAAAGTGGTGAATACCTGGCTCGGTATTGCGGTGGCGATGGCGTTTACCAGTCTGCCATTTGTGGTGCGAACTATTCAGCCGGTACTTGAAGAGTTGGGGCCGGAGTATGAGGAAGCGGCTCAGACATTAGGTGCCAGCCGCTGGCAAACTTTCTGGCGTGTAATCATGCCGGAATTATCTCCGGCTTTAATTGCCGGCGCCGCACTCTCTTTTACCCGCAGCCTAGGGGAGTTTGGTGCAGTGATCTTTATTGCAGGTAACATCGCATGGCAGACAGAAGTGGTATCGCTGATGATTTTCATCCGCTTGCAGGAGTTTGATTATCCGGCTGCCAGTGCCATTGCATCGGTTATATTGGCGGTATCCCTGATATTACTGTTTAGCATTAATACTCTGCAAAGCCGTTTTGGTAAGCGGATTGGAGGGCATTAATGGCTGAACTGTCTCAATTTTCTATTGCACAACGACTGCCTGTAAATTGGGGAAAATGGGGGCTTATCACGATAGGAGTCCTGTTTTCAGTCTTGCTGTTAGTGATCCCCATTGTGTGGATATTTATGACCGCCTTTTCTAAAGGGGTTGGGGTAGTCACGCAGAATCTGTTAGATCCTGACATGCTGCATGCTATTTGGTTAACGCTACTGATTGCATTGATCACCGTTCCGGTAAACCTGATCTTTGGCGTGATGATTGCCTGGTTGGTGACGCGTTTTCAGTTTCCTGGACGGCAATGTTTGCTGACGTTGATCGATATCCCGTTTGCTGTGTCGCCGGTCGTGGCGGGTTTGCTCTATCTGCTGTTTTATGGTTCGAATGGTTGGGCAGGAAGTTTGCTGGAACCCTATGATATTCAACTGATGTTTTCCTGGCCGGGCATGGTATTGGTCACAGTGTTTGTGACTTGCCCGTTTGTTGTTCGGGAACTGGTGCCGATGATGCTTAGTCAGGGAAGCCAGGAAGATGAAGCGGCAATATTGTTGGGGGCATCTGGTTGGAAAATGTTTTGGCGGGTGACATTACCCAATATCCGCTGGGCGTTATTATATGGTGTGGTTTTGACCAATGCCCGGGCAATTGGTGAATTTGGTGCTGTGTCAGTGGTATCCGGTGCGATTCGTGGTGAAACTTATACATTGCCGTTGCAGGTTGAATTATTGCATCAAGATTACAACACCGTAGGGGCATTTACTGCGGCGGCATTGCTGGCATTGATGGCAATTATCACATTGGTTGTTAAAAGTGCTTTGCAGTGGCGGTTAAGTCGCCAGCATAGTTAAGGTGGGAGCACAATATGAGTATTGAAATTAACAATATCAGTAAATATTTTGGTCGGACTCAGGTTCTGAGCGATATCACTCTGAATATTTTTTCCGGAGAAATGGTCGCTCTGCTTGGCCCGTCAGGCTCCGGTAAAACAACCTTGTTAAGGATTATTGCTGGTCTGGAACAACAGACTGCGGGGAAGCTGAGTTTCCACGGGCAGGATGTGAGTCGTATGCATGCTAAAGATCGTCAGGTTGGATTTGTCTTTCAGCATTATGCGTTATTCCGGCATATGACCGTATTCGATAACGTTGCTTTCGGATTGACCGTGTTGCCACGGCGTAGGCGTCCTGATACAGCGGTTATTCGCCGTAAAGTTATGGAATTGTTGGAAATGGTGCAATTGACACATCTTGCTGAACGCTATCCATCACAGCTTTCGGGTGGACAAAAACAGCGGGTAGCGCTGGCGAGGGCGTTGGCTGTTGAACCACAAATTCTGTTACTGGATGAGCCATTTGGTGCACTGGATGCTCAGGTAAGGATGGAACTACGCCGCTGGTTACGCAGGCTGCATGAAGAACTGAAATTTACCAGTGTCTTTGTGACTCATGATCAGGAAGAAGCTATGGAAGTGGCTGATCGGGTTGTTGTTATGAGCCAGGGGAATATTGAACAGGTAGGTACGCCACAAGAGGTATGGCGTTATCCGGCCAGCCGTTTTGTGATGGAATTTCTTGGTGAGGTTAACCATCTTCGTGGTGAGATTAAGGGATCCCAGCTTTTGATTGGCGGGCAGCATCTGCCTCTTAAGGTGACACCAATTCATCAGGGGAAGGTTGATGTATTCCTGCGCCCATGGGAAGTCATGATAAATTCGCAACCTACACCATCTAGTCCACTGCCTGTACAGGTGACTGAGGTCAGTCCTCGCGGGCATTTCTGGCAGCTTTCCGTCCAGCCTCTGGGCTGGCATCAGGAGCCGGTTGCTATTGTTTGGTTCGATGAAACGTCAGTACCGATAAGAGGCAGCCGTTATTTTATTGGTGGTACTGAAGCCCGTTTATATGCGGGTGATAAGCAATTGCAAACCCTTAGTTTAGCCCAGACAGCCTGACAATGATTTAAATTTTGGTTGGTACCAATTTGCTCATCTCCTTACCGTCTGGAGATGGGCATTTTTTATTTAAAGTCTTGCGATATATTTCTGAATATGGTTATTTCGCTGTTCTATTAAATAAAAATAGGTAATAGCTGTGACAAGCTTGGAACATTTTATAGGCAACACTCCGCTGGTAAAACTACAACGAATGACCGATAAGCTGGGTGTGGAAATATGGGTAAAACTTGAAGGTAATAATCCGGCAGGCTCAATAAAAGACAGGACAGCGCTGTCAATGATTCAGCAGTCTGAATTGCGGGGTGAAATTTTTCCAGGTGACGTATTGATTGAAGCCACCAGCGGAAATACAGGTATTGCGTTGGCAATGATTGCGGCAGTAAAAGGTTATCACCTTAAATTACTGATGCCTGATAATATGAGCCTTGAACGTCAGGCTTCTATGCGCGCTTATGGTGCGGAGCTTATTTTGGTGAGTAAAAACGTGGGCATGGAAGGCGCACGTGATTTAGCTCAACAAATGGAGCGTAATGGTGAAGGTAAAGTTCTTGATCAATTCAATAACCCAGATAACCCCTTAGCTCACTTTACTACTACAGGGCCGGAAATTTGGCAGCAAACACAAGGACGTATTACGCATTTCGTTTCCAGTATGGGAACCACGGGGACAATTACGGGTGTCAGCCGCTATTTAAAAAGCCAGGATAACCGTGTTCAGGTGATTGGTTTACAACCAGCAGAGAACAGCCATATTCCCGGTATTCGCCGTTGGTCGCCGGCTTATTTGCCCGGCATTTTTCGACAAGAGCTGGTGGATCAAGTGTTGGATATAACGCAGGAAGAAGCTGAAGAGACTATGCGTTTGTTAGCTCACAAAGAAGGAATTTTTTGTGGAGTCAGTTCTGGCGGCGCTGTTGCCGGTGCATTAAAGGTTGCGGCACAGAGTCCGGGTTCTGTCATTGTTGCGATTATTTGTGACCGGGGTGACAGATATCTTTCTACTGGCGTATTTAACAAAACTGCGGAATTCTCCTACCTAAATTCTCATTGAGAGTGAAGCGAATTTTTAGGATTAGGGGAGATGGATAGCTAACAGCCCATAGGGCTGTTAGCGGTCTGTAATAAAGGGGGATTTGGCTTGTAGACACCATGAAAATTATGGCTACTTTTTAATACGCATAATGGGTGTTTCACCAACAGTGACAGAACCACTCAGTTTGGACAATTCTTTAATTTCATCCATGTTGGAAATAACAACAGGTGTCAGGGTTGATTTCGCTCTTTCTTCAAGGAGTTTAAGATCAAACTCCAAAACTAAATCACCTTTCTGTACACGCTGACCTTCTTCAGCGATGCGCTTAAAACCTTCTCCTTTAAGCTCAACCGTATCAATACCAAAGTGGACAAATAGCTCAATGCCGTTGTCCGATTCGATAGAAAACGCATGGTTGGTTTCAAATATTTTACCGATCGTCCCATCAACTGGTGCAACTATCTTACTGCCGGCAGGTTTTATAGCGATACCATCGCCGACAATTTTCTCGGCGAAAACAACATCTGGAACATCTTCAATATTGACAATCTCACCAGATAACGGTGCGACTATTTCAATAGTGCCGCTGTTTTTTTTATCATCTGAAACTAGAGATTTCAGTTTATCAAACAGACCCATGAATCTTCTCCTAATTGTTTATACTGGACCGCGTTTTAACCGATATTGTTAGCAAAGTGTTTTTTCTTTGATAAATGTATCAACCAATTCTATCAACCCCTGAGCGGTAGACTGAGTAAGGGCTTGCTCAGCCAGCGCTTTTGCATCTTCGTAACGCGTATTACGAATGATTTTCTTGATGCGGGGAATAGAAATCGCACTCATACTAAACTCATCCAGCCCCATACCTAATAACAACAGTGTAGCACGTTCATCACCTGCAAGCTCGCCACACATCCCCGTCCATTTACCTTCAGCGTGTGAAGCGTCAATGGTTTGCTTAATCAGGCTCAATACTGCTGGTAGCATCGGGTTATAAAGATGAGAAATCAATTCGTTACCGCGGTCTACAGCAAGAGTATACTGAGTTAGATCGTTTGTCCCAATACTGAAAAAATCAACTTCTTTTGCCAGGTGACGGGCAATGACTGCTGAAGCGGGTGTTTCCACCATCACACCCACTTCAATTGCTTCATCGAATTTTTTACTTTCTTCACGAAGTTGACCTTTCAGCAATTCAAGTTCTGCTTTCAGCTGTAGTACTTCTTCTACAGAAATAATCATTGGAAACATAATACGTAATTTACCGAAAGCAGACGCACGTAAAATAGCACGTAACTGAGAATGTAAGATCTCTTTTCGATCAAGGCAAATACGAATTGCACGCCAACCAAGGAATGGATTCTCTTCTTTCGGTAGATTCATATAGGGCAGATTTTTATCACCGCCGATATCCATCGTACGTATAATAACCGCTTGGCTGCCCATTGCTTCGGCAACGGCTTTATAAGCTTGGAATTGTTCTTCCTCTGTTGGCAGCGCGTCACGATCCATAAATAGAAATTCTGTACGGTATAAACCGACACCTTCGGCACCATTGCGCTCAGCACCAGTAACATCACGGACGGTACCGATATTGGCACAGACTTCAACCTGATGACCATCAAGAGTTATTGCAGGCAGATCTTTCAGTTTCGCAAGTTCAGCTTTTTCTGCCAGATATTCGTTTTTGGCTTTTTTTAGCTGTTCAATTTTTGTATCAGATGGATTGATATAAATATGGTTATTTACCGCGTCCAGGATCAGGTAATCACCATTTTGGATTGCTGCTGTCGAATTGATGGTACCGACGATCGCTGGAAGTTCAAGAGAACGGGCCATGATTGAGGTATGGGAGGTACGGCCACCTAAATCAGTAATGAAACCAAGAACTTTTTCCAGATTGAGTTGCGCAGTTTCAGATGGGGTTAAATCATTGGCGACCAAAATAACTTCTTCTGAAATCGAGCCAAGATCGACAATCGGCATACCCAGAATGTTTTTCAACAAGCGTTTACCGATATCACGTACGTCTGTGGCACGTTCTTTCAGGTATTCGTCATCCAGCTCTTCAAGGGCTTGGGCCTGAGTTTCAATCACGGAATAAACCGCAGCATCTGCGGCTTTGAAATCGTTTTTGATTAACGAAATAATTTCTTGCTCAAGTTCTTCATCTTCCAACAGCATGATATGCCCTTCGAAGATTTCCGCTTTTTCTTCGCCGAGGTTTTTTGCCGCTATATTTTTGATGATTTCTAACTGAGATGAGGCTTTTTCACGACCTTGTTTGAAATGGGAAATTTCCTGTTCGACTTGTTCTTGACTGATTTTTTTCTGATTGATAATAATTGGGTCTTCTTTCAGTAATAATGCTTTACCGAAAGCGATGCCTGGTGATACTAATATGCCTGAAATCATGATGTTACCTAACTACTAATAATTATTCTTTAAAGAGCCAGCCCGCAGATGGTTTGCTGTTTTAGGAAATGCATTTAAACTGACATCCCCGGATAAAACTTTATCCGGGGATGAGGAACGGCTAAGTGAATATCAGTTTATTCACAATCTCTGAATCTTGACTGGCGTTGTGGTCAACGGAAGATTATTCCAGTTCTGCCATCAATTTAACCAGATGTTCAATCGCTTTTTGCTCATCTTCGCCTTCAGCAGAGATGGTCACAACAGTGCCTTGAGTGAGTCCTAACGTTTGTAGCTTAAACAAGCTTTTCGCACTGGCCGTTTTGCCACCGGAAGTCAGTGTAATGTCGGAGGAGAAACTTTTTGCTTCTTTAACAAACTGTGCAGCGGGACGGGTGTGTAGGCCATTTGGCGCAGTAATAGTGACTTCTTGCTGGAACATGACGTTTCCTCAATAACTTAGATTTTTGCTATGTAAGTTAAAAAATTGTAGTAAACAAATCTTAACTTGAGTATTCATTAACTGCCTATCCCAATAGGGCGATTTTATTTGCCTAAAGTGCGAGCCCGGCAATGTTTTGACAAAAGCGATAAATAGCTTTTGAACGCCCTTTAGTTTTGTCCGAAGGAGGAGAGAAACGAATCACTCCTTACGTACTATACGTTACTATGCGTACGCTCCGGACTATGCGCGCTGTTCGTGTTCACTATTCTTTCACAAGAACGGCCTGCATCAATTGCGTCTACTGGGATAGACTATAAGATTGATAATGTAATAAAAGATTTTATCGATTATCAAAAAAATTATTCTTTTCGATGCTTCTGATTGATAGTTTGAAGTAAAGATAGATCACAGGACTACTTAACTGAAACTACTACTTCTGTTAATTAATTTCGAGCATCGAAATAATTATTATTGGTTAAATACTAAACCCATTGTAAGAAATCATCTAGTAAAGTGTAAAAGTTTGATCTACTACACAGAAAAAGCACCATTTAGGTGCTTTTTTATCAATAAAACTAAGTAAGTTACTTAAATACTTTTATTCATCAGATAAGTCAGTAAACAATGCGCTGCTCAGATAGCGTTCACCTGATGAAGCCAGAATGACGACGATATTTTTATCTTTATACTCCGGTTCCTGAGAGAGTTTTACTGCGGCTGCAACGGTAGCACCGGAGGAGATACCCGCCAGAATGCCTTCTTTTATCATGATTTCACGAGCGGTTCTAATTGCCTCGTCATTACTGATTTTGAATACGCGATCAACCAGTTTCAGATCAAGGTTATCTGGAATAAAACCGGCACCAATGCCTTGAATCTTATGTGGGCCGGGCTTCACTTCTTCACCGGCCAGAGTCTGGCTGATTACCGGCGAGTCTTCGGGTTCTACTGCAACCGCAGTGATGTTTTTACCTTTGGTGTTTTTCAGGTAGCGGGTAACGCCTGTTAGTGTGCCGCCAGTACCTACGCCGGTAACAAATGCGTCTACTTCACCATCGGTATCTTCCCAGATTTCCGGACCAGTGGTTTTTTCGTGGATTTCCGGGTTTGCCGGATTGCTGAACTGTTGCAGGATAATATAGCGATCGGGGTCACTGGCCTGAATCTCATTGGCTTTCTCAATGGCTCCTTTCATCCCTTTAGCGCCTTCAGTTAGCACTAGATTTGCTCCCAGTACCTTCAGCAGCTTGCGACGCTCAATACTCATCGTTTCTGGCATAGTCAGCGTTAATTTATAGCCACGGGATGCTGCAACGTAAGCAAGCGCAATCCCGGTATTACCACTGGTTGGTTCTACCAACTCTTTTCCTGGCTGTAGGATACCGCGTTTTTCAGCATCCCAAATCATGTTAGAACCAATACGGCATTTTACACTAAAGCTTGGGTTACGGGACTCTACTTTCGCCAGAATACGTCCATTGCCAAAGTGTTTTAAGCGAATTAACGGGGTACGACCAATCGTTAAAGAATTGTCTTCATAAATTTTACTCATACTCGTCTTTCAACTCCCTTTAGTGATATCTGGTCAACGATACGCCAACAATCAGGTTATGGAAATATAGTTTGAATATATTCTTATCGTCTTAAAGAATAACATTTGACTGCATTTATTTTATAATACGCAACCCGTGTTGATCCCGATAGCGATCTACCCACATTGCAGTAGCCGCGCATACTGCGATAGGCATAATCACCAAATTGACAATAGGTATCATTGTCAAAATACTCACTAATGCACCAAATTGCAGATTATTCATTTTGTTTTGACGAAGGGCACTACGCATTGTTGGAAAACTGACTTTATGGTTATCAAATGGATAATCACAGTATTGAATCGACAGCATCCAGGCACTGAAAATAAACCAGAGCACAGGTGCGACAGTTTGCCCGATAACAGGAATAAAATAGAGAAGCAGTAAAACCAGGGCGCGTGGAATATAGTAGAGCAGTTTTACCAATTCTCGTTTCAGAATGCGTGGAACATCTTTTACCAGTTCCATAACTCCGGTATCCGGCGCAGAGGTTCCCGTTAAATCAGCTTCTAGTTTTTCCGCCAGTAATCCATTGAACGGAGCTGCTATGAAGTTCGCTATCGTGCTGAATAAATAAGTAAAAATCAGCAAAACAGACATCACTGCCAGTGGCCATAGAATGTAACTGAGCCATTGCATCCAATCCGGTACTTTGTTCAGTATCGAGGGGATCCAGTTTTCCAGTTGTTGGTAGAGCCACCAAAATGAACCACCAAGTAACAAAATATTTGCCAATAAAGGCAATAGAACAAATCTTTTAATACCTGGTCGAGTAATTAATCTGCAACCTTGCACCAAATACTGAAAGCCGCTCAAATTTTTTGGTGATTTTGTCAAATTAAGCATACTTCCTATTCTCTCCTGTATGATTGAAACGCTATCATATAGGTAGGATTTTCGACTGACTAGTCTTGTTCTGTATAAAAAAAAAGCAAAAAATGCTTATCAGGCATATTTATGATAAGAAAAGTGTGTATAAGCTTGCACTTGTGTTATTTGACAAATACAGTTAATACAGAAAATGTTCCGCCGTGGTGGCATATTAATTAAACAACAGAGATAGCAATGATGCAGGATTTGCGTCTGATATTAATCATTGTTGGTGCGATAGCAATAATAGCTTTGCTGTTACATGGGTTGTGGACCAGCCGTAAAGAGCGTTCTTCGCTTTTTCGTGATCGCCCAGTTAAACGTCATAAACATGATCGTCAAGAGAGTTTCGTCGATGACAGTGATGATGAAGCGTTTGACAATCAACAAAAGCCTTACACCCATAAGCAGGTAAAACCTCATCAGGAATATAAAGCTGAGCCGGTTATTGAGCGCCGTCAGCCAAAGTTGACTGAAATGGATGTTGCTATGTCTGAAGAAAGCAATGATCCGTTGCTGACTGGGCATCAGCCTGAGACTACAACCCGAAAAGCAGTAACAGAAATAGAAGAGCAGGAGCCTCAGCTTGGCCTGTTTGAATCTGAAGGACGGGATGAGCCTGAGAAAAATAGACCTCAGACGGAAGAAAAGTCTCAGGATATGGCAAAAGAGGGGGATGGTGAGCAGGAAGTGCAGGCCAAAGTAGCAAAAGAAATCGTTTTGGTTCTTCATGTGGCAGCACATCACGGTCAGGCATTGAATGGTGAGCTCTTGCTGCAAAGTATCCTGCAATCTGGCTTCCAATTTGGAGAAATGCAGATTTTCCACCGTCATCTGAATCCATCAGGCAGCGGTCCGGTGTTATTCAGCCTTGCCAATATGGTGAAACCGGGTTCATTTAACCCTGAAACAATGGCTGATTTTACCACTCCAGGGGTTTCCATGTTTATGATGGTACCTTCTTACGGAGAAGCTAATCAGAATTTTAAGCTGATGTTACAGGCGGCTCAGCGCATTGCTTCTGATGTTGGGGGAGTGGTGCTTGATGATGAGCGTAAGATGCTGACACCGCAAAAAATCGAATTGTATAAAGCACGCATTCGCAGCACACTTGATGTTCAGGTATAATCAACTTATCGAATGTTCAAGCCTCCGCCAGCCGGGGGCTTTTTATCGCTGGTTATAAGTCATGAAATCAACTGCTCAACAAATAGAAAATCTCAGAATAACACTGCGTCATCATGAATATCTGTATCACGTCATGGATGCACCAGAGATCTCTGATGCAGAATATGATCGGTTAATGCAGGAATTAAAGGCTCTTGAGGAACAATACCCGGAGCTGATTACATCTGATTCACCGACACAGCGGGTTGGCGCTGCTCCTCTGGCTGCTTTTGAACAAGTCCGCCATGAAATTCCAATGCTATCACTGGATAACGTATTTGATGAAGAGAGTTATTTGGCGTTTGATAAGCGAGTGCGTGACCGCCTGAAAGATAATCAGGATTTAGTGGTGTGTTGTGAGCTGAAACTGGATGGTCTGGCTGTTAGTCTGTTGTATGAAAATGGTGAACTGGTACAGGCGGCGACCCGTGGTGATGGTACAACAGGGGAAAACATTACATCAAATGTACGGACTATCTACGCAATTCCACTGCGCCTGACCGGAGATAATATTCCAACCCGTGTTGAAATTCGTGGTGAAGTTTTTATACCCCAAAAAGGATTTGAGAAGCTGAATGAGGAAGCACGCCGCACCGGCGCAAAAGTATTTGCTAATCCTCGTAATGCAGCGGCTGGCTCTCTGCGTCAGCTCGATCCTCGTATTACGGCTAAACGGCCATTGGCGTTCTTCTGTTATGGTGTTGGTGTATTGGAAGGAGGGGAATTACCGATCAGTCACTACGAGCGATTGATACAGTTTAAGCAATGGGGATTGCCGGTCAGCGATAAAATTAAAGTTTGTACTGATAGTCAACAGGTTATTGATTTTTACCACGATATTGAAAACCAGCGTTCAACATTGGGGTTTGATATTGATGGTGTTGTTATCAAAGTGAATTCGCTGGAATTACAGAAAACGTTAGGTTTTGTCGCTCGTGCGCCACGCTGGGCAACAGCATTCAAATTTCCTGCTCAGGAGCAAGTGACGATTGTCCGCGATGTCGAATTTCAGGTCGGCCGTACTGGTGCTATCACACCGGTAGCACGTTTGGAGCCGGTGCAGGTCTCGGGTGTGACTGTGAGTAATGCGACATTGCACAATGCGGATGAGATTGAACGTTTAGGTTTGCGTATTGGCGATACTGTTATTATCCGCCGTGCTGGTGATGTTATTCCAAAGGTCGTGGGTGTTGTGGAGGACAGAAGGCCACAGGACAGTGATGAAGTTGTTTTTCCTGAACATTGTCCGGTATGTGGGGCGGATGTCGAGCGGATTGAAGGGGAGGCTGTAGCGCGTTGTACTGGTGGTTTGGTCTGTGGCGCTCAACGTAAAGAAGCACTGAGACACTTTGTTTCCCGGCGGGCGATGGATGTTGACGGTATGGGAGAAAAGATTATCGATCAACTGGTGGATAAAGAGTATGTCGAAACCCCGGCGGATCTTTTCAGGCTTACTGCGGGTAAATTGACCGGGCTTGATCGTATGGGGCCGAAATCTGCGCAAAATGTGGTAGATGCGTTGGAAAAAGCGAAAAAAACCACATTTGCTCGTTTCCTCTATGCGTTGGGTATCCGTGAAGTTGGGGAAGCGACCGCCGCTAATTTGGCCGCTCACTTTGGCTGCCTGGATAAATTACGTGCCGCTGATGAAGCAGCTCTGAAAGAGGTCCAGGATGTTGGTGAAGTAGTGGCAAAACACGTGGTTAACTTCTTCAATGAACCTCATAATCAAAAAGTTATCGATGACCTGATTGATAATACCGGTATCAACTGGGAACTAATTGTCGTAACAAAGGGTGAGAAGGTTGACAGCCCATTCGCAGGTAAAACAATTGTGCTTACTGGCTCATTGCATCAGTTATCCCGAGATGAAGCCAAAGATAAACTTGTTGCACTTGGGGCAAAAGTGACTGGCAGCGTTTCTAAGAAAACAGATTTGGTGATTGCTGGTGAAGCAGCCGGTTCGAAATTGGCTAAAGCTAATGAGTTAAATATTCCAGTGATTGATGAAGAAGAAATGATCCGTTTATTGGGTGAATAACTTTTTGTTTGTATTCTGTCTACTGATTATTGAGAGGTTTTCTCAATAATCGGTGATATTTGATAATGTATTTTCGCATCTGACATTATACGATTCAGCTGAAAATGTGATTAATCTCACTAAATAAAAATTTAGAGTAAGAATTATTTCAATCTAATGTAATATCTATCCCATTGATCGCCTTTTATTACATAGAATGCATTTTATAAACTAGCTTTCTGTTGTGTTTGGAGTGTGATATGTCTCAAATCCTGCATTTCCTTTTAGCTCTGATTGTTATTGGCGGCCTTGCTATTTTGGCGAGCAGTAACCGTAAAGGTATTCGTCCTCGTTATATTATTCAGTTGCTTGTTATTGAACTTGTCCTTGCGTGGTTTTTCTTGAATTCAGGTATTGGTCAGGAATTTGTCATGGGATTTGCGGGTTTGTTTGAGCATTTACTGAAATTTGCGGGTGAAGGGACGGAATTCATTTTTGGCGGCATGATGGGTGCAAAACTGGCATTCTTCTTTCTGAATGTATTGTGTCCGATTATCTTTATTTCCGCACTGATTGGTATTTTGCAGCATATCAAAGTATTGCCAATCGTCATCCGTGTGATTGGTACTCTGTTGTCTAAGGTCAACGGCATGGGGAAATTGGAATCATTCAATGCAGTAAGTTCTCTGATACTGGGTCAGTCTGAAAACTTTATCGCTTATAAAGATGTGCTGGGAAAAATGTCTGAGCGTCGAATGTACACGATGGCTGCAACTGCAATGTCAACGGTTTCCATGTCAATCGTTGGTGCTTACATGACCATTTTGGTGCCTAAATATGTTGTGGCGGCATTGGTGCTCAATATGTTCAGTACCTTTATCATCCTGTCATTGATTAATCCGTATTCTGTTGACAGCGAAGAAGATATTCAGATGAGCAATCTTCACGAAGGTCAAAGTTTCTTCGAAATGTTGGGTGAATATATTCTGGCTGGTTTTAAAGTCGCACTGATTGTTGCCGCCATGTTGATTGGTTTCATTGCCCTGATTGCCGCTATTAACGCGCTGTTTAGCATGATTTTTGATATGAGCTTCCAAGAGATGCTGGGGTATGTGTTCTATCCATTTGCTTGGATAATTGGAATTCCTGCTGATGAAGCGTTGCGGGTTGGTAGCATCATGGCAACCAAATTGGTTTCTAACGAATTTGTTGCGATGCATAGCTTGCAATCAATTGCGACAGAATTTTCTCCGCGTTCACAGGGTATTTTGTCGGTATTCCTGGTTTCTTTTGCTAATTTCTCTTCAATTGGAATTGTTGCCGGAGCAATTAAGGGCTTGAATGAAAACCAGGGTAACGTCGTTTCCCGCTTTGGCTTGAAGCTACTGTTTGGTTCAACCCTTGTCAGCTTCTTGTCTGCGGCTATTGCAGGTTTGGTGCTGTAAAAAGATAAAGTGTTATAGTGGAATATTGCATCATGGATGATGCAGATTTCTTCTTTCCTTTCGCATATATTTCCCTTACCCCGTAAACTGGAGTTATCTTTTTTAATCAATGTAAATTATGGAAAAAGAAAATCTGATAGAAATTGCTAATACTGTTATGCCATTCGGTAAATACAAGGGGCGTATGCTGATTGACTTACCAGAAGAGTATTTATTGTGGTTCGCTCGTAAAGGCGAATTTCCACAAGGTAAATTAGGCGTCCTGATGGAGATGACTTTAGCAATAAAAATAGAAGGATTGGATTCATTGGTAAAACCATTGAAGAAGAATTAGCAAGGATAGTTTTTTTATGCAAAAAGGTGGTTATTAAGATGGATAAATAAAAGGGCCTGAAAGCGTGGCTTTCAGGCCCTGATAATTTTGGTGGAGCTAAGCGGGATCGAACCGCTGACCTCTTGCATGCCATGCAAGCGCTCTCCCAGCTGAGCTATAGCCCCACGAGTGTGGTCTTTCTAATTTTAGTGCCAAATACTTTATTCTGGTAATAAGTATTTGGTGGAGCTAAGCGGGATCGAACCGCTGACCTCTTGCATGCCATGCAAGCGCTCTCCCAGCTGAGCTATAGCCCCAATCAAAATTAATGGAACGGGGCGCATGATATGAAACCCTGCAAATACTGTCAACGGCTAACTTATCATTCTCAGAGCAAGCGTTGAAAAAGTCATCACTTTTGTGGTGGGACGACAAAATAAAGGCTGAACAACGGGTTGAAATGAGATAGAACGCGTTTAAGGAAGTGACAAGGTTGTATTAATTAAATGAGATTTTTTTGAAAATAGAAGGCACCACACTGAATCGGTGATGCCTTTGTTGCATTAATTACTGCTGAGTTTCACGTTGAACAATAAATTCCAGAGCCTGATTAATACGGGCCAGAGTACGGGTTTGCCCGATAGCATGAATAGTCACATCCACACCTGGAGATTGGCCTGCTCCAGTAGCAGCCACACGCAGTGGCATACCGACTTTACCCATACCAACTTCCAGCTCATCAGCTGTAGATTGAATAGCATGATGAACATTTTCAGGTGTCCAGTCAGTAACTGCCGCCAGTTTTGTACCAACAACTTCAAGAGGTTGACGGGCAACTGGACGCAAATGTTTCTTCGCCGCATCTGCATCAAACTCAGCAAAATCTTCATAGAAGTAGCGGCAGGACTCGGCCATTTCTTTCAGGGTCTTGCAGCGTTCACCCAGCAATTTAATCAGATCAACTAATTGTGGCCCATTACGGGTATCAATGCCTTGCTGCTCAATGTGCCATGCCAAATGAACGGCAACTTTCTCTGGGGGCAGGGTATTAATATAGTGATGGTTCAGCCATTGTAGTTTTTCCGTATTGAATGCACTGGCAGATTTATTGATAGCATCTAGGCTGAAGAATTCAGTCATCTCTTCAATACTGAAAATTTCCTGATCACCGTGTGACCAACCCAGACGAACCAGATAATTCAGCAAAGCTTCCGGCAGATAGCCATCATCGCGGTATTGCATAACACTCACTGCCCCGTGACGTTTAGACAGTTTTTTACCATCATCACCCAGGATCATCGAAACGTGTGCATATTCTGGAACTGGAGCACCCAGTGCTTTCAGAATATTAATTTGACGTGGTGTATTATTGATATGGTCTTCACCGCGAATGACATGGGTGATTTCCATATCCCAGTCATCAATGACAACACAGAAGTTATAGGTTGGAGAACCATCGGTACGGCGGATAATCAGATCATCAAGTTCCTGATTACTGAATTCAATTGGGCCACGGATACTATCATTAAAAATAACAGAACCTTCTTGTGGATTGCGGAAACGGACGACATGGGGTTGATCTGGATTATGCTGACATTGATTATCACGGCAATGGCCGTTATAACGAGGCTTTTCACCATTCGCCATCTGAGTTTCACGCAATTCTTCCAGACGTGCTTTAGAACAATAGCAATGATAAGCAGTCCCTTGTTCCAGCATTTGATCAATAGCCTGGTTATAGCGATCAAAACGTTTAGTCTGATAATAAGGACCTTCATCCCAATTCAGATTTAACCAGTTCATACCGTCCATAATGGCATCAATGGCTTCCTGAGTTGAGCGTTCAAGGTCAGTATCTTCGATACGCAATACAAATTCGCCTTTGTTATGGCGGCTATATAACCAGGAATAAAGTGCGGTACGTGCACCGCCAACATGGAGATAGCCAGTTGGACTTGGTGCAAAACGGGTTTTAATTTTACTCATTGGGGATTGCCTTAATTACGTTTCACTTTTCAATGAACGTTATTGGTGATTTAAAGTAATAAAAGTGGGGGTTATTTTATCACTGGACTTTAATTCCTCAATGCTGTTAGCGGGATGTTGTTGAGAAAAGTCAGCCTATCTGCTTAAACTGAACCCTGAGTGATGATAATTATCTCACCTTTGTTTAATTTTGAGACGAACGATATTTTTCCCTAGAAAAAGCGTTGACTCATCCTGAACTATCCCTATAATGCGACTCCATCACGACGGGGCGATTAGCTCAGTTGGTAGAGCATCTCCCTTACAAGGAGGGGGTCATCAGTTCGAATCTGGTATCGCCCACCACTCGTTGTGATAAAAATGAATTTATGATTGGGCGATTAGCTCAGTTGGTAGAGCATCTCCCTTACAAGGAGGGGGTCATCAGTTCGAATCTGGTATCGCCCACCAATCATAAATTCAGTGGTTTAAGGCAGTAATAGTCATTATGAAGTGGGCGATTAGCTCAGTTGGTAGAGCATCTCCCTTACAAGGAGGGGGTCATCAGTTCGAATCTGGTATCGCCCACCACTTCATTAGATTGTTTCAGCAGTATCACACCTTTTTGGTATGGGTCGTTAGCTCAGTCGGTAGAGCAGTTGACTTTTAATCAATTGGTCGCAGGTTCGAATCCTGCACGACCCACCATTCCAAAAGACGTAGTTAGAGTAGTTCTCCTATAGATGGGTCGTTAGCTCAGTCGGTAGAGCAGTTGACTTTTAATCAATTGGTCGCAGGTTCGAATCCTGCACGACCCACCATCTTGAAAGACATAATTCGTATAATTCCCCATAGAGAGATCATCATTAGATCAGTCGGTAGAGCAGTTAGCTTTTAATTCATTAGTTGCAGGTTCTGGCCTGGCAAATCATCTTGAATATGTGATATCCCGGTTGTGCAAGTCATATTCGTGTCCAAACTACCTATACCAATAATGTCAGATGGGATAAGCTTTACGTAATTGTTGTATTAGCTAATTATTAGGATATAAAAATGAATCTCTACGGACTCGTGGCTGATATTGGTGGTACGAATGCCAGATTAGCACTTTGTAATTTGAAAGATGGGGCTATTGACCAGATTAAAACATATAGTGCAAAACAATACGCTGGGTTGGAGTCTATTATCAGCCACTATTTGGCGGAGCAAAAAGTAATAATAACTTATGCTTGTATCGCTATTGCCTGTCCGATAAATGGTGATTGGGTGGAAATGACCAACCACCAATGGGCATTTTCTATTAGTGAGCTGAAACAGGCGCTTGGGCTAGAAAAGTTAGATGTTATTAATGACTTCACTGCCGTATCTATGGCTATCCCTATGCTGACAGAGGAACATAAAGTTCAATTGGGAGGGGGAGCAGCGGTTGAAGATAAACCCATTGTTGTTTATGGGGCTGGAACCGGCCTTGGTGTGGCTCATTTGATAAAAGCAGGCAAGCAATGGATAAGTTTACCTGGTGAAGGAGGTCATGTAGATTTTGCGGCAAATAGTGAAGAACAAGATGCAATATTAGCTGTTTTACGTCGTAAACTGGGGCATGTTTCGGTAGAAAGAATCTTGTCCGGTAGTGGATTAGTGAATCTCTATCAAGCCATTGCAATTTTGGATCATAGCCAGCCGGAAGAGTTAGAACCCGAAATAGTGACACAACGAGCATTGGATGAAAGTTGTCAATATTGCCATCGTGCCCTGATACTATTTTGTGAAATTATGGGGCGATTTGGAGGGAATTTAGCTTTAAATATGGGAGCTTTTGGTGGTGTGTATATCGCTGGTGGTATAGTGCCGCGGTTTTTTGATTTCTTTAAGCAATCGAATTTCATTTATGGATTTGAGGATAAAGGGCGTTTTAAAACATTAGTACAACAGATTCCTGTTTATTTGATTACTCATCCGCAACCTGGATTATTAGGTTCAGGGACATATTTACGGCAACAACTCTCATTGATTGATTAAGCTATAAAGACAGATATATACATATTGAAACTAGTGATTGTATATATCTGACTAAAATCTCTGAAAATATAAATATATTTGAATTACATATGCGAAATTATATATAAGATATTGTTTTTGTTAATTTTTTTTCATAAGTATTGTTTGGTGGTGGTAAATGTATTGATTTATTGCAATGCTATTAGGAATCTGGAGATGTATTTAAAATGAATAATTTTATGTGACCAACTGGAAACAATATTTCATATTGAAAAATATATTAAATTAAATTTTTGTTTATGGATGTAATATTTTTTTAATAATTAAATTTTCAATGAAGAGATATTTTTATAATAAATTAATAAAGTTTTTATTTGTTTATTTATTGGGTTTTGTTTTGTAAATTATAATCATTGATTGTATGGTTTATTTTAAGCTATTAATTATAAAAATATGTTAATAACCTGAATATTAAATTGTATTTTATTTATTATAAATAGAATTTCATAATACCGATACAGTTGGTCTATTCGATTGATATCTGAAAAGGGCCACTCTGACGTCTGATGAACTGCTTTGTACTATACATACCACAACCCTTGTTGTGTAAGGCGTTGGCAAGGTGTATCACTATTTTGAAAAGTTATTTATAAAAATATTAATTCATATATGAAAAAATTACTGATTTATTTATATACCACTGTAACATCGACTTGTACTTTAGGGATAATTAGAAATTGCATATGATTATAGATTCTGCAAATAGAGCTTCTATTAACATGAGTTGGTTACATTTTATACGAGTGTTGTTATACTGTTTTCATGGAATATTGTGTTTGGAATGTATACCAAGAACATAAGGCTGTTAGCCTATCTTATTATTTATAAAGGAAAAGTCAGGCTGTATGAAAGTTGGTGAGGTGTTGTTCTGGCGTCCCCTGCAGGGATCGAACCTGCAATTAGCCCTTAGGAGGGGCTTGTTATATCCATTTAACTAAGGGGACAATATCCGCATTATAACTGTTTTTCTTTCCTAAGATAAGGCGTTATGAACTGTTTGCCTATTTAGCAACCACTCAATTTGAGTACCATTCAAGTTGAATTGTCAGTAATATTTATTTATTGATGATCATCGGTGGGTAATACATAAATTGATTTGCCGGATCTAAGAAGTTATTACTTGGAGAAATGTATGACGTATCGTTTGGGCGGAATCGCTCTTACAGCCGCATTACTGGTGGGATGTGCCAGTTCATCTAATACTGTTGAGCAGGGGCGTTCAGATCCTCTGGAAGGTTTTAACCGTACAATGTTCAGTTTTAATTATGATGTTCTTGATCCTTATATTCTACGTCCGGTTGCGGTAGTGTGGCACGATTATGTACCCATGCCTGCTCGAAATGGTTTGGGTAATTTTCTAAGTAATCTCGAAGAGCCGGCTAGCATGGTAAACAGTTTCTTACGTGGTAACCCATATCAGGGAATGAAACATTTTAATCGTTTTTTCCTGAATACCATTTTTGGGATGGGCGGGTTGATTGATGTCGCAACTATGGCAAACCCTAAACTGGCAAAAGAAGAGTCAAAACGCTTTGGTAGTACTCTGGGCTATTATGATGTGGGGTATGGTCCTTATGCCGTATTGCCGGGCTATGGCAGTTTCACTCTACGTGATGAAGGGGGAAATTGGGCTGATGTGACTTACCCAATGCTAAGTTATCTGAATATCTGGATGTCAGCCGGTAAATGGGTATTTGAAGGTATTGAAACGCGTGCTCGTTTACTGGATTCTGATGGTTTGTTGAAGAATTCATCAGATCCATACCTGATGATACGCGAGGCTTATTTCCAGAGCCATGATTTTATGGCAAGTGACGGTAAACTGGGAGCCACGAAAAATCCAAATGCTGAAGCATTACAGGATGAGTTGGACAGTATTGATTGATAGTTACTTCTGGTTTAGCTCTATGAATGAAAAAGGATAGCAGCGAGGCTATCCTTTTTTAGGCACTACATATTATCAGAATGCGTAGTTGAAGTTCACACCATATAACCAGGCAGAACCTTTCGCATCAAATTCATATGGCTTATTGGTTGGGTCAGATGATGTTTCAGACAACTTCTCTTTAACAGTGACTTTCTGACCATGCATATAAGAAACGCCTACGTCAACAGACATGTCTTTGTTAAATGCGTAAGTTGCGCCAGCACTCAACCAGAAACGGTCCTGATCAGGAATAGAGATAGAACGGTTTTCAGCAGGAATCGGGCTGTCATCAAAGGCGATGCCAGTACGGAATGTCCAATTGTCATCGTGATAATAAGTTGTTCCTAAAGCAATCCGGTAGGCATCTTTAAAACCTTCATGTTTACTGAACAGGACTGAACCGTCTTTATTTCTGGTGCCTTTTAGCTCACTAAACTCACTCCAGCCTGTATATGCCAGGCTATAGTGGATAGCCCATTTAGGTGCTACGCGGTTGTAACCGGAAATCTCCCAGATATCTGGCAAATTGAGATCCAATCTACCACCAATAGTTTTACCACCGGTGGCAGGTAATTGCGCAATTTTTCCTATCCTAGGAGGTATATCGTTTTTATAGTCACCGTCTTTAAATTTGACTTTAACTTTAGAGCGGTAAGTCAGGCTGTAGCGGTTATTTTCATCCACTTCGTACATGATGCCTGCGTTCCAACCATAGCCCCAATCTTTGCCTGACAGATTAGCAACTTCATCAGTTGGTTTTATTAGGCCGTTCAGTTTATTTGACAGAATACCCGCATGGCGGACGATTTTGGCATCAGCATAAACGGCGTTCAGTCCTAAACCAAAGCTGAAGTTATCGTTCAGTCGATAAGCACCGCTCAGGTTGAAGTTCAATGTTGTCAGATCAGTTTTACCGCCGATAGGGCCTGCTTCATAGTTGTTACTAAAATCAGTAGCCAGACCAAAGTTAGTGGTGACAGAAGTACCAACAAACCATTGATCATCAATTGGCATAATAAAATGCAGATTAGGTATCCACGCGGTAGGCGCAATGTTTTTAGCGTTGGTACTTTTACCTGTCATTGGCGATTTACCGGTAATATCAACATCTGGGTTGATATAGACTGCACCAATAGAAAACGATGGGCGATCAAACAGAGTCATTGCTGCTGGGTTACGGCTGCCTACAGTTGCGTTATCTGCAACAACGCCTTCCCCGGAAAAGGCCCGGCCCAAAGCCGAAGTAGAAAATTCGTTTAACTGGAAACCAGCAGCGCCAGCGTTGGATGAAATTATAGCCACTGCAACCGCTAATGCTGAACGGGTGAACAGGTTTTTCTGGTTCATGACCAAAACCCTCTTGTTTATTATTTAACTATGCCACTTATCTTAGCAAGGAGCGCAGGATTGTAGAGTCGGTTTGTCTTGATGACAAATCAGACCAGTCGTGAAGTATAGGTCTGATAACAGTTGGTGTTGCAAGAATGTTTTTAAAATATGACCAAATTGATATCAAAAACGCGACTCAGTTAACAAAAAAATGATTTTTGATGTTAATAAAAACGTTTAACAATGAAATTCTGAGATCAAATTTCAGCAGGATAAGTTACTTATAAAGAGTAAGTTCTGGTTTTCCGCTATTTTGATAAATAGCGGGGTATTTTGTTGAATTCCTCCTTATTGTTATTTCTTTTTTACCGCTTGCGAACATGCTCTAAGAAGCATTGAAATTATTTAGCTATTAAATAAATTAAAGTTGCGCTTCCTCTCATTTTTAGTTTATTCAGGTTTGCTATTTATAAACATTACGCTAACAATGATCTATCAGGTCAGACCTGTCCAGGTCGGTTAAAAATTTTTTTCAGTAATTTGATTGAGTTAACGATAATCTTTCAGGAGCCGTTATGAGTCGTCCTTTAACAAAAGTGACACAGCAAGGTGATCGTATCGCTATTGTCAGCGGGCTACGTATCCCATTTGCTAAACAGGCAACATCGTATCACGGCATACCGGCTGTGGATTTGGGTAAATCAGTCGTCAGCGAATTGGTGGCCAGGAGTGGTTTACCCCCTGAAAAGATTGATCAACTGGTGTTTGGACAAGTGGTGCAAATGCCTGAAGCGCCGAATATTGCCCGTGAAATCGTTCTTGGTGCTGGATTGAGTGTGAATACTGATGCTTACAGTGTATCCCGTGCATGTGCGACTAGCTTTCAGGCGATTGCCAATGTGGCTGAAAGCATTATGGCCGGTACGGTGAATATCGGAATTGCGGGTGGAGCGGACTCCTCTTCTGTTTTGCCCATTGGGGTGACTAAATCCTTGGCCCGTACTCTTGTGGATATGAATAAAGCGAAAACTTTATCACAGCGTCTTAAGTTACTTAGCCGCCTTAAATTTCGTGATTTATTGCCTGTATCTCCGGCGGTAGCGGAATATTCCACAGGTCTGCGTATGGGAGATACCGCAGAACAAATGGCGAAGACTTACCGTATCAGCCGGGAAGATCAGGATGCATTGGCACATCGATCCCATATTCTGGCAGCAAAAGCCTGGGAACAGGGATTGTTGGTTGATGAAGTCATGACGGCTCATTTCCCGCCATACCGTGAAGCATTGCTTGAAGATAATAATATTCGTACAAATTCTGTATTAACTTCCTATGCGAAGCTGCGTCCGGCATTTGACCGCAAGTACGGCACTGTCACGGCCGCAAACAGTACACCGCTGACAGATGGCGCAGCGGCAGTCATATTGATGCGTGAATCTGTGGCAAAAGAGTTGGGAATGAAACCGCTTGGTTATCTGCGTAGCTATGCATTCTCAGCAATTGATGTTTGGCAGGATATGTTACTGGGGCCGTCATACGCGACGCCAATAGCGCTCGATCGTGCAGGTATTACGCTGAAAGATCTGACTTTAATTGATATGCATGAAGCCTTTGCTGCTCAGACATTGGCAAACCTGAAAATGTTTGCCAGTGATGAATTTGCCCGTAATAAATTAGGGCGTGCTCAAGCAATTGGTGAAGTTGACATGGATAAATTTAATGTCTTGGGTGGTTCAATTGCTTATGGGCACCCATTTGCAGCAACAGGGGCTCGTATGGTGACGCAGGTATTGAATGAGTTGCGTCGTCGTGGCGGCGGATTGGGGTTAACGACTGCTTGTGCTGCTGGCGGGTTGGGCACAGCTATGGTATTGGAGGTGGAATAATGACTCAGTCTCAGCATGACGCTGCAACCATCACTGCGGATGCAAAACAGACAGCTTCTGTTTTCAGTTTTGATATAAGGCCGGACAAGATCGGTGTTATTACTATTGATGTTCCGGGAGAAAAGGTAAATACGCTGAAAGCAGAATTTGTTGATCAATTTCTGCATGTTTTCAAACAAGCTCAGCAATCTTCCGGTCTTAAAGGGTTAATTTTGATTTCCGGTAAGCCGGATACTTTTATTGCCGGTGCTGATATCTCCATGATTGCCGGGTGTAAAACCAAAGAAGAGGCACAAGATCTGGCTGAAAAGGGTCAGAAATTGTTTTCTCAAATAGCCAATTATCCTTTGCCTGTTGTAGCGGCGATTCATGGCGCTTGTTTAGGGGGCGGTCTGGAACTGGCGCTTGCATGTCATTGGCGTATTTGTTCACTGGATGATAAAACCCGTCTTGGATTACCTGAAGTTCAACTTGGGTTATTACCGGGTTCAGGTGGTACTCAGCGGTTGCCAAGATTAATTGGTGTCAGTTCAGCTCTGGATATCATTCTGACAGGCAAGCAATTACGGTCGAAACAGGCATTGCGGCTCGGTGTGGTGGATGACGCGGTGCCGTTGGATATTTTGCTGGAAGTCGCTGTTGAAAAAGTTAAAAAAGGCATTCCGGTGCGTAAATCTTTGCCATGGCAACAGCGATTGTTAGTTGGGCCGGTGGGAAGATATTTTTTGTTTAATATCGTTCGTAAAAAGACGTTGGCGAAAACGCGTGGGCACTATCCGGCTCCTGAGCGAATTATTGCTGTTGTCAAAGAAGGTCTTGAGAAAGGTATGACCCAAGGTTTACGGGCCGAGGCAACGGCATTCGGTGAATTAGCAATGACACGGGAATCTGCCGCTTTACGTAATCTGTTTTTTGCTGCAACTTCCCTGAAAAATGAAACCGGTTCATCAGAGAAACCAGCGAGAATCGAACGGGTTGGTATATTAGGTGGTGGTTTGATGGGCGGGGGAATTGCAAATGTAACAACCATCCGTGGCAAACTACCGGTGCGTATCAAAGATATTAATGAAAAGGGCATTAGTCAGGTACTAAAGTACACGTGGGATTTATTGTCTAAACGGGTGAAGCAAAAACGATTACGCCCGGCAGAGCGTGCTCAACAAATGATGCTGATTTCAGGAACGACGGATTATCGCGGTTTCGAACAGACAGATATTGTTGTTGAGGCGGTATTTGAGGATTTGTCACTGAAACAGCAAATGGTGGCGGAAATTGAAGCGAATACTAAACCAGAAACCGTATTTGCATCCAATACTTCTTCACTGCCTATCCATCAGATTGCAGAAAAAGCTCAACGACCAGAGCAGGTTATTGGTCTGCATTATTTTAGCCCAGTGGATAAAATGCCTTTGGTGGAAGTTATTCCACACAAAGGAACCAGTGAAAAAACGATTGCTACTGCGGTTGCTCTGGCAAAGAAACAGGGTAAAACCGCTATCGTGGTCGGTGATAAAGCAGGGTTTTATGTGAACCGGATCCTTGTTCCTTATATCAGTGAAGCCGCGAATTGCCTGGTAGAAGGAGAACCGATTGATCATATAGATAAGGCATTGGTTAATTTTGGTTTTCCGGTCGGACCGATCAATTTATTAGATGAAGTTGGCATTGATGTTGGCACCAAAATTATGCCGATTCTGGTAGAGCAGCTAGGGCCGCGTTTTGCTGCACCTGAATCTCTTGATGCGGTACTGAAAGATGGCCGTAAGGGCAGGAAAAATGGCCGTGGCTTCTATTTGTATACATCAGAGGTCAGAAAATTCTGGCAGTTTGGTAAGCGAAGCAAAAAGGTTGATAGCTCAGTTTATACTTTGCTGAATATTACACCTGAGTCGCGTATGATCTCCTCAGAAATTGCTCAGCGTTGTGTGATGTTGATGCTTAATGAAGCCGTTCGTTGCCTGGATGAAGGGATTATCAGAAGCCCGCGTGATGGTGATATTGGTGCGGTATTTGGCATTGGTTTTCCACCATTTTTTGGTGGCCCATTCCGCTATATCGATAGTCTGGGTTGTGCCAGAGTGGTGGAGATTTTACGCAGGCTGGAAAGTCAGCATGGAGATAGATTTGTCCCTTGTGATCACTTAGTAAAAATGGCTGAACAGAATAAAAATTTCTATCCGTAGTAACCTATTATTATATTTATGAAAAAATTGATTCCGGTGTTTCTGAGGTGCCGGAATCATCTTTAGTCTTTTTGAAGAAAAAAGATCTCTTTTAATTTCAAGCAATACCCATTGGGCTGTTGTTCAATCATTTTATTTGTTTTTGTTTTGAGTAGAATGCCTGCTGGCCATACCTGAAATGTCTTTGTAATAATAATTTTTATTGTATAACTCAGGTTAGATTACTGATATTTATTATCAGCAAGATAACTGCGCTAACTCATTCATACGGTGGATTATGCAAGTTTTTATTATGCGTCATGGCGACGCAGCTTTGGATGCAATCAGCGACGCAGCCCGGCAACTCACTCCTCGTGGTTGTAATGAATCACAAGAAATGGCTCGTTGGTTGGCACAACAGGAGCCTCAGATTGGTCTTGTATTGGTGAGTCCTTATATTCGCGCTGAGCAGACGTTACAGATTGTTCGCAAATCCTTATCATTACCGGATGGTGAAGACGTATTGCCAGGATTAACGCCATCAGGTGATGCGGCTACGGTTAGCAGTTATCTACAGGTTCTTGCTGAACAAGGATATAACGCTGTTTTGGTTGTCTCCCACTTACCGTTAGTCGGCTACTTGGTTGCTGAATTATGTCCGGCAGAAACACCACCGATGTTTGCAACGTCTGCAATCACATGTGTGGATTTAGACAACCAAACTGGCAAAGGAACTCTTATCTGGCAGGTCAGTCCGTCACAATTGGCAGCAAAGGCCTGATAATTCAGCGATATATGAGATCATCAAGTTCGACAAGTATCAATAATGAGGCGTTGCCACCCCATTCTTTCGGTGCTTGATGGAAGGCGATGATATCTGGGTGCTGGGCCAGCCATAGCGGGGTTTGCTGTTTGAGAATGTGTTTCCCGTGGCCGTGCATGACGCAGGCACAATAGACATGTTCCCGGCGGCAAGCCGCGATCAATGCTCCAATTTCCTGCTTGGCTTGCATTTGAGTGAGTCCGTGTAAATCAAGAAACAGTTCTGGTGAATAGTCACCTCGGCGTAGTTTTTTCAGTTCATAATGGCTTGCACCTTCCCTTACGTAACGGGTAGGGCCTTCTGTATCAAGGTTGGGCTGAAATTCATCAGAAAAATAGTAGCTTGCATCAATTTGCTCTTGCTGTATTCGCTCAGGGGCAATATGGCTGGTCTTTTTTCTTTCGGGAGGATGTAAGACGGTATCCTGATTCATGCGTTTGGTGCCTGCTACCGATTCTTTAAACAAGCTAATCTCTTCCTCGTTCAGGGAATATTTATTCTTCATCATTGCTCAGTTAATCAAACTATTTTGTGACAAGTGTACTGCATCTTTTTAACGATTGAACCTGATTATATTAAATGAAACCTGATTTTACTTGGTTTGTGGCCTAAAAATGCTGATAAGAAAGTGTATCCGGGTAGTCAGCAAAATAATTTGACAATTATTGTTGGTTGGAAAATAAATGTATATACAACTAATAGCCTGACTGATCAGGTACTGATGAATACAGGATGCTAATCATGGCAATAGAACTGCGTGATACTGATGTCATCTGGCGTAATGCAAGATTGGCAACAATGGACCCTTCTATCAATGCAGCTTACGGATTATTAAAAGAACATGATCTTCTGGTGCGTAATGACAAGATTTTAGCGATTTTGCCCACAGCAACATTACAGACAAGCCGCTGTCAGGTAATTGATGCCCAACAACGTCTGATTACCCCAGGTTTAATCGATTGCCACACCCACTTGGTTTTTGGTGGTAACCGGGCTTATGAATGGGAACAGCGTTTAAACGGTATGTCTTATGCTGAACTCAGTGCTCAGGGTGGGGGGATCAATGCGACAGTTTCTGCGACTCGAACCAGCTCTCTTGAACAACTTGAACACTCTGCACAGCAGCGTCTTGCTGCATTTATGGCCGAAGGCGTAACGACTATTGAGATTAAATCGGGTTATGGATTAAATCTGGAAAACGAAGAAAAGCTGTTGCAGGTCGCACAAAACCTGGCGCAGCATAATCCGATAGAAATTAGCCCGACATTGCTTGCCGCTCATACTTGCCCGCCTGAATATAAGCATAATCCTGATGCCTATATAAATCTGATTTGTGAAGTCATCCTGCCGCAGCTTTGGAAGAAAAAGCTGTTCGAAGCCGTAGATGTTTTTTGTGAAAGCGTGGGGTTTAATCTGGCACAAACCGAACGGCTCTTTCAGGAGGCTGAACGCTGGAATATTCCAGTAAAAGGACATGTGGAACAACTGTCCAATTTAGGCGGGAGTGAACTAGTCGCCCGTTATCATGGCCTTTCCGTTGATCACATTGAATATCTGGATCAGGCGGGAGTAGAGGCTCTCAGCCGTAGTGGTACGGTAGCTGTTCTGCTCCCTGGTGCTTTCTACTTTTTGCAGGAAACACAACGTCCACCTATCGATTTATTACGGCAATTTAATGTACCGATAGCAATATCTACGGATTTTAATCCTGGAACCAGCCCGTTTGCTTCCCTGCGTATGGCGATGAATATGGCATGTATCCAATTTGGATTAACTCCGGAAGAGGCGTGGTTAGGTGTAACCCGACATGCAGCTCGTGCATTAGGCCGGGAAAAGCATCACGGACAGTTGCGCGCAGGTGCTTACGCCGATTTTATTGTCTGGGATGCAGAAAATCCCGTTGATATTTTCTATGAATTTGGCCATAACCCATTGAATATCCGGGTATTTCGTGGAGCTATTACACATTCCAGCATACAGCAGATAAGGAACAGCAAATGAATTTATGGCACGCGACTTCACCGACTATTTGGCAAGGACGAAATGATTTGTCAGAAGCGGATAATGCACTACGGCTTTTTCAAACAGTTAAATTGTCCCCGTATTTTACGCCGGAAGAATTTCCTCACGCTATTGCGCTGTTAGGGTTTGAATGTGATGAAGGGGTAAAACTCAATCAGGGTCGGCCCGGCGCTAATCAAGGTCCTGATTATTTGCGTAAAGCATTGGCCAATATGGCCAGCCATAAAGGGCATGACAGATTGGTGGACTTGGGAAGTATTCGCGCTAATCCCAATCAATTGAGTGAGGCTCAACAAGCCCTGGCTGATGCAATTACCCAATGCCAGCATCAGAATGTGCGTACCCTAGTGTTGGGTGGTGGGCATGAAACCGCTTTTGCCCATGGTGTTGGAATTTATGATGCTTTCCCACATCAACGCATAGGTATTATTAACTTCGATGCTCATCTTGACTTACGGCGATCGCCGCAGCCGACTTCCGGCACACCCTTTCGTCAGCTTGCTGAATATTGTCAACAACACCAACGCCAGTTTTACTACACTTGTGTTGGCGCAAGTTTGGCGTCTAATACCCAGGCATTGGTAGATGAAGCCAACCGCTTAAACGTTACGATTATCTGGGATAATCAATGTAGCGAAACCATGCTAGACAAAGTGCAGCGGCAGATACAAGATACACTCCAACAAGTTGATTTGATTTATATGACAATCGATCTCGATGTATTGCCTGCTTATCAGATGCCGGCAGTCTCTGCGCCGGCGGCACTGGGGCTACCATTGGAGTGTCTTTTGCAATTGATTCAACCAATCTGCCAGAGTGGTAAATTACAGGCGGCTGATTTGGTTGAACTCAATCCAACATTTGATATTCAAGGAATCGGAGGAAAGGCAGCAGCACGCCTTGCCTGGCAATTAGCACATTGGTGGTATTGATTATCTAAAATAACAATATTATTGTGCGGTTTTATTTGGCAAAAATAGCCTGATAAAGTGAATATAATTAATCGCTTAGCATTTTTATAGCAGCAAGGAATTTATTGTGACGACACACTTATCAGGACCATTTGCCAAACCTGTCCCTCTGTATGCCAAAGTGAAACAGTCCATCATCGAAAAAATCTATACCGGTGAATGGAAATCAAATGATCGTGTTCCATCAGAAGCTGAGTTAGTTAAACAGTTTAACTGTAGCCGTATGACTGCCAACCGTGCGTTACGTGAGTTGACCGCTGAAGGGTTATTAGTGCGGCTACAAGGGGTGGGATCGTTTGTCGCTGAACCGAAAGGACAATCCGCACTGTTCGAAATTCACAGCATTGCTGATGAGATCTCAGCCCGTTCTCATCAGCATCGTTGTAAAATAGTCAAGTTATCAGAGCTGAATGCTGACGTAAAACAGGCTGTTGAATTGGATATTATCGCGGGTACGCCGATTTACCAGTCGATTATTATCCATTATGAAAACGATATCCCTGTTCAGATAGAAGATCGTTACGTCAATGCTCAAGCGGTTCCCGATTATTTGCAACAAGACTTCACAAAACTTACGCCACACGATTATTTGTCAATCATTGCACCGTTAACGGAAGGTGAACACATCGTGGAAGCCATTGCCGGCGATCCCCGATCCTGCAAGTTACTGCAAATTGAATCGGGTACCCCTTGTTTATTAATCAGCCGCCGAACCTGGTCGACTCATTACACCGTTTCCAGTGCCAGGCTGTTATTTCCCGGAAATCGGTATAAATTGAAAGGGCGTTTCAGCTCATAGTCACTGTTTTTAAAAGAAAACTATTGTAGCAATTTATCCTTGATAGAGAGTTAAACCTATCGACGTATTTGTATCGCGGTTTCGGGTGATTTCCTTACTGACAACGGATTGTTTTTTGGAAGCTCTGTCAGATAATGCACAGTATGGGCAATTTCCAAACTTGCTGTGACGCCTCTCAGAAGAGCACCATTCATATCAAAAACATGTCATATTTTCATATATATGCGCATTTCCTGATAATACATTTTGTACTTTGATTCTAAACTGGGTCGCACTTAGACAAGATCTTTCCCTACGTAAACTATATTTTTGTAAAATTAATGTAAATAATTTGTGATTATAAACACAAAAATAACAAAAACATTACTCCTTGATAATCAGAAAGAAATAATGTTAACAAATTGATTTATAAGAAAATAAAGATAATAAGTTCATAAATATATTATTTTGGCTAACGATTTGGTCTATTGAATAGACATGTATATACAACTATACATTTAACAAATATCCAAAGAGCAAAAGGAGTCAGACCGTGACCGCCCAGAATAATAAATTTCGTAATGTCGATATCCGGGCACCCAGAGGGACGCAACTTACAGCCAAAAGCTGGTTAACTGAAGCGCCTCTGCGCATGTTAATGAATAATCTTGATCCAGAAGTTGCTGAAAACTCGCATGAACTGGTGGTATATGGGGGCATTGGTCGGGCTGCCCGAAACTGGGAATGTTATGACAAGATTGTTGAAACACTGAAAAAACTGGAAGACGACGAAACGTTGTTAATCCAATCGGGTAAACCGGTTGGGGTGTTTAAAACGCATAAAAATTCACCACGGGTACTGATTGCGAATTCGAATCTGATACCGCATTGGGCCACCTGGGAACATTTTAACGAGTTGGATGCGAAAGGATTGGCTATGTACGGTCAGATGACTGCCGGTAGCTGGATCTACATTGGTAGCCAGGGGATTGTTCAAGGCACCTATGAAACGTTCGTGGAAGCTGGTCGTCAGCATTACAACGATAATTTACAGGGGCGTTGGGTGTTAACCGCCGGTTTAGGTGGTATGGGGGGAGCGCAACCGCTGGCTGCAACATTGGCCGGAGCATGTTCTCTGAATATTGAATGTCAGCAAAGCAGGATCGATTTCCGCCTGCGTACTCGTTATATCGATGAACAAGCTAAGGATCTGGACGACGCACTGGCCCGGATCGAAAAATACACTCAGGAAGGTAAAGCCATCTCTATCGCACTGTGCGGTAACGCTGCTGAAATTTTGCCGGAATTAGTTCGTCGTGGTGTGCGCCCGGATTTTGTCACTGATCAGACAAGCGCACATGATCCTCTCAACGGTTATCTGCCGAAAAACTGGAGCTGGGAAGAATATCGCCAGCGGGTGATTTCAGAACCGGCGGATGTTATCCAGGCAGCGAAATCTTCAATGGCGGAGCATGTCAAGGCGATGTTGTCTTTTCAGAAACAGGGAATTCCTGTTTTTGATTACGGCAACAATATTCGCCAAATGGCGTATGAAGTTGGTGTAGAAAATGCCTTTGATTTCCCTGGTTTTGTTCCTGCCTATATTCGTCCGTTATTTTGCCGTGGTATCGGGCCTTTCCGTTGGGTAGCACTTTCTGGCGATCCACAGGATATCTACAAAACTGACGCCAAAGTTAAAGAATTGCTCCCTGATGATACACATTTACATCGCTGGTTGGATATGGCCAGAGAACGCATCAGTTTTCAGGGATTACCTGCCCGTATCTGCTGGGTTGGTTTAGGCGAACGCGCCAAACTGGGGTTAGCTTTTAACGAAATGGTACGCAGCGGTGAGCTTTCTGCGCCGATTGTTATTGGGCGTGATCATCTGGATTCCGGTTCTGTCGCCAGCCCGAACCGGGAAACAGAATCCATGTGTGATGGTTCTGACGCCGTTTCGGACTGGCCGTTGTTGAATGCCTTACTTAACACCGCCAGCGGCGCGACCTGGGTTTCTCTGCATCATGGCGGTGGCGTCGGAATGGGCTTCTCACAACATGCAGGTATGGTGATCGTTTGTGATGGAACTGATGAAGCCGCAGAACGTATAGCCAGGGTGCTGCATAACGATCCGGCTACCGGAGTTATGCGTCATGCCGATGCCGGTTATGAAATTGCTATTCATTGTGCTAAAGAGCACGGATTAGATTTGCCTATGATCAATACAAAATAAGGAACATTATGAAACAATTAACTCTCTACCCAGGCAAATTGACCCTTGATGAACTGCGTCAGGTTTATCTGCAACCCATAAAAATAACGCTGGATAGCCAGATTTTTCCGGCTATTGAACACAGCGTGGCATGTGTTAATGCTATTCTTGCTGAAAAACGCATCGCGTATGGAATTAATACCGGATTCGGACTATTAGCCAGTACCCGGATTGAGGAAAATAATTTAGAAAAACTGCAACATTCGCTTGTCGTGTCTCATGCCGCCGGAATAGGTGAAGCGCTGGACGATAACATGACCCGGTTGATCATGGTATTGAAAATCAACAGCCTCTCCCGTGGTTACTCAGGCATTCGTCTGGAAGTCATTCAGACGTTGGTCGCTTTAGTTAATGCGGAAGTTTATCCCTGTATTCCTTGTAAAGGATCTGTCGGCGCATCAGGTGATTTAGCACCGTTGGCACATATGAGTCTGTTATTACTTGGGGAAGGGCAGGCGCGTTATCAGGGTGAATGGTTGTCAGCCAAAGACGCTCTGGCAAAAGCCAATTTACAACCTATCACATTGGCGGCCAAAGAGGGTTTAGCGTTGCTTAATGGAACTCAAGTCTCCACCGCTTTTGCGTTGCGTGGATTATTTGAGGCAGAAGATCTGTTGGCGGCAGCAATAGTTTGTGGTTCTTTATCCGTAGAAGCGGCGTTGGGTTCTCGCAAACCATTTGATGCCCGCGTGCATGAGGTTCGTGGGCAACAGGGGCAGATTGACGTAGCTGCATTGTATCGTCATGTATTGGAAGAGAGCAGTGAACTATCAGATTCCCATATGGATTGTCCAAAGGTACAAGATCCTTACTCATTACGTTGTCAGCCACAAGTCATGGGAGCTTGCCTGACTCAGCTCCGTCATGCTGCCGATGTTATTCTGACGGAAGCTAATGCTGTATCTGATAATCCATTGGTATTTGCTGAACAGGGTGAGGTGATTTCAGGCGGTAATTTCCATGCTGAACCCGTTGCAATGGCGTCTGACAACCTGGCGCTGGCATTAGCGGAAATCGGTGCATTGTCAGAACGACGTATTGCGTTGTTGATGGATTCACATATGTCACAGCTTCCGCCTTTCCTGGTTGAGAACGGTGGTGTGAATTCTGGTTTTATGATTGCACAAGTGACGGCCGCGGCTCTTGCCAGTGAAAATAAAGCGTTAGCCCACCCCGCGAGTGTTGACAGTTTACCGACTTCGGCCAATCAGGAAGATCATGTATCAATGGCTCCGGCTGCCGGGCGTCGTTTGTGGGAGATGGCAGAAAATACCCGGGGTATTCTGGCCATTGAGTGGTTATCCGCCTGTCAGGGAATAGACTTCCGAAATGGCCTGAAAAGCAGTCCGATTCTGGAAAAAGCGCGTCATATTTTGCGGGAAAAGGTAGATTATTACGATCAGGATCGTTTTTTTGCACCAGATATTGCTGCTGCGGTACAACTATTGGTTGAGCAACACCTTTCCTCACTACTTCCTGCTGGACAGATATTACAGACTAAAAATAACTGTTAAATAAACCGAGGGCCGGCTTCTGTCCGGCCTGATTGTTGCAGTTATCTTTCATAAAACCCAATAATAAAAGATAAGAGGGTAAATCATGCAAGCCACATTACACCTAGAACGAGGACTCAACGCTCGCCATATTCGGTTTATGGCGTTGGGTTCTGCGATTGGCACCGGTCTTTTTTATGGTTCTGCTGAAGCAATAAAAATGGCAGGTCCGGCGGTATTATTAGCTTATTTAGTGGGCGGTGCCGCTGTCTTTATGGTTATGCGTGCGCTGGGAGAAATGGCGGTCCACAAACCGGACGCCGGTTCTTTTGCCAGTTACGCCCATCAATATTTAGGCCCGTTACCGGGGTTTATTACGGGTTGGACTTACACTTTCGAAATGATAATAGTCTGTCTGGCTGATGTAACGGCTTTCGGTATTTATATGGGGTTATGGTATCCGGAAGTGCCGCGTTGGATATGGGTACTCAGCATTATTTTCATTATTGGTGCGCTGAATCTTTGTAAAGTCAAAGTATTTGGCGAAATGGAGTTCTGGCTGTCAATTCTGAAAGTTGCGGCGATCAGTGCCATGATTATTGCTGGGGCTGGCATTATTCTGTTTGGTTTCAGTGGCCATTTTCAGGCAACAGGCGTTCAAAATCTGTGGCAACACGGCGGATTTATGCCTAATGGATTTGGCGGCATCATTGAGTCTCTGGCAGTCGTTATGTTTGCTTTCGGTGGTATTGAAATCATTGGTATAACATCCAGTGAAGCTAAAAATCCGGCGAAAATGATCCCGCAAGCAATCAACTCTATCCCGGTCCGTATCCTGCTATTTTATGTACTGACTATTTTTGTATTAATGGCAATTTACCCCTGGAGCAGCATCGGTCAGGAGGGCAGTCCATTTGTCGCCATATTTCAGGGATTGGGCATTAATTCGGCGGCGAATATACTGAATATTATCGTGATCACGGCGGCAATTTCGGCTATTAACAGCGATATTTTTGGTGCGGGTCGGATGATGTATGGTATGGCGGAGAAAGGACTAGCGCATAAAAAATTTATGAAACTAAGCCGTAACGGCGTGCCTTGGGTGACCATCATGGTGATGACATTGGCATTGCTGTGTGCTGTTGTCCTGAATTACTTACTCCCTAAACAGGTGTTTGTCATCATTGCTTCGATTGCCACTTTTGCCACGGTATGGGTCTGGTTAATGATTTTGCTTTCTCAGTTTGCTATGCGCAGAAAGATCTCACCGGAAGAAGCACAAAAATTAAAATTTCCAGTACCAATGTGGCCTGTTGCACCGATTCTGACTATCGTGTTTATGATATTTATTATTGCTGTTCTGAGTTACTTCCCAGCGACACGAATTGCGTTTTATGTAGGAGGCGTATGGATCCTGCTGTTAACTGCGGCCTATTATTTATGGATACGGAACAACGTAACCTCCGTTAATCCCCGATCTGCCAAGGGAACGTCATATTAAATAATATAGAGAAACCGTCTTGTCAGCCGGCTGAATAAGACGGATTCCGTGGAAAATTGGTCAAAAATCTGCAATAAAACACCGGCCCCATCCTTTTATTGTAATTAGTCTGACATGAAAGCTGATTTGTCTCAGTGATCGTGGCAAACTAACGGGTCAATGAATTTACGGGGCTGGAGGGGCTTTTGGACAAGATTTTTATCGATGAGGCAGTAGCTGAATTATATACCATTCAGGATATGTTGCGCTGGTCTGTCAGCCGGTTTAATGCGGCGAATATTTATTACGGACACGGTACCGACAATCCTTGGGATGAAGCTTTGCAACTGGTTCTTCCATCGCTATTTCTGCCGCTGGATATTCCACAGGAAATGATGACAGCACGGCTGACATCAACTGAACGTCATCGTATTATCGAACGGGTTCTTCGCCGTATTAATGATCGTATTCCTGTTGCTTATTTGACTAACAGAGCGTGGTTCTGTGGTCATGAATTTTATGTTGATGAACGGGTTCTGGTTCCACGCTCACCGATTGGTGAACTAATTAATAATGAATTTTCAGGGCTGATCTCTGATGAACCAGCCAATATCCTTGATCTCTGTACAGGTAGTGGTTGTATTGCCATCGCCTGTGCATATGCTTTCCCGGAAGCGGAGATAGATGCGGTGGATATTTCCGCTGATGTATTGGCAGTGACTGAACAGAATATTCAGAATCACAACCTTGAGCATCGGGTAATTCCTATTCGTTCCGATCTGTTCCGCGATATGCCACCTGTGAAGTACGATCTTATCGTCACTAATCCACCTTATGTCGATGCTGAGGATATGAGTGATTTGCCGGAAGAGTTCCGCCGTGAGCCTGAATTGGGGCTGGCTGCGGGTTCAGATGGTTTAAAACTGGCACGCCGCATTCTTGCAACCGCTCCTGATTTTCTGACAGAACAGGGTGTGTTGATTTGTGAAGTTGGCAACAGCATGGTGCATTTGATTGAACAATATCCTGATGTGCCATTTACCTGGCTGGAATTTGAATATGGCGGAGACGGTGTCTTTATGATGACACGTCAACAACTTATCGAACATCACGAGCATTTTCGTTTATTTAAAGACTGATATACCCTATAGATTTCAAGATGCCTCGCGACGGCAAGGGAGCGAATCCCCGGGAGCATAGCAAACTATGTGACCGGGGTGAGCGAGTGCAGCCAACAAAGAGGCAACTTGAAAGATAACGGGTATAGTGGGGTGGGTTGTCGCTACGGTCATTAATACAGAACTTGCAGAGTTAAATATAGAGCTAAATCAGCGTTAAATAAAAGAACAATTAACAGGAAGGAACTGGGATGGCTGGAAATAGTATCGGGCAGTTTTTCCGGGTCACCACCTTTGGTGAATCTCACGGTTTGGCGTTGGGATGCATCGTCGATGGTGTGCCGCCGGGTATCACAATCACAGAAGCGGATTTGCAAATTGATTTAGACAGGCGCCGTCCGGGAACTTCCCGTTATACAACGCAACGCCGTGAGCCGGATCAGGTTCGCATTCTTTCTGGTGTATTTGAAGGGGTAACGACCGGTACCAGTATCGGTTTACTGATTGAAAATACTGATCAACGTTCTCAAGATTACAGCGCGATCAAAGACGTATTCCGTCCGGGACATGCTGATTACACTTATGAACAGAAATATGGTATCCGCGACTATCGTGGTGGTGGCCGTTCTTCTGCCCGTGAAACGGCAATGCGGGTTGCGGCAGGTGCGATAGCGAAAAAATATTTGTTGGATAAGTATGGTATTCGTGTCCGTGCTTGTTTGAGTCAGATGGGTAATATCCATTGCGAATTAAAAGATTGGGAACAGGTGGAACAAAACCCATTTTTCAGCCCTGATGAAACCAAACTTGAACAACTTGATGCCCTGATGCGTGAGCTGAAAAAAGCGGGTGATTCTATTGGCGCGAAAGTAACGATTGTGGCAGAAAATGTGCCAGCAGGATTGGGAGAACCCGTTTTCGACCGCCTTGATGCTGATATCGCTCATGCGCTGATGAGTATTAACGCAGTAAAAGGCGTTGAAATTGGTGAAGGTTTTGGCGTTATTAATCTGCGTGGCAGCGAAAACCGGGATGAAATTACGGCTCAGGGTTTCACCAGTAATCATGCGGGGGGAATTCTGGGGGGGATTAGCAGCAGCCAGCCAATTGTTGCTCATATTGCGTTGAAACCCACTTCCAGCATCATGGTGCCGGGTAAAACGATTAACCGTCAGGGTGAAGAGGTTGAAATGGTAACCCGTGGTCGCCATGATCCTTGTGTTGGTATCCGGGCGGTACCGATTGCAGAAGCCATGATGGCTATTGTTCTGATGGATCACCTGTTACGCCAGAGAGCACAGTGCGCGGATGTTGAATCCAGTCTTCCGCGTTGGTGATTAGGCAGATGAAGCTAGCCTTGAAATCCCGGATATTGAAATGGGTAGCTGGATACGGATAAGCGGTTTCTTTTGATGGGATAAAATATGGATTGGTTATTATCAGGGGCGGAAATTTATGGTCTGCTCTTTCTGGTTGCGATAATCGCTGGATTTATCGACTCGATTTCTGGCGGTGGCGGTTTACTGACCATCCCTGCGTTACTGTCAGTCGGCGTCTCGCCTGTGCAGGCGCTGGCGACAAACAAATTGCAGGCAGTGGGGGGTTCTTTCTCTGCCAGCCTCTATTTTGTCCGTTATGGTGCGGTTGATCTCAAGTCTCAGCGCTTTGCCATACTAATGACATTGTTTGGTTCAATGGCGGGAGCGATGATTGTCCAGTTTATCAAACCCGATTTTCTCCGCCAGCTATTACCGGTTCTGGTTATCGTTATTGGCCTTTACTTCTTGTTGACTCCAACGATAGGCAAGGAAGATTGCCATCGTCGTCTGGCTCCAGTGGCATTCGCCTGTCTTATCGGGGGTGGATTGGGTTTATACGATGGCGTATTTGGTCCTGGTGTTGGCTCATTTTATGCGTTGGCTTATGTTACCCTGTGCGGCTATAACCTGGCGAAATCCACCGCTCATGCGAAAGTACTGAACTTTGCTTCTAACATGGGGTCACTGGTGCTGTTTATCCTTGGTGGTCAGGTTTTGTGGATATTGGGTCTTGTTATGCTGGCAGGGCAGGTAATCGGTGCACGGCTGGGCGCACGTTTGGTTTTAACACATGGTCAAAAACTTATTCGCCCTATGATCGTGACTATCTCTTTTTTGATGAGTATTAAATTATTGAATGATAATCACGGAGATACGATCCGTACCTGGCTGGCGTTTTATTTCTGATTCAGGATTTTGTTTTTAATTCATGACAACGCATAACTATCAACAACTTATAGATATTTTTAATCGCTGTTTTGGCGACGAATACAATACACGTCTGGTAAAAGGTGATAACGAACCGATTTACCTGCCGGCAGATGAAGACATTCCTTATAACCAGATTGTATTTGCTCATGGCTTCTATGCCAGTGCGTTACATGAAATTGCCCATTGGTGCATTGCGGGTAAAGAGCGTCGGAAACGGGTGGATTTTGGCTATTGGTATTGCCCTGATGGGCGTGATGCACAGACGCAAAGTGAATTTGAGAAAGTAGAAATTAAGCCTCAGGCGCTTGATTGGATATTTTGTACCGCTGCGGGTTTTCCGTTCAATATCAGTTGTGACAACCTTGAAGGGGATTTTGAACCTGATAGGCTGGCTTTTCAGCGTAAAGTTCATGCTCAAATCATGAACTATTTAGCGCAGGGAATACCGGCAAGAGCGGAGTGCTTTATTCAGGGACTACAATCGTTCTACAATACGCCCCCATTGAAAGCGGAACATTTTCCTTACCCGGAAGATATATTCGCAGATTGAAATTGAATTTAAGGAAAGATGATGCTCGCTGAATTTGAAACGCGTATTCTGGCGCAAATTGATGATATGGTAGATCATGCCAGTGATGATGAATTATTTGCTGGTGGCTATCTCCGCGGGCATCTCACTTTGGCGGTGGCAGAATTGGAACAGGAAGGTGCTCATACCGCTGAACAGCTTCATGATCGTGTTGAAGAAAGTATCCAAAATGCGATTAAAGCAGGAGAATTGGCACCACCGGATCAGATTCTGGTTCTCCATACCTGGCAGCGCCTGCTGGATAATGCTAAAACTCAATGAATTGATTAAAGCAATAGGAAAAACGAACAGTTGTTGGGCTGGTAGGAATTGTCATCGGATATGTAATCAATAATCGCCAACAAATCAGCCCTGGCTGTTTCCTTCCATTCAAGAACGAGCACGAAGTTTCCTGTTAATCAATTCCTGAGCGGTACAATTCCTTATGGTTTTTCGGTTTTAACTTCGCGGCCTTTCAGTAGCTTTCTGATCCAAAAACGGTTTGGATGAAGGGCTGCCAGTGTTTCATTATCCAGTGGCAATGGTTCATCAAAGATTTGCCCTGCAAGGATTTCTGCACTGAGTGGGGCAGAGCATAACCCACGGGAACCTAATGCTCCAATAACAAACAGATTGGAATAACAGGAGGCATCTGCGACAGGGTTCCCTGTGCGGATTTTTTCTGATAGATCCTGATAATTTGCCATTATTTCATTGAGATTCGGCGCATTTCCCACCATGGGCATATGGTCGCGAATAACACAGCGAATACCTTGGCGAGATTTTCCGGCAGAAATATCAACCTGATTTACCCATCCGGCATCAGGTAAACATTTTAGTAATCGATCACGATTCTCTTGTTGCTCTGTTTCAGAATATTCGTTATCAAGCCGATGGCGCTGATAACTGGCCCCGATGCAGTGGTACTGATTGGTTGGATTAGCAGGTGTCAAATAGCCATCATAGCAAAGCACATTGTTCAATTTACTTAGCTCTGTTGTGGTTGGAATATGACTGACTTGACCACGAACGGCAGTAACCGGCAATTTTTCGGTTTGTTTAAACTGGGGCAGATGATGACCGTTGGCAATCACGACCGTTTTATGATGCGTGTTTAATCGTTGCCCTTGATGCATCAAATGCAGTTGCCAACCATTTTCGCTATGGTCAAGAGTGGTAATTTCATGATTGAAGAAACAGAGCATCCCTTGCTGTTGTGCTAATTCTGTTGCTGCTCTGGTCAATTCGGCCGGGCATAGCCACCCGCCTTGTGGATAGTGAATACCGTGGTGATTAATATCCAGTCCACATTCTTCACTCAATTGGTGGCGGTTCATACCAATAGCGATTTCATCCGGCCATTCTGTTGCCAGAATTTTTTCAATTTTCCTACGGCTTTTTTCATCATAAGCAAGTTGACTGACACCACACCATTGATGGTCAAAATGAATTCCCTGAGCTGATAGCTGATCATACTGACGGCGGGCAAAAGTAAATGCAGATGTAAAGAATTTTTCGAGCCCATTACTATTACCGTTAAGTAGCGGGTAGAGCGCTCCCTGACGATTACCGGATGCACCTTGTGCCGGAAATTCATCCTGACAATAAAGCGTAACTTGCGCGCCACGACTCAGTAGTGCAAGAGCGGTGAGAATACCGGCAATACCACCGCCGATAATCGCGATATCATTTGTGTGGCTTGCCGCTGGACGGGCAAACCACGGTGTGGGCAACGATTGAGATTTCTGTGTTGCCAGAACCCCGGTCAGCATTTCTCTTTTGCGACCAAATCCTTTTACTTTACTGACAGTAAAACCCGCTTGTTGTAAACCACGACGGACGATACCGGCAGAAGTGAAGGTGGCAAAAGTTCCTTCTGGGCGGGCAAATTGCGCCATTGCGGCAAACAGTTGTTCACTCCACATTTGTGGGTTTTTTGCAGGCGCGAAGCCATCTAAAAACCAGGCATCTATTTTACCGTAAAGGCTGGAATCCATTGTTGGCAACAGATCATTGACGTCACCAAACCATAAATCCAGTGTGACCGTTCCATTTGCCATAATTAGTCGGTGGCAGCCTGCCAACGGTTGAGGCCATTGCTGGCAGAGCTGTTGCGAAAAAATGCCAAGCTCAGGCCAGCGTTGATGGGCTGCCCGTAAGTCACAGGTTTTCAGTGGGTATTTCTCGAAACTAATGAAATGCAGACGTTTCAACGGGGCATCAGGATTTTGTTGCCGAAATGCATCAAATGATTGCCATAGTGTCAAAAAACTTAAGCCTGTTCCGAAGCCAGTTTCTGCTATGACACAGTTGGTACGGGAATGAGTGCGGAATCGTTGGGGAAAGTGGTTACCGTTAAGGAACACATAACGGGTTTCTTCCAGCCCATCCTGATTTGAAAAATAAACGTCGTCGAATTGAGCTGAAACCGGAGTACCCTGATCATTCCAACTCAGGGTTGCGGTACAGATGGCAGAGTTTTTCACGGTAATGCCTGTAATGTTACTGATAATCACGTGATTTTAGCGATGTTAAGCTTGATGTGCCACCTGACAGGAGAAGAATTGCCAGTAAAACAGTATCAGTAAAGATAAAAAGCGAATATGATTAATGTTGAAATGTAAAATACAATATACCATGATGATTAAACTTAATAAAACCAGGTGTTAAAAGTAGTGAAAATAACGGTTAAAACCTTATTATATTGATTGAAATCAGAGGTTAAAAAATGGCTTTTAATAATAGTTTAAAACCTGCCCATCATAAAATTCGGGATGGGATCCTACTTTGTGTTTACTCAACTATATTTAATTTATTTATCAGCGATTCTACACTCTGTTTATTTTACATTTAATTATCCTTCCATGACTATTTAAAATAACGAAAACAGAGATATTAAAGCTTTTATATAAAAAACGGAGGCGGATTTAACTATGAGTGCAGCTTTTTAAAATGACATTAATCAAAGTTCATTAACTACCAACATGAAATTGAAAACAAATCAATGAGAAAAAGAATATTGTCTGAAAAATTGCACCTTAATCAGTTAGTATCCAACTTTTGGGGTGCAGTTCAACAACGCGGGCTTTAAGTTTATAAGGGAATATAAAATTCACACAGCTTTTTAAATTCCTTTGATTGTGTTTCCTTTAAGTGTGAGGAAATCATATCAATCATTGATATTACTTTTCGCTTGGCGGCTGCTTTATCACCGTTTTTGCGATTGACTTCTTCAATATAAGATGAGCATAACTTACAAAATTCAGCTACTCTTTTTTTACGGATATTTGAATCCTTATCGATAAAATCGTAATGGTGGTGATTATTAGCCTGCTTTAGGTAATCTGAATTTGGTATAGGTACTCGTATGAATGTTTTTTCTGAATTTAATCCAGAAATATCCTTATTGTGTCTCTTGTATATAGACTCCAATAACCGCTGATTTTTGCTGGATATAATCATAATTAGCCCATAAAGTGTGATGAATGCTCCAATTAGGATATGGTTCTGTTGTGACAAAACCAGTCTAATATTGTTAATTTTGTTGCCGTATTGTGATGAAATATTTATATCCATATTAAAAGCCACTAATATCCATACAATACCAATGCTTAATAGAAGATAACCCAGTCCTCTCATTATTAACCCCCATAAAGTTAGTGGGTAGAAGTGCTCTAACTCACTTAGGTCTTACAATGAATCGACCATTTTTGTATGATATAATTACAATCATTTTATGTGTGAATAATGACTTTATTACTAATAAAGTCAGAAAATTTTCTATTTTAAAACGTTTGTTACTGTAAGTTTGGAGAATTTAAGTAATTCTCTTAGTAAGATAACATAAGGTTCGTATCTTTTCATAAAAATTCTATTCATGGTTATAGCGGCTATTATTAAACTCGTTTCTAATTATAAGAAAACGTAATAAAAATAATAGACATAGTTGTCTCTATATAAATTAAACTTTTAATCATTGATTTAGATACTTGATAAATTCAGGTGTTTTGCGTTGAGAGTCTGAAATTTATTGTCATCCATTGCTATCTGAATAGTTTCTGCCACGTTCTATGTAGGTTAGTTGTTGTTTTGACCAGAAAATATATTGGGATCTTTCGATGGATGAATTTTTCTTCGTAATTTTATCCTGATCGGACTTGTTCGGCGTACAAGTGTACGCTAAAGTGCTGTTAGATTGATAGAGATCCGGCAGAATAAACATATTTAATGAGGTATTTAATGAAGCGTGCAGTGATCACTGGATTGGGTATTGTCTCCAGCATTGGTAATAACCAGAAAGAAGTACAGGCATCTCTGAAAGAAGGCCGCTCCGGGATAACTTTTTCCGAAGAATTCAAAGAGATGAAAATGAGAAGTCACGTCTGGGGTAATGTAAAACTGGATACTACAGGGTTAATAGACCGAAAAATTCAGCGTTTCATGAGTGATGCTTCTGTTTATGCTTATCTGGCGATGGATGAAGCAATTAAAGATTCTGGCCTGACTGATGATCAGGTTTCTAATATTCGTAGTGGATTAGTTGTGGGTTCCGGTGGCGGTTCTCCACATAGCCAGGTGGCTGCCGCTGATGGTATGCGTTCTCGTGGTTTGCGTGGTGTGGGGCCTTATATGGTGACCCGTGCAATGGCTTCCGGTGTGTCAGCTTGCCTTGCAACCCCTTTTAAAATCAAAGGGGTAAACTACTCTATCAGTTCTGCTTGTTCTACCTCGGCTCATTGTATTGGTCATGCGGCTGAACTTATTCAGTTAGGAAAACAGGATGTTGTTTTTGCCGGCGGTGGTGAAGAGCTATGCTGGGAAATGAGTTGTGAATTTGATGCAATGGGTGCACTTTCAACGAAATATAACGAAACGCCTGAACAAGCTTCCCGTACTTATGATAAAAACCGTGATGGTTTTGTTATTGCCGGCGGTGGCGGTATCGTTGTTGTTGAAGAATTGGAGCATGCATTAGCACGCGGCGCACACATATACGCTGAAATTGTTGGGTATGGTGCAACATCTGATGGTGCAGATATGGTGGTTCCATCCGGTGAAGGGGCAGTTCGTTGTATGCATATGGCGTTGCAAGGTGTGAAAGGTTCTATTGACTATGTGAATACGCATGGTACTTCCACTCCGGCGGGGGATTTGAAAGAGTTAGAGGCTATCAGGGAAGTATTTGGTGATACAACACCTGCAATTTCTGCAACAAAAGCGATGACAGGCCATTCACTGGGTGCAGCCGGTGTACATGAAGCGATTTATAGCCTGCTGATGTTAGAACATAGTTTTATTGCACCGAGTATTAATATTGAAGATCTTGATGATAAAGCGGCGGGCATGAATATCATTACGAAACCTACCGAACAAAAGTTGAATACAGTAATGTCCAACAGTTTTGGTTTTGGTGGTACGAATGCTTCCCTGGTGATGAGCAAGTATTTGGGGTAATTCTCCTTATCAGGTTTGGACAGTGCTCAGATAAAAGCAATAACTTTTGGCGCATTTTAGGCGACCAGGGTGAGTGAAACGAGTCAACCTCGTGTACCAACAAGTACACTCCTGTTTCTGTGCACTGTCCGTATCGCCATTATTCTATTTCTTGAGCCTACTAATCACATACTCGGAAGAGAGTCCTTCAGAATATATGGGGTTGGAAAAGATTTAATTTTAAAATTTACCTACTTAAATAAGCAAGACAATAGAAATATTTTTATTGTATCGGCAATTGTTAATGATATTAATGCTCGGTATCATTTAGTGATTATTTAACAGTGAGTCGAGAGTTTTAAATCATGGGTTCGATGAAAATTGGAGATTCACCAAAGTTTAGGTTAGATATAAATTAAATCCTGTTTTTCAGAGTGTTAATTTTCGTGAGATATAACATTAATGTGAATTGTATTTTTATCTCTCCAGTGATAAAAGCCCATAATTTTTCGATGATAATTATGGGCTTTTGTTTATTAGGCTTTAGTTTCAGTAACCATTTGCTGAATACGACGTTTACGGATGATGCGTAATAGTGGAGGAATAATCAGAACCAATACAGCCAATATCAATAAACTCTGAGCAATCGTGCTGTTCCACAGAATACCAAATTCTCCATTACTAATGGAAAGTGCGCGACGTAAGTTTTGTTCCAACATCTCTCCTAATACGAAACCGAGAATTAATGGCGACATGGGGAAATTCATTTTCCTTAGAATATAACCAAAAACGCCTAGACCTATCATCAACAGAAGATCGAATGTAGTACTGTGTACAGCATATACACCAACGGCCGAAACGGTAGCAATGGCAGGGACAAGGAACCATAACGGAATAGTTAACATTCGGGTGAACAGACCTATCATTGGGATATTCATGATGAGCAGGATAACGTTGGCAATCAGCAATGCTGCAATTAGTCCCCAAACAATATCCGGTTGTTCAGTAAACATTCCCGGACCCGGCGTAATGTTATAGAGCGTTAATGCACCCATCATAACGGCAGTAGTGCCTGAACCTGGAACTCCCAATGTTAGCATTGGAATAAAGGAGCCACAGGCCGAAGCGTTGTTAGCCGCTTCCGGTGCCGCAACGCCACGAATATCACCTTTACCAAATGAATCGCTATTTCCACTGATCTTTTTCTCGGTCATATAGGTAATTGCGCTGGCAATTGTTGCCCCTGCACCTGGCAAAATACCGACAAAGAAACCGATAAAAGATGACCTGATCGTTGGCATGGCGCATTCAGCCGCTTCCTTGCGGTTAAACAACAAACGGCCTGTTTTGCGGATAATAGTTTGGCCGGTTGATGTATTCTCTAGCATCAGCAGAATTTCGCTGACAGAGAACAGTCCTATTACTACAACGATAAACTGAATACCATCTGACAGATGAACGTTGTCGAAAGTAAAACGGTAAACCCCGGTGTTGGCGTCTACTCCGACAGTTGCCAGACCCAATCCTATCAGTGCCGCTAATAGTGATTTCAGCGGATTCTGACTCATCATGCTACCCAGACAGGCAATAGCAAAAACCATTAGTGCAAAATATTCAGCAGGGCCGAAAGCCAATGACCACTGCGCCAGTAATGGAGCAAACAAAATAATGCCGAAAATTGACAGCAAAGAACCACAGAAAGAACTGACCGCGGAAATAGATAACGCCACACCTGCACGCCCTTGTTTCGCCATCGGATAACCATCCAGTGCGGTCATAATGGCGGCGGCATCGCCGGGAACATTCAGCAGAATCGACGATATACGCCCACCATATTCACAGCCGATATAAACAGTTGCTAATAAGATCAGAGCCGATTCAGCAGGCAGTTTTAACGCAAAAGCCAGTGGCAGAAGAATCGCAACACCATTAATCGGCCCAAGCCCCGGTAACAGGCCAACAATCGTACCGACAAAACAGCCAATTAAAGCAATAATCAGGTTTTGTGGCACCATTGCAACTTCAAAACCCTGACTGAGATACATCCAGGTTTCCATAAGATTCTCCGTCAGTTGAGCCAGTTGCCGAGAGGCAGGGTTACATCGAGTAAGCGGTCAAAGGCGAAGTAGAGCGTGACGCCAAGGAACACCCCGGAAATGATTGCGGCAGGCAGTGTCGCGTTAAATAACAGAGCGACACTGAATGTCAGCAGAGCGGTAGCCAGAGGAAAACCCAGCCATTCAAATGCCCAGCCATAAATAACCAAAGAGACAATCAGTATCATCAGGCGACGAATAACCGATGCGTCAGGCCAGTTGTTCTGTTCTGGTTTTTTGAAGAGCAGTAATAAAGCACAGAGAGCCATCAAAGACAGAATAATCATCGGAAAAGGTCTGGGCCCCAGGGGTTCATAAGTGTATTCACTCTGGATCCCCCAACCAATAACCATACCGATGGTACAGAGTACTAACCAGACAGCCGCGAAGATACGATCGCTCATGATAATTGCCCTGTTATTTGGCTAAGCCGAAAGCTTTGGCTTGTTCACGATACTGTTCAACCTGTTTTTTCACATAGCTGTCCAGTTCCTTGCCGGTCATATTGAATTCGAACAATCCACGGATATCACGCTGCTTTTTAAAAGCATCTGTTTGTTGTAATTTATTAAAAGTATCAACCCACCACTGATACGCTTCATCGGAGACTTTTGGTCCCATGTAAAATCCGCGGATAATCGGCCATACCAGGTCATAGCCTTGCTCTTTGGCGGTAGGGATATTGGCTAAATCACCTTCCAGCCGTTTATCGGCATAAACAGCCAAAACACGGATTTTGTCTCCATTCAGGTAAGGCACCATCTCGCTCAGATCGCCGGAGACAGCCTGAATATGATTACCCAGCAGAGCAGTGACCGGTTCACCACCTCCCTCAAAAGCGACATAACGCATTTTGTGAGGATCAATACCAACCTCTTTTGCCAGCAGTGCTGTTTTCATCCAGTCTTGACTGCCGATAGAAGCGCCGGCACCAAACACAATGCTGGTGGGATTGTCTTTGAAAGCATTCATCAAATCATTCAAGGTTTTATAAGGAGAATCAGCACGGACAGCAATCATGCCAAAATCAGTGCCAACACTTGCCAGCCAGCGAACATCATTAACGTTGTAGCGGCCAAATTTTCCTTGAGACAAATTGAGCAAAGAGCCACCGGAAAAGGCAACGATAGTTCCCGCTTCAGCAGGCCGCTGTGCCACGATAGCGTTGTAAGCGACAGCACCAACACCGCCGGGCATAAAGGTGACACGCATAGGTTTACTGATCTCTTTCGTATCCAGCAATGAAACCTGTACCAGCTTGCAGGTCAGATCAAACCCGCCACCCGGTTTTGCCGGGGCAATACATTCAGTTCTGCTAGGTGCGTCGGCAGCAAAAACACTGCTTGCGCTAAATAATAAAACGGTTGCCGCTAACATTTTGATTATTATAGTTTTCATTTAATTGTTCCATTGATACCCGTGTAAGATATAGCCACCATAAAACAGATCTGGTTGACTTAATTGATAATAACAAAACCTTTCATTTACCTTTCATTAACAAGAAAAGTTGTTGATATGTGATTTCAATCGCTTAATTTGCGTAGCGTTTCGCATTAATGAGTTAACAAATGGCGACAGACTTTCTTTTTTGTTTTGGTTTGTTGTAAGTTTGTCGTGGTGCTGATGTTGCTTTGTTTGGTGTTAGGCAACTCAAAGAGAAATTGTTCGAAGGTGGTGTGGTTTTTGGTAAAAATAGCCGTAACTTGCGCCTAATGTGGATGAAGATATAAAGCAAAAATCCTAATCGAAACAGCCGCATTATGGGCGGCTGTTTAATGGCTTTACATCTTCATACTTAATTTAATTGATTGCTAGGAGCGCATAATTTCATCGATGTTAAGCGGTACTGGATTTTGTCGGCAGCAAGGGCATGTCACGTAAGCTATTCCAGGGACACTATTTGAGTCAACTTGAGATTGGAAGAATTGCTTTAAACATTCTGTGTGCATTGGATGGCTTTCGGGGCTGCCGTGATTACAACTGAGTTGGTAAAAGGGCTTGTCGTTATTTTCTAAACAAATGGTACATTTTTGTGTTTCATCTGGCTCAATGTGTGGCATGTGACTTCTCCTATATGAGGGATTATTTCGCTTTTCTGGCTTAAATAGCGTTTCAAAACAGTAGATCACTCGAAAGGAACTTAATCTGGTTTTTGCGATCTGAATAATCGCAAAAAATTACAAATCACTCGTTGGACTGAGTTATGAAAATTATAGCACCTATATTCCGAAATGAATGGCGTTTAATGCTAAAAATTCTCTATAGAACTTAGGATAAGAACGGCACCTGAAGATTAATGGCGATGTTGATGTACGACACTAATTGATGCGAGGTCACCTGATGGTAGCTTTTTTGTGCCTTTGCTTAAATATTCCTCATGTGTATATTGATGCTAAACATCTTCTGAATTACATTGTAGTTCAACAAGGAGGCTTATTATGGCTGCAAATCAACTAGTACAAACCCGTATTGATGGTGAAATCAAAGCAGAGGCTGCTGCGGTTCTCGCTGCTATGGGACTCACTGTGTCAGATGCTGTTCGTATGATGCTAACACGAGTTGCAAGAGAAAAAGTATTACCGTTTGAACCATTAGTTCCGAACGAAACTACAATCGCAGCAATGAAAGAAGCTCGTAAAGGGAGTGGAAAATCATTCTCCACTGTCAAAGATTTAATGGCTGATCTCAATGCGAACGACTGAATACACAAGTCAATTTAAACGCGATTATAAAAGAGAAAAAAAGGGTAAACATCGTGCTATTCTTGACGATGCTATGATGTTGGTTATCAATGAATTAGCCTTGGATAATCCACTGGAGTCAAAATACTGTGATCACGCGCTTACTGGAGATTGGAAGGATTTCCGAGATTGTCATATTAAGCCTGACCTTATATTGATTTACCAAAAACCTGACGAGAGCACATTACGGCTTGTTCGCCTTGGTTCGCATTCTGAACTTGGATTATAGGGATAACCAACTCTCTTTATTTTTTATAGTTACCAACTTAATAAACCCACTTTGTCGGGTTTATTATGGAATTTATCTCATGATGGTATCAACAGAATCGAGAACCGGTGAATTATCAGAAACGCTGGGTGTAACGAGTCAGGTTCTTTCTTCGCACCTTCGTGTGGTGATACCCGGTATCGTCCAATTTTTTAATGTTAACGCGGTGACCTGTGTTGTTTAGCCAGCGGTTGCAAATGTGTCCACTCATTATCTCTATTATCAGTTTTCAACGATAAGAAAAGCAGCAAATTATAAGCCGGATAACCTACAAGATAATATGGAATAACATTCTTTATTATAATTATTAAAATCAATGAGATATATTTAAAATGCGCTTACTATTAGTGGAAGACCACCCTGAATTATTGCATTGGCTGCAAAAAGCACTGAGTAGTGCAGGGTTTGCTGTAGATGTTGCCAGTGATGGCATCGTTGCCGATCAATTATTGCAGACAGAAAATTATGCATTGTTGATTCTGGATGTTTCTTTGCCAAGGTTGGATGGCCTTTCTCTGTTAGTTCGTTTGCGTAAGCGGGGACAAAATCTGCCGGTATTATTATTGACGGCTAAGGCTGATGTTTCTGATCGGGTCAAAGGGCTTAATTCTGGCGCTGATGATTATTTGACTAAACCTTTTGATTTACAGGAATTAGAAGCGCGTATCCGGGCATTACTTCGGCGTAGTGCAAATATTTCTCAGGAGACTCCGACATTTGGCTCCCTGGTTTATCAGGATGAAGGTTATTTTATTTTGGGCGATGAGCCACTGGCTTTGACACCGCGGGAACTCTCTGTTTTGACAACACTGTTCCATCGTCGGGGAAGGCCGGTTTCTAAACAACAGCTCTTTGAACAAGTATTTGCACTGTCAGATGAGGCGAATCCACAAAGTATTGAACTTTATGTACATCGGGTTCGGAAAAAACTATCAGGTAGCAGTGTAGGGATCAGTACATTACGGGGATTAGGTTATCGTCTGGAGTGCCAGAACGGATGAAATTATTCAAAGTGCCGAAGTCACTGTTTCATCAGTTACTCTTGTTTTTTGGCGTTCCGCTGTTTTTGTTAGGCGGTCTATCTGTTTATACCCATTATTTCAGTGCAAAAAATGCGGCTACATTGGCTTATGATCGTACTTTACTGGCATCAGCCCGAACCGTGGCGGAACGGTTGACAGTTAAGAATAAGCAGTTAATTGTTGATGTGCCTTATGTGGTTCTGGATAGTTTTGAGCGAAATATGAATGATCGGCTGTTCTATCAGGTGTTATCTCCTGAAGGGAAAACAATTTCTGGTTATGACGATTTGCCATTGATACCTGGATATACACCGCGTTCCAATTTATACACTGCGTTGGTCTATTTTTATGATGCGGAATATCATGGGCAGCCTATTCGGGTTGCTGCATTTTATCAGCCGATCAATGAAGGTGGAATGATGGGAATGGCGTTAATACTGGTTGCTGAAACGGTGGCTTCTCGTTATTACTTTGCGCAACAATTATTAATATCTTCTTTGCTGAGTCAGGGAGCCGTTGTCGGGCTGACGCTGATTCTGGCTTATTTTCTGTTGAAGCAATTACTAAAACCACTACATAAACTTTCTGGTGTCATGGTTCGTCGCCCCGCTAATGATCTGACTCCGTTACCGGATATGTTGCCGTGGTCAGAACTTTCTCCGTTATTACATGCACTTAACCGCTATATAGAGCGGCTGAAACTGATGGTTAGCCGACAGAAAAGATTCAGTGCGGATGCTTCTCATCAACTCAGAACACCATTAACGGTATTGAAAACCCAGGTGGCGGTCGCACTTGCCAGCCAAGCTCCCGAACAATGGAAAGAGAGCTTGCGGGCTATTGATAGTACGTTGGATAATACGATTTCTCTGACAGACCGTTTATTACAACTCTCTCGTTTAAAAGCGCATGAAAAGGAAGCGGTTCAAGATTATAAGCCGGTCAATTTAGTCGAATTGTTGCAACAGGCATGTTTTTCTCGTTTGCAACAGGCTGAAAGTAAATATATTGATTTGGGTTATGAAGGAGAAAATACTCAGTGGATAAAAGGCGAACCTGTATTACTGACAGAAATGTGCGCCAACTTATTAGACAATGCAATTAAATATACGCCGGAGGGCGGAATGGTGACTTCCAGAATTATTCTCAGCCCTTGTAAGACATATTGTTATTTGGAAGTGGATGACAGTGGGCCGGGGATTGCTGAAGAAGAAGTCAATTTGTCACTGATGGCTTTTAATCGTCTTGATAATGCTGCGGGGCATGAAGGGGCAGGGCTGGGATTAGCTCTGGTAAAAGACATTAGTCTTTATCATGGTACTCATCCACAATTACTGCCCAGTGAAACACTGGGCGGCTTATTAGTAAGAATTCCTTTCAGGCTTTCTGATGATTAGTTTTCTGCGGTTTTTCTGTTTTACGGCCAAAAAGAGGAGCACGTAATTGTTGTGCCAGTACGACACCTAATAGTGTTATGCCGCCACCGATCAGATGGTAACTGTGAATTTTTTCGTGCAGAACCAGAATAGCGATAATCGTTGTAAATATTGGCGTCAAATTCATAAATATGGCAGTAGTATTAGCACCAAGTTTTATGACACCTTGTATCCATAAATAAGGGGCAAGGATAGAGGCGGGAATACCGGCGAATAAGACTAACGAGATATTGTTGGCATTCAATTGAACATCGTCGGTCAACAAGAAATTTGGCAGTAATAACAGGACACCAAAAGTAATCTGCACATACAGGGATTGCCAGTTTGGCAATGGAATAGACCAGTGTTTGGTTAATACGCCATAGAGTGCGTAGGAGGTGGAAGCAATCAACATCATTAATTCACCGCGGCCTAAACCGTGTTGCAACAATGACATGGGATCACCGGTACTGACTAACCAGACTAAACCAAACAGCGATAGCACAGTACCAAGAGCAATACCAACAGTGGGGACAACACGTAAAACAAATATACTGATGACAACAGTCAAAAGAGGAATCAATGAGCTAAAAATTCCCATAAATGTTGCACTGATACTGTGTGCAGCGTAATAGGCCAGGCTTTGGTAAAGTACCATACCAAGTGCACCAAGAATTAATAACTTCCACCAATATTGACAGATTGTTTTCCATTGGCGAATAACAGGCAGCACAACAAAGGGAGTTAATGCGAGAAAGGCCAGGAACCAGCGATAAAAAGAGATTGCAGCTGGATCAATTGCTGTAGCGGAGGCTTTACTCACCACGGCATTAATTGACCAAATCAGGACTGCCAGAAGCGGGAAAATCATATTCATATAGATGAGTCGCATTGAGATAAAAATGAGTGTTTAGTCTAATGGTGTCTGATTTATTATATATAACGATAATCAGACAATGGATAAGGCAATTGAGACAATATGGCAGAAAAACTTCATATCCCTGTAAAGCGTATGGATATTCCGGCGAGTATTTCTTTTCGTAGCGAATTATTCAGTGCGGACACCGAGTGTTTACGTCATACCCATCCATTCGGGCAACTTATTTATGTCGTCTGTGGTGTAATGGCAATGAATGCTGGGGGACAACATTTCTTAGCGCCGACGCAATTCTGTGTCTGGATACCGGAAGGAATAGAGCATTCGGGATATAGTAGAAAATCCATGAGATTCAGGGCAATAGATATCTCTCCTGAGTGGGGGAAATTATTGCCGGATGCTCCTTGTATTATTCGTCTTAGCTCAATATTCAATACGATTATGGCTGATTGTTTTGAACGTAAATTAAAAATACCGGAAACAGAACAGGATTTACGGCTGGCTCAAGTGCTGATTGATCAACTCATTCAGTCTCCTGTTCAGCATACCTATCTGCCTTTATCTAAAGATAAACTTTTAGCACCGATATTACAGGAACTTGAACGCAATCCGGCTGATAATACGTCATTGGCACAATGGGCAAAACAGCGTTATACCTCAGAACGTACTTTGTCACGGCGTTGCCGGCAAGAATTAGGCATATCATTTAGTGAGTGGCGGCAACGGCTGCGGTTTATCCATGCTATTTCTTTGCTGGAACAAGGGAAAACCGTTAATGAAGTCGCGTTTGATGTAGGTTACAGCTCATCTTCTGCTTTTATTGCGATGTTTCAGCAACTGGCGGGTACGACACCGGAGCGTTTCAGAAAAGGCTAACAATAAAAGAAACCGTCGTGATGGGTTTTATTACGATTAAATGGCAAAATAGCCGGCTACGTCCGTTTTATGCCACAGGATGGAATGAAGTGAAGATTCTGGTTGATGAAAATATGCCTTATGCTGAACAACTGTTTCAGCAATTAGGGGATGTACACGCTATTTCTGGGCGCCCGGTGCCGGAAGGAGCACTGGATGACGCGGATGCGTTTATGGTTCGCTCGGTGACTCAAGTTAATGAAGAATTGCTGAAAGGCAGCACGGTAAAATTTATCGGTACGGCAACCGCGGGTACGGACCATGTGGATCAACAGTGGTTATCTCAGGCGGGAATCGGGTTTTCTGCTGCGCCGGGATGCAATGCCATTGCTGTGGTTGAATATGTTTTCTCCGCATTAATGTTACTGGCTGAACGTGACAATTTTGAACTCAAAGATAAAGTTGTGGGGATCATTGGTGTCGGTAATGTCGGTGGCCGGCTGGCAGAGCGGTTATCTACCCTTGGTATACGGACACTCTTATGTGATCCGCCAAGAGCTGAAAGAGGTGATGCCGGTGAATTTTGGCCATTGGAGAAACTGGTCAAAGAGGCGGATATTCTGACATTCCATACGCCACTGAGTAAATCAGGCCCATATAAAACACTTCATCTGGCGGGTACTGAATTATTGTCGGCTTTGCCGGATAACCGCATATTGATTAACGCCAGCCGGGGTGAAGTTGTTGATAATCAGGCCCTGCTTGCCGAGTTGACGCGTGGTAAAAAACTCAGTGTTGTGCTGGATGTTTGGGAACCAGAACCTGATTTATCCCTGCCATTGCTGGAATTAGTCGATATAGGTACTCCGCATATCGCGGGTTATACCCTCGAAGGTAAGGCACGCGGCACTACACAGGTATTTGAGGCTTATTGTGGATTCCTTGATCAACCCCGTAAAGTTGCCTTATCTGAGCTGTTGCCTGAGCCTGATTTCAGCCGGGTCACTCTGCATGGAAATGTGACTCAAAGCACATTAAAGCGATTGATACATTTAGTGTATGATGTGCGCCGCGATGATACCCCGTTACGGCAGGTTGCCGGTCAGAAAGGGCAATTCGATCTTCTGCGCAAAAACTATCTGGAACGTCGGGAATGGTCATCCCTAACTGTATGTTGTGATAACAGAGAGAGTGCTGAGTTGTTAGCCGCTCTTGGTTTCAGTACAGAACTGATTTAATTCGTGCAGAAATATGCCTGCATATCAGAAAGATAAGGTGGAGAAAACCAACATGTCGGAAGGATGGAATATTGCCCTGTTGGGTGCGACAGGCGCGGTAGGTGAAGCGATACTGGCGTTATTACAGGAGCGTCAGTTTCCCGTTGGTGAACTGTATCCTCTTGCCAGTGAACATAGTGCCGGTGAAAACCTGCGTTTTAATGGTAAAAGTTTAATTGTCCGTGATGTTGCTGATTTTGACTGGTCACAGGTGCAACTCGCTTTTTTTGTGGCCGGAACAGAAGCTACGGCACAGTATGCTGAACAAGCGGCAGAAGCAGGTTGTCTGGTGCTCGATAGCAGCGGATTATTTGCTATGGAGCCGGATGTTCCCCTGGTTGTCCCGGGTGTGAATCCTCATGCGTTGGCGGATTATCGTAACCGTAATATTGTCGCCTTGGCAGATTGCATGACCAGTCAGGTGCTGACAGCAATTAAACCGTTGGTTGACGCCGCAGGAATTGCACGCTTACATTTGACTAATTTGCTCTCTGCCTCCATTCACGGCAAAGCGGCGGTTGATGAATTAGCCGGTCAGAGCGCTCGTTTACTTAACGGTATCCCACCCGAGCCAGGTCGTTTTAGCAAGCAATTGGCATTTAATCTTTTACCGTTGCTGGCAGATGCCGAAGGCTCGGTGCGTGAAGAGCGCTGTCTTGTGGATCAGATACGCAAAATTTTACAGGATGAGGGGCTGCCGATCTCAGTCAGTTGCGTTCAGTCTTCGGTTTTTTATGGTAATGCTCAGGTAGTCCATTTGGAAACATTGCGCCCGGTTGGTGTGGAAGAAGCCCGTGAAGAGTTAGAGCGGATGGTTGATATTCATGTTTCTGATGAAGGCGATTATCCGACTCCGGTGACAGACGCATCTGGTAATGATTTGTTGAGTATTGGCTGTCTGCGTAATGATTATGGTATGCCGGAAGTATTACAATTCTGGTCTGTAGCCGACAATATTCGGTTTGGTGGTGCGCTGATGGCGGTTGAGACTGCGGAAAAACTGATTCAGGAGCAATTTTACTGATGTTTGGTACAGAACAAACAGCATCTGTGCCAGGTTCAAAAATGAAAATTGCATTGGGCATTGAGTACGATGGCAGCCGGTATTATGGTTGGCAGCGCCAGCAGGAAGTGAAAAGTGTTCAGGGGTGTCTTGAGGAAGCGTTATCAAAAGTCGCTAATGAACCCATATCGGTATTTTGTGCCGGCCGGACCGATGCTGGAGTACATGCAACAGGGCAAGTCGTTCATTTTGAAACGTCTGTGCAGCGCAAGGATGCGGCGTGGACAATGGGAGTGAACGCACATTTACCACCGGATATTGCTGTTCGTTGGGTAAAAACCGTGAATGAGGATTTCCATGCCCGTTTCAGCGCGACTGCCCGGCGGTATCGTTATATTATTTTTAATCATCGTTATCGTCCGGCAGTACTGGCCTGTGGCGTGACACATTTTCATTATCCATTGGATGAAAAGCGGATGCATCAGGCCGCGCAGTGTTTGTTGGGGGAAAATGATTTTACCTCTTTCCGTGCGGTTCAATGCCAATCCAAAACACCCTGGCGTAATGTGATGCATATTAATGTCAACCGTTACGGGTATTACGTCGTAATAGATATTAAAGCCAACGCTTTTGTGCATCATATGGTGCGTAATATTGTCGGTAGCCTGATGGAAATTGGTTGTGGGAATCAGGATATTAACTGGATGGCTCAATTGCTTGCGGTAAAAGACCGGACAAAAGCCGCTGCGACGGCCAAAGCGGCAGGATTATATCTGGTTGCCGTTGATTATCCAGCGCAGTTTGGTTTGCCGGGATCGGTTATGGGGCCTCTGTTTCTGGCAGATGATCTGATTTAACATTTTGGTTGCTGACAAGGATGTTTTGGTATAACGGGGAATATTATGGAATTTCTGACTCATTTCGTTGATTTTACTAAATTTATTATTGATTTTATTCTCCATATTGACATGCACTTAGCGGAACTTGTCGCACAATATGGTCATTGGATATATGGCATTCTGTTCCTGATTCTGTTTTGTGAAACAGGGTTGGTGGTGACTCCATTTCTGCCGGGAGATTCGCTTTTATTTGTTGCGGGTGCTTTAGCGGCGTTGGATTCCAATGATCTGAATGTGCATATCATGGTGATATTGATGATTATTGCGGCTATTATTGGCGATGCGGTGAACTATGCTATTGGCCGTGTCTTTGGCGAAAGATTATTTACCAATCCGGATTCGAAAATTTTCCGCCGGAGTTATCTGGATAAAACACATGAGTTTTATGAAAAACATGGTGGGAAAGCCATTATTTTAGCGCGATTTGTACCCATTATCAGAACATTTGCACCATTCGTTGCAGGCATGGGGAAAATGTCTTATCGTCATTTTGCTGCTTATAACGTGATTGGCGCACTGGTTTGGGTACTGTTATTCACCTATGCTGGTTATATATTCGGTGATATGTCAATGGTACAACAGAATTTGAAACTGTTGATTGTTGCTATCATCTTTATCTCAATCCTGCCTGGAGTGATTGAAATCTGGCGTCACCGCCGTGCGGCGATGAAACAGAAAACCAATAACCCGTAACAGGTTTGAGCAGTTTTTTATCCACACTGTAATAGCATTGTGGTTTAATGGCACACATAACAAAACTGGCATAAGCCAGATTCAGACGGAAAGATCATTCAATGAGCTGGATTGAAAAAATTCTTAATAAAAGCAACATTACCCAAACTCGTAAGGCAAATATCCCTGAAGGGGTTTGGACTAAATGTGATAGTTGCAGTCAGGTGCTCTACCGTGCTGAGTTAGAGCGCAATCTTGAGGTTTGCCCTAAATGTGATCATCACATGCGTATTTCAGCGCGTACCCGGTTGGAGACTCTTCTTGATGAAGGGACAAAAACTGAATTAGGGGCGGAATTAGAGCCAAAAGATATTCTGAAATTCCGCGATTCTAAAAAGTATAAAGACCGTATATCGGCAGCACAAAAGCAAACTGAAGAGAAAGACGCACTGATCGTGATGAAAGGCACGTTGAGTGGTATGCCGGTTGTTGTTGCTGCTTTTGAATTTGCGTTTATGGGTGGTTCAATGGCTTCTGTTGTTGGTGCCCGTTTTGTTCGTGCGGTGGAACAGGCACTGGAAGACAATTGCCCTCTGATCTGTTTTTCTTCCAGTGGTGGCGCCCGTATGCAAGAAGCGCTGATGTCACTGATGCAGATGGCGAAAACCAGTGCTGCTTTGGCAAAAATGCAGGAGCGTGGTTTGCCTTACATCTCTGTGATGACTGATCCGACAATGGGCGGTGTTTCAGCGAGTCTGGCAATGTTGGGTGATATCAATATTGCTGAACCGAAGGCATTGATTGGCTTTGCCGGGCCACGTGTTATTGAGCAGACAGTACGTGAGAAATTGCCGCAAGGTTTCCAGCGCAGTGAGTTTTTGTTGGAAAAGGGGGCGATTGACATGATTGTTCGTCGCCCTGAAATACGAGACACACTTGCCAGTTTGCTTGCTAAACTGACTCATCAGCCGCAACCTGGTACTAAACCCATTGTTGCTGAATTTGTGGCAGAACCCGCTGATGTTGATGCGAATATTCAAATAAGTACTAATAAAGAAGATGTCTGACACTTTGCAAATTCCTCAAGCCACGTCGTCACTGACGACGTGGCTTTCCTATCTTGAAAAACTGCATACTAAAATTGATATGGGGCTTGAACGTGTGGGTAAACTTGCCCGAACCTTGGAATTGGTTAATCCCGCGCCTAAGGTGATAACCGTATCCGGTACGAATGGTAAAGGTACCACTTGTTGCACTATCGAAGCTGTTCTGTTGGCGGCTGGGTTGAGAGTGGGCGTTTACAGCTCACCGCATCTTGTACGTTATACCGAAAGAGTCCGTATTCAGGGTAAAGAGTTACCTGAACAGGCGTTCTGTCGTGTATTTGCGGATATTGAATCCCGTCGTGGTGATATTTCACTGACTCATTTTGAATATGGCACATTAGCGGCTCTGCAACTGTTTAAAGAAGCTTGTCTGGATGTCGTCATCTTAGAAGTCGGCTTAGGTGGACGGCTGGATGCGACTAATATTGTGGATGCCGATATTGCAGCCGTTACCAGTATTGCGCTCGATCATATTGATTGGTTGGGGGCTGATCGCGAACATATTGGTCGTGAGAAAGCGGGTATTTTCCGCAAAGATCGTTTTGCCGTAGTTGGTGAGCCGGATATGCCATCTTCTATTGCAGAAGTCGCCGATGAATTGGGGGCCAAGTTGTTCCGCTGTGGTATTGACTGGCGATTTTCTCAACAGGAGAAAGATTGGCACTGGCAATCTGATGATAGGCTATTTAGTAATCTGCCTTTGCCAAATGTTCCTTTGATGAATGCTGCAACCGCAATGGGTGTTATTTGTTGCCTGTTACGACAAGGGGATAAAGTCAGTCAGGCTATTAATGAAAATGCCATCCATCAGGGGTTGCAAAATGCGCAGTTGCCTGGGCGTTTCCAAATAGTTCATGAAAAGCCGTTGTTAATTCTGGATGTGGCGCATAACCCACACGCAGCCGCTTATCTGGTGCAGAAATTAGCCCTGTTGCCCCGTCAACCGGGCAGCAAAATTCTGGGTGTAGTGGGTATGCTTGGTGATAAAGATATTGCCGGCACACTGGCTTGCCTGTCACAGCAAATTAATGAGTGGTATTGTGCTCCGTTGACTGAACCGCGTGGCGCAGATGCACAGGCACTGGCTCAACATCTTGAACAACCACGGGTATTTACTGATGTGGAAAATGCCTGGTATCAGGCAATGGCAGACGCTGATGAACAGGATATTGTTGTCGTTTGTGGTTCATTCCACACAGTAGCGTATGTCGTGGAGGCTCTGGACAGGGAGAAGCGAAGTGGCAAGTAAATTTCAAAATCGTTTGGTCGGTACAATTGTATTGGTAGCACTGGGTGTTATTGTGTTGCCTGCATTGTTGGACGGCAACAAGAAATATAACGAAGATAAGTTTGCATCAATTCCCTTGGTTCCTAAGCCTGGGGATGAGCAAGAAATTGAATCTATTCCTCCCCTTAATTCGCCAATATTATCCATGCCTCTGGAAGATGAGACAGAGGTATTGCTGCCGGAAACTCTGGAGCAGCCGGAAATACCATTGGTGACAATTCCACCGTCGCCTGCACCGATAGCGCCTCCTGCTGTTCAGCCAGAAGTTAAGCCTCAACCACAGATTAAACCTGAACAAAAACCGGACGTTAAGCAGCCGGTCCCGGCTAAACCAGAGATTAAACCAGAACCGAAACCTGAAGTTAAACCGGTTGAAAAAGCACCGCAAGGGCAAGCTTATATCGTACAACTGGGTGCTTTGAAAAATGCAGGAAAGGTGGATGAAATTGTTGCCAGGCTGCGTTTGTCGGGTTATCAGGTCTATACAGTACCTTCATCTCCGGTGCACGGGCAGTTAACCAGAATATATGTCGGCCCGAATGCGTCTAAACAGCAACTCGATTCGGCGTTATCAGAACTGAAAAATCTGACAGGATTACAAGGTCAGGTAAGAAGTTATAGACCGTAATAAAGCTGACGGTGCCTATGTGACGAATAGGATAATTGTGATGAAATTAAGTAATAAATATTAAGTGACCGCGGCGATAATGAGTTTCCTATATCGCCGCTAATTATTTTCAGTGGAATAGGAAATCTGCTACGCAAACGTTTTCGTTTTCTGTTAAAATGCGCCTGAAACGGATGCCGGGGCGTCTATTTTGGAATTAAAATATGGTTTGGATTGATTACGTTATTATTGCCATTATTGGTTTCTCGGCATTAGTTAGCCTGATTCGTGGGTTTATTCGTGAGGCGTTGTCACTGGTCACCTGGGGATGTGCTTTCTTTGTGGCAAGCCACTTCTACTCTTACTTAGCGGTCTATTTTACCCGTTTTGAAGATGAACTGGTGCGTAACGGAATCGCTATTGCGCTTCTGTTTATTGCGACGTTGATTGTCGGTTCTGTGGTGAACTATGTGATAGGTTCTCTTGTGCAACGGACTGGATTGTCGGGTACTGATCGGGTACTGGGAGTCTGCTTTGGGGCATTGCGTGGTGTGCTGATTGTCGCTGCTATTCTGTTTTTTCTGGATACATTCACACCATTGTCTCAAAGTGATGACTGGAAGCAGTCACAATTGATCCCACAGTTCAGTCATATCATCAGGTGGTTCTTTGACTACCTGCAAAATGCGTCAAGTTTCCTGCCGGAGAAATATACCTCTCCGCTTGGCTGATGAGGAAAAACTACATGTGCGGTATTGTTGGTATCGTCGGTTTTACACCGGTTAACCAGTCGATTTATGATGCGTTGACGGTGCTTCAGCACCGTGGGCAAGATGCTGCTGGCATTGCTACTATTGATGGTAACAATGGGTTTCGTTTACGCAAAGCCAATGGTTTAGTGAGAGATGTGTTTGAAACCCGGCATATGCTGCGTTTACAGGGAACGATTGGGATTGGTCATGTTCGCTATCCGACTGCGGGCAGCTCCAGTGCATCGGAAGCCCAGCCGTTTTATGTGAACTCTCCATTTGGTATTACATTGACACACAATGGTAATTTGACGAATGCGCATGAATTAAAAAGAATGTTGTTTGAAAATGCCCGTCGCCATGTGAATACCACGTCAGATTCCGAGATTTTGCTCAATATTTTTGCTAATGAATTGGATCGTTTCCAGTATTATCCGTTGGAGCCTGACAATATTTTTGCCGCGGTAGCGGCAATGCATAAACAGGTTCGTGGTGCTTATGCCTGTATTGCGATGATTATCGGTCATGGGTTAGTTGCTTTCCGTGATCCACATGGTATACGTCCGTTGGTGTTAGGCAAGCGTACTTTGAATGATGGCAGTAATGAATATATGGTCGCTTCTGAAAGTGTTGCATTGGATACCCTGGGTTTTGAATTCCTGCGGGATGTTGCATCGGGTGAAGCGGTTTATATCACTGAGAAAGGCCAGTTATTTACCTGCCAGTGCGCTGAAAATCCTTCTCTGACCCCCTGTTTGTTTGAATTTGTCTATTTTGCCCGTCCAGACTCTTTTATTGATAAGATTTCGGTTTATAACGCCCGTGTGCGGATGGGGCATAAGCTGGGGACGAAAATTGCCCGTGAATGGGAAGACCTGCATATTGATGTGGTTATTCCTATTCCTGAAACTTCCTGCGATATTGCGCTAGAAATTGCCCGTATACTGGGTAAACCCTACCGTCAGGGGTTTGTGAAAAACCGTTATGTTGGTCGGACATTTATTATGCCGGGTCAACAGGAGCGTCGGAAATCAGTCCGCCGTAAACTGAATGCTAATCGTGCGGAATTCCGCGATAAAAATGTGCTGCTGGTGGATGATTCTATTGTTCGTGGTACAACATCAGAACAAATTGTTGAAATGGCCCGTGAAGCGGGAGCGAAGAGGGTTTATTTTGCTTCTGCGGCCCCGGAAGTGCGTTTCCCGAATGTTTATGGCATTGATATGCCAAATGCAAATGAATTGATCGCTCATGGACGTGAAGTTGATGAAATTCGCCAGCTCATTGGTGCAGATGCGTTGATATTCCAGGATTTAACGGATCTGATTGATGCCGTTCGTGAAGAAAACCCGGATATTGAAGAGTTTGAATGTTCAGTATTCAATGGCATTTATGTTACCAAAGACATTGACCAGACTTATCTCTATTATCTGGAAAATTTACGTAAAGACGATGAAATGACATTGAATAATCAGAACGAAATTGAAAATCTGGATATCTATAATGAAGGTTGATGCCCTTCGGATTTAAATTGCTGTCCAGTGTCAGCACGAGGAAAAAATGAAAAGATTGATCGTGGGGCTTACGGGAGCAAGCGGGGCTATTTATGGCGTCAGGCTGCTGCAAGTTTTACAGCCAGTTGAGGGCGTAGAAACACATCTGGTCATCAGTCAGTCCGCTCGCCAGACACTGGCGCTTGAAACAGATTATAGTTTACGGGATGTGCAGGCGCTGTCTGATGTTGTGTATGACAACAGAGATATAGCCGCTGCTATCTCTTCCGGTTCGTTCAAAACTTCGGGTATGGTCGTTTTGCCATGTTCAATGAAAACCCTTTCAGGTATTGTTCACAGCTATACCGATGGATTAGTGACCAGAGCGGCCGATGTTGTATTGAAAGAAGGCCGTAAGTTGGTGCTTGGTGTGAGAGAAACGCCATTACATTTGGGGCATCTCAGGTTGATGACTCAGGCGGCAGAAATAGGGGCGGTGATTATGCCGCCAGTGCCTGCATTTTATCATCGGCCTGAACAGATTCAGGATATTATTGACCAGACGGTTAATCGGGTGCTCGATCAGTTTGATATCGAGCTACCTCATGATCTGTTTACCCGTTGGCAAGGCGCTAAAGGTGTTGAGATTTAGTGTGTAGCAGGTCTTCAAAAGCTTCCTTTAGCTGAAAATAGCGGAAGCCAAAACCAGCTTGTTCCAGTTTATGCGGTATTGCCTGCTGTCCTCCCAGGACCAATGCCGCAGCTTCTCCCATGAGTAATTTCAGCACAAAAGCAGGTATGCGGATAATTGCAGGGCGGTTCAATACTTCTCCGAGTGTTGCGGCAAATTGATCATTATGTACCGGATAAGGGGCGGTGATATTAAAAGGACCGCTCAAACCGGGTGTCATCAACAGGTAATAGATGGCATTCACCATATCATCGATATGGATCCAGGGTAGATACTGCTTTCCGCTACCCATAGGGCCACCAAACCCAAGACGGAAAAGTGGTAACATTTTTTTCAGTGCTCCACCGTTTTTTGCCAGTACAACGCCGGTACGCAAAAGACAAACACGGGTTTGATCACTGGCAGCTTGTAACGCAAGTTGTTCCCATCGTTTACAGAGTTGATGAGTAAATTCATCATTGGGTGGTTCATGTTCTGTCACAACTGCTTGATTCTGATCGCCGTAATAGCCCACCGCAGAGCCGGAAATAAAGACTTCTGGTGGTGTCTGACTGGCATTAATTAACTTGCTGAGTTGTTCTGTCAATGTCCAGCGGCTCTGGCACAGCTTTTCTTTTTGCGCGGAAGTCCAAGGTTTATTTGCTATGGGTTCGCCAGCAAGATTAATAACGGCATCAAAATCATTGAGGTCCGTTTTATCTTTCAGAGTGGTCCAGCATTCAGCTTGTTTACTGAATAGAGAATACACTTTTTGTGGTGAGCGGCTCAGAATGGTAATGGAATGGGATAGGGAAAGAAGCTGGAAAACCAGACGGCTACCAATCAAGCCTGTTCCTCCGGTGATTAAAATATGCATAGCCACTCCTATAACCTAAGTTGATATAGAAACTATAGCAGGGATATCAAGGCTGATGATTTAAAATACAGCTATCTGTTAGTCGGATCAAGTTTTGCGGGGAAATAGTTACCCCGCAGACAGGTATCAGGCTTTGCTGTAGGCTATTTGGGTAGCGCGGCGTTGGCTAATCGTATCAAACCATTTTTTCACTGCCGGATAATCGTTCAGATCAATATTTTGACGCTCATAGGCATGAACCCACGGATAAGTTGAGATATCAGCGATACTGTATTCCTGACCACCCAGATAGGATGTTTTTTCCAATTGAGTATTCAGAACCTTATACAAGCGTTGTGTTTCTTCTTGATAACGATTAATCGCGTAAGGGACTTTTTCAGGCGCAAAGTGACTAAAATGGTGATTTTGTCCCAGCATTGGGCCAAAGCCACCAATTTGCCAAAACAGCCATTGCAGGCTTTGAATACGTTCACGTATATCTTTGCTGAGTAACTTACCCGTTTTCTCTGCCAGATAAGTCAGAATGGCGCCAGATTCAAAAATGGCGACAGGTTTGCCACCATCGGCGGGTTGTTGATCAACAATAGCGGGAATTTTATTGTTAGGAGAAATTGCAAGAAATTCAGGTTTAAATTGATCTCCCGCACCAATATCAATCCGGTAAATGTTGTAAGGAAGGCCTGCCTCTTCAAGAAAGAGCGTGATTTTGTGACCATTTGGCGTTGGGGCATAATACAGGTCGATCATAGAACCTCCAGTGGAACATGAAATTGCATTACATATTACATTACCTTAGATCTGTTTAAGAACAGCCAATTCAGACTCTTTGATAATTCCCGCACTGGCTGACGATCATCTGTATTTCCGGGGGTGAGTTTAACCGATAACAACTCCCCCGGTCATGAATCATCAGATGAAGTGGCAAAAAAGAATGGTTATCTGGAATTCGTTCTTATACTGCCATCTGCGTTAACAACTGCCCGACTTCCACCGTACAGATCTTTCTTGAAAGTAGAGTAATCTGTGCGGACATCCTCACGATTTTCTAATTCTGCCAATATTTCCTGGCTGGATATGCTAAATCCCTTGGCATGTATAGGAGAAGAGAAGGGTTCGGTATAGAGATTCAATCCCCATTGAGACTCTAAACCGTGGTTAGCCGCCCCTAAATTAACTTCGATCATAGAATGGTGATTATCATCAACCAGATAACCTGTTGCCAGCCATCGGGTTAGCTCTTTCATTTCCCGCTCCCCTCGCTGAATTGACTGCTCCGATGATTCCCCGTTAGCAGGAGTACCTAAAGAAAGATCATTTTTCAGTCCTGTACCCAATAACCTGGCCGCAGTAATAAAACGATCCGTGGTGCCTGAAGGTGCAGCGACAGCTGGTAAATTGTGTAAGGTTGCATCCTTAGAAAATCCTGTATTTTCTTTCACATTCCAGACAGCAAAACCATTACCACGTTGTACTATAATGTTTTCCTTCGCTAATTCTTGATGTGCTTTGATAGGGCCTGACTGACCAAACTGGTAGTCAGTTCTGTCCAGTCGGTTGCGGGGGTTTAAACGAGCAAATTCCAACTCCCGATTGGTCAGACGATTATCGGCTTCAAGTGAAGCGGCAGATGACCAGACACTATCCTTATCAGGAGCGGGTGTTCTGAAATCATTCTGGACTTTTGTCAGGCTATTGCCAGCCAGAGCAGGATTACTTGTAACTTCTTTGCCTTTTTCCTGTTTTGTCACCTGATATAATTCGGGGTTTTCAGAGGCATTAAATTTATTTTCATTTTTAAAAGTGTAGAGAGCCAACTGATCAGGTAAGGGATTTTCTTTAGTGGAACCTCGGGCAGGTGCAAAGTTTTTACTTTCCAGGTAGCCAATATCAATTATATCCTTGAATTCTGATTTCAATTCAGGTGATGAATAGATTTTCTCCAGAGTATCCCGGAAATAAGCTGAGTTAGTCAGATCATAGTAAGCAGTGGCTTTCTCCCTCAATGTCAGAGGTTCTGTATTTGCCCTATCAGACCTCACACCGCTTTGTTGTGCTTCGCTCATGATTCGGGTAAATCCACCCGCACCAAGCTGACCTAAGATACTGAATCCGGGTTTATCTCCGGTATAGGCATTAAGCATTTTAGTGATTGCGGTTAATTCATTACCCTCCACCCGAACGAAAAGTTTTACCAAGTTAGATAAGAGAGAATCAACCGTTTTATGGGCGGCAGTACTTTCGCTGGCTAAACGGGAAATGTTAGCTTCAATTTGTTTGTTGGTTACGACGGATTTTTCATTCCATTGTGTGATAACAGAGGTTGGTGCGGTAAGTGGATTATCAATGGTATTATTTAGCAACGGTTCACAACAGTGACAAGTTTTATCTGTTGAAGCCGCTTGAGACAACTCATTATGATTAATATCAATCCTGGTGTTAGCGCTCTGTATTGAAAGATTCGACATACTTTCTCTCCATTATTTTATTTTTTTCTTCTGTGAGTTTTTTGAATTTATTCTCTAAAAAAACATATCAAACTAAAATATCGTGGGTTGATGCTGAAGTGGTGTGTTTAATTTCGGGAAAAGGCAGTTCAGCTCTTATTTTTTGCAGATTTCCCAAAATATTGACCAAATCAATAGAATCGATTCGTGTTATATCCTGAAGTAAGCAGAGACGAATAGTTCGCGTTGGCTGATGTAATGCGAGCCATGCTCCTCCAAGTATATTGATATTACTGTTTAATGAGAGCCAAAGTTCCGCATCATTCTCAACAAATGAAGTGACTGTATGATGGAAAGTAAGCATAGATCCCGTTGAGTCTACCTCTATCCACCAGGGGCCATAATCACCAATATTCAATTGCGCTGCGCCGGTAGAAAGATTCAACATAATGTTAGTCTGAGCGGCAAAATCTGCACATAATTTCTCTAATTTGGACATCAACAAATCTCATAAAAATAATTGAGTACGACTAAAATATTGTCCAAATTATGTGGTCGAAGCACAGGATCGTCTATCAAAAACAGACGATAATATTGTAAAAATTAATCAGAAAAATTGGTTCTGCTGCGTTAATGAAATAATACCGTCGTTTATGAAGAATCGGAGCGGGATAAGGTGGCGTGGTCAACCTTATCACCGCGTTAGGCTATGCTTGCCCCAAATCCTCGTAGATTGAGTGAATAGGACTGGTATTGAGAGAACCAATAAACTGCATGTTTTTTTATTCTTTTGAATAATGTTTAAATGAGAATATATTCTAAATAATTGATATGATATTTATATCAATAATAAGTTTATAGTATATTACCATTAAGTTTTTATTTTTATTTTTATTTTAAGTGAATGGAATGTTTTTATTATTTGGTTCATTTAAATAAAATTTAACGATTCATCATGACAGTTAGAGTGATAAATGTTTTTACATGTTATTCAATGTGTTATTTTTTTCTTATTATGGAAATAAATTTCTGTTAAGTAAATTAATGCTTGGGTTTTTATTTTTTAGGCTTAATGCTTATTAAGTAAAGTAATTAAATAAATTGGATTTTTCCTGTTTTCTTATTTTTTTCCCTGTGGTTTTTCATAATTATATTCATTTGGCATTTATTGAATTTTATTATGATATTACGCTTGAGAGAATGAATTTTCTCTCCCACTATTATTAATGTATCGAACTGATAATAAGCGTTGTATTACTTTCTCAGCATAAAAAAAGGAAAATAATAATTATGAGCGAATTATGCCCACGAGACTCTATTGATGGTCAAAAAATTATGGAACATTGGGTGGAGTTCCAACTTGTTGATGAACAAGGTAATCCATTAGTTAATATGCCTTATCGCCTGATAAGCCAGGGGGAGCCGCGAGATGAACGTAAAGGAGTAACTAATGATCAAGGATTGCTTAGGGAAGAAAGTTTGTCGCCGGATCCAGTAACGTTGTATATCAGCGCTCAACCATTAGCCGATGAAATGGAACAGCGCCCATTACGAGAAAAGCGTGATGTCAATATATCGGTAGTTAAATCTAAAACCAAAGCAGAAGGTCATCAATATCGTTATGTGACCATCGGTCAGATAAGTGATGGCTTACCTGTGATTGATAAATGGAAAGAGGATAAACCGCCACACTATCATTTCCCAGACCCGGTACCGAAAGGTTTTGGCATTCCCTCAATAAACTACCGGTATGTTCTGGAAGTGTGTCCGTTCAGAGCCTGGGTATTATTGTTACATCATCAGCTTGATTACTCCTTGGTGAATGCTTATAACCTGGCGTTAATGGGAGTGCTGTCATATTCTAATAATAATGTTGATGTAGCCGGTTCTATCACCCATTTTTTTAACCGGCAGATGCTGGATATATCCCAATTACCCAATAAAATAGAAAAAATAGCGCGTTCTCCGATTGTATATGATGTGCCATTTCGTGAACGTTATACTGATGTTGTATTTATTGATTCAAAAGCGAGTGAAAACCCATTAGGAGACACTGAGCTATTTTATGCATCTAATCAACAAGACATTATTGTCAGTTGGCGGGGAACGGCCAGTATAGATAATGCCATCACTGATATTATGTACCAGCCATTGAAACTGGGCTGTGGTCAAGGCGGCGTATGTAGTGGTTTTGTCGAGAATGGTAAAGTCCATAAGGGGTTTTGGGAAGCATTTAATCTTATTGGCAAATTAAAAGTTCCCGGTTCTGATAAAAGTATGTCTGATAAAATTATTGATTTGGCTAAAAACCGAAACTTATTTGTTTGTGGGCATAGTTTAGGTGGTGCTCTGGGGTTATTACACAGCGCGCAACTGAAAAAATATCATCCTTGTTTGTACAGTTATGGGATGCCGCGGACATTAACCCGCAGTGCGGTACAAGAACTGGAAGATATTACGCATTACCGCCATCTGAATGAAAACGATTTGGTTCCCTCTGCGCCCCCGGAAAAAGACCTGGATAACTGGCTTTATGATTATTGGGGGCCTCTGGGCTATTTATTCAGCACTATTGAATTGTTAGGTTTGACAAAAGGTGATGAAGTTTTCTTGCATCATGGAAAAATAGTTCACTTTTATAAAGCTAATCTGATTATTGAAGCTTTAAAAAAGAGTGATTCAAATAACTTTATACAGCTTAGTGATATATTACCTGTCGACGTAAAATTATATTTAATCCCATCACTGAATCATGAAACGGAAGATAAGATGAAGGAGATATTAGAGGTTCAGAAAGAATTTTTTAAACGTATAAGCGAAGCAGATAGGGCTAAATGGTTTCCACGTAATGACAACCCGAAGTTAAAAGATGCCTTGAGTCTGCCTGATCACCGTATGTTTAAATATATTCATTACATTGGTGATCGAATTGCAGAGTTAGTTGAACCGAGGAAATATCATTTTTATCGGGATAAGGAACGATTCTTTGAAAGAACAATGGCGGAAAGATCTGATGTTGTTCCTGATATTCGGCAACGTAATACCCTGTTTTTACATATGGACGACCAGTTAACACAAGCGCTTATTTATACTAAACAAAATAAATGGGGTAATTTGGCTTTAAAACGCTATACGGATAATTTTGTACTGATTGGAGAGGATTGGATGTGATAAATATGAGAAAATGCTTGTCAGTAACATTAATATCGGTAAGTGTTAACTTGAGTTCTGATGGGTGAATTGATATTAATAGCCAAATGATAGATCACTGTAAAATAATGCTGGCATAATGAGGGGCATAAATGGATTAGCCCCTCTTTTCTGGTTTTTGAAGTTGATAAGGTGCAGGTAATCAACTCCGTTATCACTGCGGGTAAGAATTTGATCACATTACGGTTTATCAGGTGCCCTATTTTGGGTTCAGTCAAAAGGTTGCATGAAGCGTCCGAAACGAATAACTTCGTAGAGCCTCTATCAATTTGGTGATTTTGAATAGGTTAACTATTCTATAGACTTGCAATTTCTTGCTAATAAAAAAGGTTTTTTGAAGATGGAACAAGAGAATACAGAGGGTGTTGAGTGGATTGATATTGTCAATGAAGATAATGAAGTCATTGCTCAGGCTACACGTCGGCAGATGCGCGCCCAGTGTTTACGGCACCGTGCCACTTATATCGTAGTTCATAATGGTATGGGAAAAATTCTGGTTCAGCATCGTACAGAGACTAAAGATTTTTATCCGGGAAAACTGGATGCAACCGCAGGTGGCGTTGCGCTGGCGGGTGAAAATATGCTGGACGCAGCCCGGCGCGAAGCAGAAGAAGAATTGGGTATAGCGGGAGTTCCTTTTGCCGAGCATGGTAGCTTTTATTATGAGGAAGAAAATTGCCGTATCTATGGTGCATTATTCAGTTGCATCAGTCATGGTCCATTTGCTTTACAGGAAGAGGAAATTGACGATGTGTGCTGGCTGATACCAGAAGAAATCACTGCCCGCTGTGATGAATTTACACCTGATTCGCTGAAAGCACTTTCTTTGTGGTTGACGCGTAATAATGATTTCGATGCTGTTATTCTTAGCAATTCGTTATATCAGTGTTAAATTATCGGGCTTTTAGATTGTTGACCATGACACTGACAGCTAATTTCGGTGGATAGGTTACCAGCAGGTGCACATGATCAGCTTCTTTTCTGGCACTGCCCTGAATGCGGTATTGAACATGATAGAGACATCAATGCCGCATTAAATATCAAACAGCAGGGCATAAACGCATTAAAAGCGGCGGGACTCGTCGTTTCTGCCCACTGAGGTTTGTGTCAGACTCGTCAAGAACGTGACAGGGTGGGAGCAGTCAATGTGGTTATGTCCATTTCAACGCGGCATCATCGATAGGCTGTCCCAAAACCTGTTGATCTTTTTTGTAATCATGTGGAACCTGCCAGGTTGAGCTGCGTCCCTGACGAGGAAGAGAATCCTTTGCACGTTTTATATAACCAGATTTCAAAGCACCAAAAATATTTTCGTCCTCCAGCATTTCACCCGGTTGAGCATATGGTGTCACAACCGTCGCACCGCGACGTTCCATCTCGTTCAACAAACGGCAGATGTATTCCGCAGATAGATCAACTTTCAACGTCCAAGCGTTATTGATATAACCAAACAGACAGGCAAAATTAGGGATATTCTGTATCAACGTTCCCTTATAGAGCATTCGATCATGAGCTTGTTGCTTTTGCCCATCAATAGAGAGTTCAATTCCGCCAATAAAATGTAATTTCAGCCCGGTCGCTGTAACAATAATATCCGCGGGTAACTCTTTGCCGGATTGTAATAAGATACCGTTTTCAGTTATGCGTTCAATATGGTCAGTAACGATAGACGCTTTACCTTCTTTTAGTACCTTAAATAGGTTACTACTGGGAATAAAACACAGACGTTCATCCCATGGCATATACTTTGGAGTAAAGTGCTTCATGTCAAAGTCTGGGCCGACACGTTTGCGAGCTGACGCCAGCAAAAACGATTTCAATAAGTTAGGTAAATGTCGACTCGTTTTATAAAGTAAACGGTACAGAAAGAGATTGCGATTTCTACTCAATGTGTAAATCCAGCGCTGGGGAATAATGCCTTTGCAGTATTCTGCTATCTTATCTCTTCCTGGTATTGAAAGAACATAACTCGGGGAGCGCTGTAACATCGTGATATGTTCAGTATCATTTGCCATAGCAGGAAGTAAAGTGACTGCTGTTGCGCCGCTACCAATGACAACAACCTGCTTGCCTTTATAATTCAATCCTTCAGGCCAGTGTTGAGGGTGAATTACCGGGCCTTTGAAATCTTCAATGCCGGGGAATTTAGGTATATAAGGTTCATCATAGTTGTAATAACCTGTTGCAGCGACGAGAAAATCACAGGTAAATAGCCGGGTTTCTCCACTGATTTCATCAATCGCGGTGACGGTCCACTGGCGAGTTGCATTTGACCAGTCAGTCTGCGTGATTTTTATCCCAAACTGTATTTTCTTATCAATTTCATACTCTTTTGCTGTTGCATGGATATAACTTTTAATTGAAGGCCCATCTGCAAAAATACTGGTGTCTGTCCAAGGACGGAATTTATAGCCATAGCTCATCATATCTGAATCTGAGCGAATGCCCGGATAGCGAAATAAATCCCAGGTACCGCCTATTGTATGGCGACGATCTAAGATAATAAATTTCTTATCAGGACATTTCTTTGTTAAATGACATGCTACACCAATGCCAGCAATACCCGCGCCAATAATCAAAACATCATAATGGTTATTCATTGTTATCTCTCCCACAAGGTCATCTTTTGATGAGATCAATATCCCGCAGTCAAGTTATGTTATTTTTTATTCAGTGGGATTTCCACTGTTAGAAACAGTGATTATTTTGGTTGAAATAATCTAGGTTCATTTTACAATATCTTTCTGATGTTAGAAGCGTAAGTGATTTTCTTTTCGAAACGAATGAATTAATAAGAAGCGTTAATTAAGAGGTAGGAATAAATTGCTTGCCTGTTGATGGTGGGGCTCAAATTTTTGCCGGTATTGGGGTGTGCGTGGCTTCTCTTGGTTACGATTATAGTTCAATTAGTTATGGTGTTATGTTTTTTTAAATATAATTCCAGCCCTCCATTTGAACTTATCCGATAAAGATCAATAAAACAATCCAATAATTCATTATTAGCAATTGCAACACCGAATAAAGGCGTTGATGTATTAACAGGTTTGTTAATTTGGGTGCTAGAAGCCTTATCCGACAACGATAACCACCGAAAGGGCAGGGAGAACCCTGCCCCACGGTTAGCTTCTAACTTCGTAGTTCAGAAACGCCGCGAACTCCATGTTTGCTTGTTGAATGCGGATCTCACACAGTGAGTCGCGTACAAGCCAAGTAAACGCTAACAGTGTCAAACAGACCACTACCAGGCCATACAGCAACAGTTTTCGTGACATTTTCTTGCCCTTACGAAGTTAAGAGGCTAAGATTATGTTGTTCGGACATAACATTAAGCCTCAAATTGATTGAAAGATCATTTGGGGCTTTTTGCTGTCTGCAACTTACCGAGGCTTGAAGCAGACGGCTTCAAGCACCCGACCTAATTCTAACAGAAGAGCCGGATTTTTCGGCTTTTTTCTTTAATTCTGTGAGCGGGCTCATTGGAAGCGAAGTTATAATTCAACGATGTTGCACTTATTATGTGAATCTACCATTTCACTTCTGGCACCACACCAATAAAAGAGGTTTTCTTCCTTGGTTTGGATATCAGGGGTTCAAACTCTTCAACACATTTCAGATAATGGAGTGTTTTTTTATGTGCATTGGCAGCTTTCTCATCGATATATGCTTCATAAATATAGAAGCGGGTAGGAATATTTTCATCCCGTAATACATCAAAACGTAAATTACCTTCTTCCTGGATTGAGCCAAGACGATTTAATAGAAGAACTCAATAAATATTGGAGAGAATTCTATTGAATTTATCCTGCTTATTTTTTTCACCCAAAAACAACTCATAGGCTTTGCTGGTATTTTCATTCTAGTGTATTTTGTCAGCAGGAAAACCTATTGATTGTTTATTTATTGTGGTTTAATAATGTTGGTTATCCACTGGAATCTATAATCAGCACCCACGGATTCAGGGTTTACAGTGATTTTTTAAACAAGATGGTGGAACGATGCACGTGTTGTTTGAGGATCGTATAAGTTAGCAAGACCTGCCGTAAACCCTCGCCCAGTG